>DATJMJ010000027.1:0-31772 GCA_035508795.1 Acidimicrobiales bacterium
GGTCCTCCTGCTCGACGAGCCGACCTCGTCGCTCGACCCTGTCACGACCGAAAATATCGAGGCAATGATCCGAAGCCTCGTGCCGGCCCTGACCATCATCATCGTCACCCACAATCTGGCCCAAGCGCGCCGGATTTCCGACAAGACGGTCTTCTTCTACCAGGGGAAGATGGTCGAGTTCGGCGAAACACCCCAGCTCTTCGAAGATCCTAAGGAGCCGGAGACCGCTCGCTACGTGAGCGGCCGTATGGGCTGACAGGACCTGCCCGGGAAAACGGCGCCGGGTAGCAATTCAGAGTAGGCGACGCCGCGCCTACTTGACCCACAGCAGTGACAAACCGTTTCATAAGCGCGCTCCTAGGAGGAACACGCCCAGATGACTTCAGGCAAAAGCCTTAAGACCCGCAGATCAATCCCGAGCCTGCACCGCAAGGTGGTCCTCGGCACGACAGCGTTGACGGCGGCCATGTTCGCGACCGGGGTCGCGGCGGCTACCGCACCAGGAGCCTCGGCGTCGGCAAGCGCCAAAAGCCCTGCCGCCAAAGACTTCTTCAGCAAGAACAAGTCCAAGCCGAAGCCGCCGCCCAAGTCGACGACTCCCACGACGAACGAGGTGCCGCCAAAGGGGAACGTGACGCTCTACGAGGAGGGCAGCACACTTCTCTACCCGCTCTTCCAGGAGTGGGCCCCGGCCTACCATTCCCGCTACTCCAACGTCACCGTCGACCCGGCAGGTGGTGGCTCCGGCAAGGGCATCACCGATGCGGCGGGCGGCGTGGTCGACATAGGCGCGTCGGACGCATACCTGTCGAGCTCACAGGTTTCCGAGTACCCGGGGCTGAAAAACATAGCGCTGGCGATCTCGGCCCAAATGGTCAATTACAACATCCCCGGCTTGTCGAGCAACACGCACCTGCGCCTTACCGGCCAAGTGATCTCGGACATTTACCAGGGAAAGATAACGACCTGGAACGACCCGGCCATCACGAGCCTCAACCGCGGCGTCAACATCCCGGCCGACAAGATCGTCGCGATCCACCGCCAGGACAGTAGCGGTGACACCTTCATCTTCAGCTCGTTCCTCAGCGCCGCCGACCCGAAAGGATGGGGATCCTCGATCGGTTTCGGCACCAACATCGCCTTCCCGGCAATATCCAACGCCGCGAGCGCGACAGGCAACGGCGGCATGGTGTCGGCATGCCAGACGACCCCGGGCTGCATTGCCTACATCGGGATCAGTTACGAAAGCAAGATCGGCGGCCTCGGGCTGGCGGAGCTGGCCAATGCCGACGGCAAGTACGAGCTCCCCGTCGCGTCAACGATAGGTGCCGAAGCCGCGGCGCTCGAGTCCAAAACGCCAGCCAACGAAGCGCTTTCCCTGATCTACGACAACGCTTCGACCGGCTACCCCATCATCAACTACGAGTACGCCATTATCCCGGGCAAGGAGAGCAGCAAGCAGGTAGCGGGTGCAGTCCAGGCGTTGCTCTACTGGGCCACCGACCCCAAGGGCGGAAGTGCCTCCAGCTTCCTCGGGCCAGTCAACTTCCAGCCGCTCACCCCAACGGTCCTGGCGCTGACTGACGCACAGATTGCCCAGATCCAGGGCTGAAATCCTCGGAGCTGCCCCGGTGCGACCGGGCCCGGCCAGTCCCGGAGCTAGCCAACGTCCTGAGAGAAACTAGGAAAAACAAGCGGAGAGAGTGGGGCGTGAAGGTGCGCCCCACTTTTCCGCAAGGAGAAGCATGTTGACAATACCCGACGAAGTGCCTCCACCGGGGGTGGGCCCGGAGATCGTGCTCGCTCCAACGTCCAAGTCGAGGCTCGGTTTTGACCTGGAGGCCATCCCGCGCTGGGTCACCCGCATCGCCGCAATGCTGCCCCTGCTCGCCCTTGTGGGCATCATCGCTGTGCTCGCCTGGAAGGCGTACCCGGCCATCAAGTACAACGGGCTCGGCTTTTTCGTGCGTGATACGTGGCAGCCGGGCAATACCTATGCAAACCCGGTCAAGACGGGTGGCGTGCTGCACCCCTTGGGCGTCAGCTACGGGGCCTTGCCGCTCATCGTAGGAACTCTGGAGAGCTCGGCGATCGCCGTCATTTTTGCAGTCCCGATTTCGATCGGAGCCGCGCTCGCCATTGTCGAGAGATTGCCGAGGAAGGTATCGAGCGCCGTCGGCATGTTCCTCGAGGTGCTCGCCGGCGTTCCGAGCGTCGTCTTCGGTTTGTGGGGGGCCCTTACTTTCGGGCCGACCCTGCAGCGTGACGTCGAGCCGTTCATCGCCAACCATGTGCCCGATGTCCCGGTGATCGACTTCCTCCGCGGCCCGCTTTCTGCGACGCAGGGACAGGGCCTGCTCACTTCCGGTCTCGTGCTCACGGTCATGATCATCCCCATCGTCGCCGCCACCACCAGGGACCTCCTGCGCCAGGTCCCCCGCTTGCCCAAGGAAGGCGCCCTTGCGCTCGGCATGAACGACTGGGAGGTGGCACGCAAAGTGAGCCTGCCGTGGGTAAGGGCGGGAATAATCGGCGCTTCGGTCCTCGGGCTTGCAAGAGCCCTCGGCGAAACGATGGCAGTGGCGATGGTGTCCGGGACGATCCTCGGCCGGATCCCTCCCAACCTCTACCAGGGGATGAGCACGATCGCAGCCACGATCGTCCAGCAGCTCGACGGAGCCCTCGGCGACGGCACGGGCTTCACCGTCCGGACGCTCGCCGAGTTTGCGCTCGTCCTCGCTGTTGTCACGCTGGCGACCAACGTGGGCGCCCGCCTCCTCGTCAAGAAGGTGGCCGGCACCGCCCTCCCGGTCGGGAGAGGAGTCTAGAAGTGGCAATCGCCGGGCAGGGCGGGGATTTCGGCCAAGGCGGGTTGGGCCAGGGCACAACTGGCATATCCGAAGGGCTCGACCTTTATGGGCGGCCCGCTTGGTACAGGTCGGTGGGTAACTGGCTTGGGTGGGGCGGCTGCATCGCGGCGGTCCTGCTGATAGCGGCACCCATCATCTCGGTCCTGTGGGGGATCATCGCCAGGGCGGTGCCGACCTGGCAGTGGAGCGTGCTGACGGAGTCCACGACGGCTGCCGGCGGGGGCCTCTACCAGGAGATACTGGGTACTTTGGAGCTCGTCGCCGGCGTCGGGATATTGGCCGGTGTGGTCGGCGTGCTATCGGGCGTCTACCTTGCCGAATATGCCTCCGGCGCGCTCGGCTCACTGCTGAGGGGGGCCTCGGAGGTCCTGGCCGGCGTCCCCTCGATCGTGCTCGGCTATGTCGGCTACCTTGCGCTCGTAGTCGCGCTCCATTGGAAGTTTTCGCTGGCCGCGGCGCTAATGGTCCTTTCTGCCCTCACCGTGCCGTACATCGCCAAGTCGACCGAGACGGCACTGCGCGCAGTGCCGACGTCCTACCGCGAAGGCGCCGACGGGCTCGGCATGTCCCCGCTGCGCTCACTCACGCGCATCACGATGAAGGCGGCGCTCCCGGGCATAACCACCGGATGGCTTGTAGCACTGGCGATATCTGTGGGCGAAACGGCCCCGCTGCTATACACGGCAGGGACGTTCACGAGCGACGGCCCCACCGCCCATCTCACGGGGGTACCCGTGAGTTACCTGACATTCATGGTCTGGAACGGCTGGAACTCGTCGTTCTCCGGGCAGAAAGAACTCTCCTACGACGCAAGCCTCGTCCTGGTGGTACTCGTGCTCTTGCTGATCATTGGCTCACGTCTCATCGTGTCGTTCACCCAGCGCCACACCGAGAAGAACTAAACAGCGCCCCAAAGGGCTAGCTCTCGTCCGGCATCTCCGGAGCTTGCTGGTCGAAGCCGGGCGGGAGCTGCCTTCGTGCTATCACGTGGACGTCGATGCCAAGATCACCCGCCTTGCGGATGATCCGGCGGACGATGCCGCCGCCCACAAGCTCCCGAAGACCACCACGCTGGCTCGACCCGAGCACGATCTGAGTTACCTGGTGCTCTTTTGCAAACTCGGTTATCGCCTGAGCGGGGTCGGCGTCGACGAGCTCCTGCCAGTTCGCACCGAGATCCTTCGCGAGCACTTTTAGCGACCCGAACTCTGCAGTCTTGTCGGAGGCTTTGGCGTCTGCAACCGTCACGTGCACGACATTTAGGTCACCCTTGAGCCGGGACGCTATCCGCGCCGCTCTCCGCAAGAGCACATCGGTGCCGGGGGCACCCGTGATCGCAACGAGGATGCGCTCGCTGGTTTCCCACAGGCGCTTTTCACTGTGACGGCGGAGGTGCTCGAGCAGCTCCTCTTCCGTCTCGTCCGCAAGGAACCGTAGCGCCAGTTCGCGAAGGGCGATCAGGTTGTCCGTCTGGAAAAAATGGGTGAGCGCATAAGGCACTTTCTCCGGCGGGTAGATGTTGCCGTGGAGCATGCGCCTTCTCAGCTGTTCGGGCGACGAATCGACGAGCTCTATCTGGTTGGCTTTGCGCACGACCCAGTCGGGCACGCGCTCACGCACGCGGGCACCCGTCATCTGTTCGACGGCGTCGGCAAGGCTCTCGACGTGCTGGATGTTGAGCGTGCTTATGACGTCGATCCCCGCATCGAGCAGCTCGAGGACGTCCTCCCAACGTTTGGGATGGCGCCCGGACCCGGGCACATTGGTGTGGGCCAGTTCGTCGACAAGCGCCACCCGGGGGTGACGGGCAAGGACAGCGTCCAGGTCCATCTCTTCGAAGGTGGCGCCCCGGTACTCGACCCGCTTGCGGGGGACGACCTCAATGCCGGCGAGGAGCGCCTCTGTGAGCGGCCGCTTGTGGCTCTCGACGAAGCCGACCACGACGTCCGTGCCCCTCTCGAGGCGGCGTTTGCCCTCGTTGAGCATGTCGTAGGTCTTGCCAACACCGGCGGCGGCACCTAGGTACAACCGGAAGTGCCCAGCCGCCTCCACAACAGACTCGGTATCGGGTTGGCTCATCGGCTCCTTCAGGATAGCTCTACGACGGCGCCGGGGCTATGGAGTCGACCTCGTCGACCTCCGCTTCGCTAAGGGACCAACTCGCCGCTTGGGCATTCGCAACCACCTGCTCGGGCTTGGTCGCTCCCGCAATGACGGTGGCAACCGCAGGTTTGGCAGCCAACCAGGCGATCGCCAGCTCGAGGATGCTGTGACCTCGAGCTTCGGCAAAGGTACTCAGCTTTTGGACCGTGCCCATGGTCGCGTTGTCGAGAAGCGCGTCGCGGCGCTCCTCAGGCATCGACGCGATGCGAGTGCCCTCGGGAGGCGCCTGCCCCTGGTGGTACTTGCCAGAAAGGATCCCCATATGCAACGGGAAATACGGCACGAACGCGATGCCCTGGCGTTCGCATTCGCCGAGGACCTCGAGCTCCGGCTCGCGATGGAGCAAGCTGTACTCGTTTTGGACGCTGACAAATCGCGGAGAACCCGGTGCGACAGCCGACGCCGCCTCCTTGAGCTGCGCGGCCGAAAAGTTTGAGCACCCGATCTCTCGCACCTTGCCTGCTTGCACCAACTCGCCAAGAGCACCGAGAGTGTCCGCTATGGGCGTCTGCGGGTCCGGCTTGTGCAGCTGGAAGAGGTCGATATAGTCGGTGCCGAGCCGCCGGAGGCTGTCGTCCAGCGCCTGATTGACGTACGCGGGCGACGCACCACCCTTTCTCTCGGCGTCAAGGGGGACGCCGAACTTGGTGGCAATAATGACATCGCCTCTGCGCTTTGCCAGCGCCCTGCCGAGGAACTCTTCACTCTTTGTCGCGCCGTACACGTCAGCCGTGTCGAAGTAATTGATGCCTACGTCGACGGCAGCATCGATGACGCGAGGGCTCTGCGCCTCGTCTATACGGCCGCCGAAATTGTTGCAACCGAGCCCGACTAACGAAACCCGAAGAGCCCCGACGTGGCGGAGCGGCATTGGCTTGTCCATGCCGAAAGTTACCAGTCGCGTGGCTTGTCGCGGTGGGGCTGCGCCGTGGGGGGCAAGCTTGGGCGGGGACTTGGGCCGTCGCCAGCCGGTTGCCGATGGCGGGTGGGGCCCGAGCAAGCCGGCTTCCCGGTCGCGCTTGGTCTTTTCTTGGTGGTCCACGTAGCAACGGGCGATCAGGTTGGAGTACTGGGTCGGGCCGTTGTTGGCGACCGGGTTGACATGGTCGTACTGGAGGCCCCAACGGCTGCCACAATCAGTGCAACGTCTACCGCTGAACTCCGGCACCGGGCCCAGGTCCAGCGCGGTGCGCAGCGCTGCGCGCAGGTGCCGGCCATAGTGCTTGATGGTCTGGATCCGGGCCCCGTCGTGGAGCACAGCCTTCACAAAGGCGTCTTTACAAAGCTCCTTCGCCACATCCGGAGGGATCGGGCCGCCCCCGATTATCTGGCACACCTCGCCCGGGTGGGCGTGCCCCCGCCTCCAGGCGAATATGTCACAGACAACCACGAGCTCCGCCCGGGCAGGCCTCTTGGTGAGCTTGCCCTCGGAGCTGCCTGCAACAAGCATCGCCAAGGCATCAGCGGCATGGGCGTCGAAGCGCTCGGGCGCCCCGCTCGCTTTGCGGGCGTTGCGCAACCGCGCCGCAGTGACCTCCACGCGCCGCACGAGTGGCAAGCCCGTCTCTGGCGGGAGCGCGCCAGCGAAGCGGACCATGCCTTCGCCGTCGAGCCAATGGCGGAACTCCCGAGACGATATTTGGCGACGCCGCAGCTCGTCTGGGCTCATCTCTGCCTGGCGCTGCTCCCGGGCGCGCTCGCGCAGCTGCGTGACGTCGGTCCCGCGCGCAACCTCGAGGAGCCGCTCTTCGCTACCCGGGAAGTCTTTTTCCGATTGAACCACCTCGAACGCTTGTGCGACGGAAACTTGACCGGCCAGAAGAGCCTCTTTTGTACCCGGACAGTTCTCGAGGAGGCCGGCAGTACGGAGGGCTTGGCGTGCCTCGCCCTGGGTGCTCCCTGAATGGCGTGCCAGCCACGCTCCCCCGTCTGCGTAGCCACGGCCCTTGTGAGCACCTGTAGAGACCGCTCGTGCAGCTGCGAGGAGCGAGGCAGCCGCACAGGCCTTCTCCGTGGCGGCGAGCTCTTCCGCCACGCGCGCGCAATCCTGCGCGCTCAACAAGGCGGCGTCAAATGTGGCCAGGCCGGCTCGAAGCTCGGCAGCAAGGGAAAGAACGCTGGCCATCACACCACCTCCGCCTATCGTCAGGACTGGAAAGGGGAGGCCCAACCCGCCGGGCCACGAGGCGTGAAGACTGCGAAAACGTTCTAGCTACTTGTCAGTATACCGAACGTACGTTCGAAGCGGCAAAGAAACTACGACTCGCTCCCGTCGGGAAAATCTGCCGTCTCGTCGAAGCCGTCCTCGTCATCTAGGCCGTCATCGCTAGCGCCGCCGCCGGCCTCGCTCCCTCGGCCACCAGGCCGCAGCCAGTCCTCCAACTGGCGGAGAGCCCGTTCGAGCCCACCGGTCGCTGTAGAGAGCACCCGCACGAACCTCTCGCGATAGTGCGCCACCGCCCCCTGGAACTCGGCCGTAGCAGCGGGCTCCTGCCCGCGCCGGATGTACGCGCCCCCGCGGATACGGTCGTAGCTACCGTCGCTCACCCAGTTCATTAGCTCACGGGTACGTTTTACGGCGAAGGGATGGCTCAGGTAGGCCTCGACCCAGGCACGGGACCAGCGGGCCAGGACGTCTTCTTCGTCGGCGTAGCGGGCAGCTTGCGCCAGGAAAGCATCGAGGCTCATCCCGTCCACAGCTCCGCCCGCCATGCGCATGAGCATCTTGCACGTCGCGAGCGGGTCGCCTACTACGAGCGCTGAAGCCCGGTCGGCCGAAAGCTCTGCCGCTCGGGACCATTCAAGCAGGACCAAGTAGATAGCCCGCAGGGGCACCCCGGCAAACGCTCCTCCAAGCCCGCTTGTCGAGGCGATGAGCAAAGTCAGGAACCAAAGCGCCGTTTGGTAATAATTGTGCTCCGAAAGGACGTGGCCGATCTCGTGAGCAAGCACGACATCGACTTCGTCGTTGGGGTAATCCTTTACGAGGCCGGAGTAAATGATCACCATCGGCCGCTTCGCACCCACCGTCAGCGCGTTGGCGAGAGGAGTCTGGGTGATGAAGAGCTCCGGAGTACGGGCGATATCGAGCACCGAGGCCGCTTGGCAGTGGCGGGCCCAGAGCATGGGCACCTGCTGGTCAGAAACCTGCACGGCATTGCCGATGAGCACTTGGCGGAGCCTGCGCTCGTGGCCGATGCCTACGAGCCTCTTGATCACTGTGTCCATGAGAGGGATGGACCGTAGCGCTGCGGTCGCGGCCCGGTCGGCGGGGTGTTCGTACGACTTGGGGCTGATCTGGTCGTAGCGGGCGCTCAGCTCGAGGGCCATAGCGCGAGCCTAGGCGTTAGCCCGCAGGCGTCTGGGGCCAGGACCGCATTGCGGGACCGATGCCTGCTCGCCAGAGGCCGGACGACATGGTGCCCCCTCCCCGCCAGCCGCCAGCCGCACGCCGCACGCCGCACGCCGCACGCCGCACGCCGCACCGGCCACCTCCAGCCGGCCGCGGAGCCAGCCGGCCGCGGAGCCAGCCGGCCGCGGAACCAGCCGGCCGCGGAGCCAGCCGGCCGCGGAGCCAACCGGCCGCGGAGCCAGCCGACCGCGGAGCCAACCGGCCGCGGAGCCAACCGGCCGCGGAGCCAACCGGCCGCGGAGCCAGCCGGCCGCGGAGCCAGCCGGCCGCGGAGCCAGCCGGCCGCGGAGCCAACCGATCGCCGGCGGCCAGCCTCAGGTCCGGGAGCGGATTTGCTCCACCCCGGGCCCCTCCAGGTCGCCAACCGCGACGGTGCGGCCAGCGATCGCAAGCACCAGGGACAACATCGGCCGAGCTACCTCTGGCCCCCAGCCGCTCGACCAGTCGATGTCGGTGGCCTTCAACGTGAGGCCACTCTCTTTTTGCCGCCAAGGAGGAAGTTGGAACCCAGCTGCCTACTCGAGGCCCCGGCTGCCTACTCGAGGCCGGCTGCCTACTCGAGGCCGGCTGCCTGCCCGGGGCCAGTTGCCTGCCCGGGGCCAAAGGCCCCGCGGGGGCCACGAGCCAAACGAGGACCGGCCTGGCGGCTAAAGGCGGCCGTCACCTCGCGCCGCCGCAGCCAAGAGGTCGAGGACCTGCGCGTGGACGGCATCGCCCGAGGCGGCGACAAGGCTTTCCGAGGCGACCGTCCACGGCCTGCCGTCGAGGTCGCTGACGACCGCCCCGGCCTCCTCGACGAGCAGCGCTCCCGCCGCCGTGTGGACGGGGCTCACCGAAAAAAGGACATAGGCGGACAGCCGCCCGGAAGCCAGGTAAACGAGCGACAGCGTCGTACCGAAGGACCGGAACTCCCATTTGCCACCGGATATCGCCGCGGCTACGAAATTGGCGAAGCGCGCCCGCTGGGACTTCTCCGACGGCCACCCCTCGACCGCGAGGATGTGGCTGTCACCCGAGGAACGCACACGCCGCGCGTGGCTGCCGCGCACAGCGAACGCGCCAAAGCCCCGTTGGGCCACGTAAAGTTCGCCACTCGAGCCGTCGCCGACGGCACAGCAAACTGTCCGGCCCTCGTCGACTAGTGCCACGTTTACGGCAAAAACCGGGACCTGTGAAGCGAAATTGCGCGTGCCGCAGATCGGGTCGACGAGCCAGCACGGCATGCCAGGGACCGCTTCGCCACCGCTCTCCTCGCCGACGACGGGAAAGTCCGACCTCTCGGACAGGACGGTCTTTATTGCATCCTCGGCCGCGATGTCAGTCCCGGTCACGATGTCGAGCCCGCCCTTGGACCGGACGTCGCTGGCCCCTACGCGGGCAAAAGCAACGCCCAAGCCGCGTTCAGCCGCCTGCATGGCAGCGAGCGCTTCCGGCCGGAGGCCGCGCAGGGCTTCAGGGAGCTTTTCCAATCTCTCTCAAAGTAGCGTCGAAGGCGCAGGTGCTTCCTGCGCCGACTCGGTCACGTGGCGCCTCCACCGGGCGATCCGTTCGAGGACCGCTTCGTCGCGGGCCACAGGCGGAAGGAGAGCGCCACGACGGCCTCCCCACGCCCGGGAAATCTCGGAGAGCGATGCCCCGGTGACGATCGCTGCCGCCTGGGCGGCGGCGCCGTACGCGACCAGTTCGACCTGGTCCACGAGGATCACAGGGCGGCCCGAGAGGCGCAGCACCGTGTCCTGCCAGACCTTGCCACGTGCACCACCGCCAAGGAGCAGCAGCGGGGCCGCCTGGTCCTGGGGCGCCCACTTGTCGAGAGCCCCCTGCGCCTCGAGCAGCGTGGCGACCAGGCCTTCGTATGCGGCCTGGAGCACGGACCGGGGATCGGTCTCGTAGCGCAGTCCCGTGAGGCCGCCTGTGGCAGTCGGGACATTGGGCGTCCGCTCCCCTCCGAGCCAGGGGAGGAAAACGACGCCGGCGGACGGCACCACGTCTTCGCGGTTGAGCCCGAGCCAGGCGCTTACCCGGTCGGCGGCCACGGTCGCGTTGAGCGTGCAGGCCAAAGGCAGGAAACGGCCGTCTGCGCTCGCAAATCCCGAGACTGTCCCGGTTTCGTCTGCGCTCGGGCGCTCCGAGGTCGCGTACACCGTGCCCGAGGTGCCGAGAGACAGAGCCGCTTCTCCAGGGGCGAGGTCCAGTGTGAGCGCCGCGGCAGCATTGTCGCCGGCACCGCAGGCCACGGGGGCCCCGAGGGGGAGGCCGAAACTGTCAGCGGCAGCCCGTGTGACCTGGCCCGCCGGCTGGAGAGGGCCGAGGACGTGCGGCAGGAGAGCCCCGTCGAGCTGGACGAGGTCGAGCGCGAGTACGTCTGCCAAGTACTCCTCTTGTTGGGGGCCCCACCATCCGGTCCCCGAGACATCGCTCCGATCGGTGGTCATCGTCCCCGTCAGGCAGAAGTTCAAATAGTCGTGAGGGAGAAGGACATAGCGAGCCGCTCTGGCTGTCTCGGGCTCCGTGCGGAGCAGCCAGGCCCAGTGCGTGACGGTGAACGATGCCGACAGCACCGACCCGAGCTTTGCGGCACAAGGCCCGGGCCCGCCCAGCGCCTCGACGAGAGCCCGCGCGTCAGGGGCGCTGCGGGTGTCGTTCCAAAGAGGTGCCGGCCGCAACGGCGTCCCAGCCTCGTCGGTCACCACAAGCCCGTGCTGTTGCCCACCGACCGATATCGCCGCCACCTCTCCCGCCCGCCCGGTCTCGGCCAGCGCCTTGGCGACTGAGTGCTCCCAGGCCCGCGGGTCGGTCTCGCGCGCCCCACCCTCGCCGTGCACCTCGTGCACACCGTTGCCGGAAGCAATCACGTGGCCGTCGTCGACGTCGACGACCAAGACCTTGCTGCCTTGGGTTGAGCAATCGACACCGGCAACGAGGGGCACGAGCGCGAATGCTAGAAGACCGGGGCAGAACACGTGTGGCATCTCGCCGCCGAATCCGTCGTTGCCGCCCGGCCTGCTCTTGACAAGCCCCAATGTCACCGGTAAGTTACACCTATAGGTGTGTTTGAAACGATTCAGTGAAACCGATAACCTACTCCAAGTGACGACTTGGCCCGGACCGTCCTGAGTAAGGGCAAATGCCGGGCAGGGGGTGTGCAGTGACCACGGCAGGGTCAGCCGACGGAGCAGGGGGCGGCCCGCTGGCCGGGATGACCACGCTCGGCGCCATCGGCGATCTCCGATCGGTGCCGCCGTCCTCGTCAGACAGGACCAAGGTCAATTCTCACGTGCACGTGCCCCCAAACTTTTCTGCCTTCAGCGCAGTTGGCGACGCCGTAGCCGCGGCAGCCGAGCAAGGGATCGGCGTGCTCGGGGTGGGTAATTATTACGACTTCAACGTGTACGGGCCCTTGGCCGCTCACGCAGCGTCGAATGGCATTTTCCCTTTGTTCGGTACGGAAGTGGTCTGCCTCGTACCCGAGCTCCAGCGGTCCGGCGAAAGGATCAACGACCCTGCCAACCCCGGGAAAATGTACTTCTGCGGCAAAGGGATAACGCGGTTTTCCCCAATGACGCCGGCAGCCGAGACGCTCATGGGCACGGTACGAAGTACTGACTCCGCCCGGATGGCAGCAATGATCGCCAAGCTTGCCGTTCTTTTCGCCGCGATTGGGGTCGAGACCTCATTGACAGAAGAGACGTTGAAGGCCAGGGTCGCGGAGCGCGCCGGCGTACCGCCCGGCACAGTCTGGCTCCAAGAACGCCATGTCGCCCAGGCATTCCAGGAGGCCTTGTCCAGCTCGGTCCCCGCGGGCGACCTCCCCTCGCGGTTGTGCTCCCTCCTGGGCACGGCCTCGAGCCCCCAGCTCGACGCCGCAAGTGTCCAGGACGCCATACGGTCCCATCTCATGAAAACCGGCAAACCGGCCTACGTCGAGGAACACTTCATAAGCTTTGAGCAGGCCTACCAGCTGGTCCTTGCGCTCGGCGGCGTACCTTGCTACCCGGTCCTGGCCGACGGCGCCAAACCCGTATGCGAGTTCGAGGCCTCGATCAGCCATTTGGTCGAGTGGTTCCAGCAGAAAAGTATCCATTGCGCAGAGGTGATCCCTCGCCGCAACGCGGCCGATGTCCTGGAGGCTTATGTGCAGGCGCTACGCTCTGCAGGGATAATGGTGCTCGCCGGCACGGAGCACAATACGCCCGAGATGATCCCGATGGAGCCTGCGTGTGTGGGAGGAGTGCCCATCCCGGCGCACCTGCAGGAGATTTTCTGGGAAGGCGCTTGCGTGGCCGCCGCCCATCAGTTTGCGACGGCCAAGGGCGCCGATGGTTACGTACGCCCCGACGGAGCCCTTGGCAACGGGGAACTGACCAGAGAGGAGCACATCGCTGCCTTCGCCCGTCTTGGTGCCGGTGTCATCGGAAAATACGCAACGACGCATGGCTCCCAGAGGGACAAGTGAGGTGCAGGTGAGGGACAGGCGAGGGAGGGGCGATGGCCGTAACTGTGCAGAGCGCATCGACTGCTGAAGACGAGGAGCTCATAAAGGCTCTCGTCGAAATGTCCCGTCACTACGGCTCAGACCCCCGGCTCGTGCTGGCGGGCGGGGGCAACACATCGGTCAAGCTGGGCGACCACCTTCTCGTAAAAGGGAGCGGGAGCGCGCTGTGTTCCATCGAAGCAGGCGGTTTCGTCGACCTCGACAGGGCGGCACTGCAAGCGGTGCTCGACAGTGACCTGAGCGGCTCACGAGACGAGCGCGAGGCCGAGTTCAAGCAAGCTGTCCTGGCAGCGCGACGCCAACCCGAGCGCGACCAGCGGCCGTCGGTCGAATCGGTCCTCCACCATCTGATACCGGCTCGTTTTGTCGTCCACCTCCACGCCACTTTGGTCAACCAGTTCAGCTGCTGTTCGCAAGGCCGCCGCCTGATCGAGGAAAACCTGGGAGAGGACGTCGCCTGGGTCGAGCTTGTCGACCCCGGCTTCGTACTGGCCAAGACGCTGCAGCGAGAGCTACAAGCGTTCGGGCGGCGGACGGGGAAAAACAAACCTCGGGCCGTGATCATGCAAAACCACGGGCTGGTCGTTAGCGGAGATACACCCGAAGAAGTGCAGAGCGACATCGACTGGTTGTGCGGGTCGCTCCTAGCTCTCCGGGACCAGGCGGCAGCACCGGCCTCGTTCCGTGCCAGGGCCCCGCTCAGCGAAGACGACGGCCGGGCAGCGGTCAACCTGATCGCCCCGGCGCTGAGAGCGCTCCTCAGCCGTCCCGGAGGGCCGCTCGCGGTGGTCACCTTCGACGGTTCGCCAACAGCCGCCGACCTCGTCACGCAATCGAGCGGCCGTGACATGGTCATGAGCGGGCCGATTACGCCGGACCACATCGTTTATTGCCGCTCCTTCCCTTTGTGGGTCGAGCTTCGGCCCGGGGAAATGCCCGCCGACCTCGTCGGGCGGCTAGCTGCAGCCGTCGAGCGGCACACCGCCGCCCACGGTGCACCCCCGATCGTGGTGCTGGTCGAGGGCTTGGGCGTGTTCACGTCAGGCGCCACCTGGGCCGATGCCAATACAGCCCGTCTCGTCTACCTCGACGCGGTGGAGGTCATGACCATGGCCCGGCGGATGGGCGGCGTCCACTACCTACCCGATGATTTCCGGGAGTTCATCGAGCACTGGGAAGTCGAGTCCTACCGGCGCGGTGTTGCCGCCATGTCGGCCGGCCGCTCCGGGCGGGCAGCCGGTACCGTCGCCCTCATCACCGGAGCTGCGCAAGGTTTCGGGCTCGGCATTGCCCAAGACCTGGCAGCCGAGGGCGGCCACGTCATCTTGGCCGACGTCAATTCCGCCGGCGCCCGTGAGGCGGCGGCTGATCTCTCAGCCCGCTTCGGTGAAGGCAGGGCTTACGGGCTCGCCATGGACGTGACAAGCGCGGCGTCGGTGGCCCAGGCAGTCCATGAGGTCGTGCGAGCTTACGGCGGCCTCGACTTACTGGTCTCAAACGCGGGCATCCTTCGCGCCGCCAGCGTCAAAGTACAACGGGAAGGCGACTTCGACCTCTCCACGGCCGTGAACTACAAGGGCTACTTCCTCTGCGTCCAAAACGTGGCGCCCGTGCTGGCCGTCCAGCACGAGGCGCGCCCCGACTACTGGAGCGATATCGTCCAGGTCAATTCCAAGTCCGGTCTCGAAGGGTCCAACAAGAACTTCGCCTACGCGGGCAGCAAGTTCGGTGGCATCGGTTTGACCCAGTCGTTCGCATTGGAGCTCGTCGAGGACGGCATCAAGGTCAACTCCGTTTGCCCGGGCAATTTCTTCGACGGGCCCCTCTGGTCCGACCCCGAGACCGGCCTTTTTTCGCAGTACCTTCGCACAGGTAAGGTGCCCGGCGCGACGACAATTGCCGACGTCAGGCAGTTTTACGAAGCCAAGGTCCCGATGGGCCGGGGGTGCACGGCGGGGGACGTGATGAAGGCCATCTATTACCTCGTCGAGCAGAAGTACGAGACCGGCCAAGCGTTGCCGGTGACGGGCGGGCAGGTGATGCTGCGATGACTCAGTACGACCCGTTACCTCGCACCGAGTACGGGGTCCAGCTGGTTGGGCCCGGCCAACTCGTCCTGAACCGCGACAAGGAGGTCGTCCGGCCCGGGCCTCACGAGGTCCTCGTGAAAGTCGAAGCGGTCGGGCTGTGTTTTTCCGACGTCAAGCTCACGAAGCAGTTTTCTGCCCACCCGCGCAAGGACGGCGTGATCGCCGGCATCGACAAGGAGATCCTCGATGGCTGCCCGAGCTACGTGCCGGGCGAGAAACCCGCAGTACCAGGGCACGAGGTGGCCTGCCGGATCGTCGCCGTCGGGGCCGAAGTCGAGCGGTACCGGGTGGGCGAGCGGTGCCTGGTGCAGACCGACTACCGCAGCCTCCTCACGCCCGGGTCCAATGCCGCCTTCGGGTACACGTTCGAAGGCGGCCTGCAGGAGTACGTGTTGCTGGACGAGCGGGTTGCCGTTGAACCGGGCACAGGGGAGCGTTACCTGATCGCCGTCCCCGAGGGACTGAGCGCGTCGGCGGTGGCGCTGGTCGAGCCTTGGGCCTGCGTCGAGAACGCCTACGCGAGCAGCGATCGCCGGGCCTTCGAGCCGGGCGGGCGCCTACTTGTCGTAGCCGAGGCAGGTCACCATGTCTCGGGCCTGAAGGAGGCCTCGAGCTCAGGCGGCAGGCCCGGGTCGCTCGTAGCGATAACCTGCGAAACCGCCGAGCAGCACGAGCTGGAGGCCTGGGGGCTCCCGGTCACCTTTGCCGACGTCCCCCGCGACCTACCGGACGAGCACTTCGACGACATCGTCTATTTCGGCGCCAACAAAGCGACCATCGAGATCCTCAACAACAAGTTGGCCCCAGGCGGCATTATCAACGTCGTCCTCGGGGGTCGCACCATCGGGGCGCCTGTCGCTGTCGGGATCGGCCGCGTCCATTACGCACACACGCGCTGGGTCGGGACGACGGGCGCCTTCGCGGCCGGCTCCTACTCGGTAGTGCCTTCCTCGGGCGAACTGCGGCCCGACGACCGCATGCTCGTAACCGGCGCAGCAGGCCCGATGGGACAGATGCACGTGATCAGGAGCCTTTGTTGCGGCGTCCCGGGCATAAGCGTCGTGGGCGCCGACATAGACGACAAGCGCCTCGGCGCGCTCGGGCGGAAAGCCGAGCCGTACGCGCTCCGCAACGGCGTCCCGTTCGAGTTGGTAAATACGGCGAAAGAGCGCCTCGAGGGCCGCTTCAGCTACCAAGTCGTGCTCGTCCCCTCAGGGCCACTTGTCGCGGCGGCGATCGAGGCGAGCGATGAAGGTGGGCTGGTCGATATATTTGCCGGCATCCCGGCAAGCACGCGCCAGGAAATCGACCTGGACGCCTATATACAGCGCCGATGCTACATGTTCGGGACGAGCGGGTCCGTCATCAACGACATGAAGGTCTTGCTCGCCAAGCTCGAGTCCGGACAGCTGGACACCAACTGCTCCGTCGACGCCATTTCCGGTCTTTCGGGAGCCATCGATGGGATCGCAGCTGTCGAAAAGCAAGTCATGGCGGGAAAGATCATCGTCTACCCGGGGTTGCGCGACCTCGGGCTCACACGCCTGAGCGACCTCGGTGTACGTTTCCCCACCGTGGCAGCCAGCCTCACCGGCGGGCAGTGGTGCAAAGAAGCAGAGCAGGAGCTGCTGCGGGCCGGCGCTCCCGCTCCGGCTGGGGTGGAAGGGGGCGTCTAAATGGCAACCGCGGTCGAAATCCCGAAGCTGGGCAACACCGTCGAGGATTGCCTGTTGGTCGCCTGGTTGAAGCAAAAAGGTGACGCCGTCACAACGGGCGACGCGCTCGCGGAGATAGAGACGGACAAGACGAGCTTCGAGCTCACCGCCCCGTCCGACGGTGTACTGCTCGGCACGTTCTTCGAAGCGGGCGCCCTGGTCCCGGTTTTCACGGTCATATGCGCCATCGGGTCACCCGGTGAGGACGTCACCGACCTGGCGCCCCACGACGCCAGCGCAGGAGCGCCGACAAGGCTCGAGCCGGGCGAGCCCGTGCGCGAACAATCGCTCAAGGCGTCGGCGTTGCCCGCTCCGTCCGCTGGCCGCCAAGAGCCTTGGGCCCCGGCCGCCGCGTCTGCACACGGCGCGGCGCCGTCCGGCAACGGCCCGCTCAGCCCACGAGCAAAACGCTTCGCCAGCGAGCACGGCATCAACCCGGCCTTGGCCGGAGGGAGCGGGCCGGGCGGGCGGGTGTTGGAGGAGGACCTCCGCCGGCTCTACCTCACCGCACAGTTCGCGGGCGCGGAGGACGGCCCCGGCGGCGTCCAACCCTCCGGTGCCGGGGCAGCAGCCCCTTCGCCGAGCACGACGACAGTGCGGATGACTCCTGTGCGGGAACGGATAGCCAGGCGGCTGCGGGAGTCCTTGGCGCAAACGGCGCAGTACACGCTCAACAGTTCTGCCAATGCCGGCGGCCTCCTCGCCGTGCGGAAAAAGATGAAAGCGGCGGCCGTCACAGCCGACGTCACGATCGGCGACCTCGTGGCCTACTGCACCTTGAAAGCGCTGCTCGAGGTACCTGACCTCAACGCCGAACTTATAGACGGCGTCGTCCACCGCCACAGCGAGGTCAACTTAGGGTTCGCCTGCGATACCGAGCGCGGTCTGGTAGTCCCCGTCGTACACCGCAGCGAGGGCCTGTCCCTGCTGGAACTATCCAACCGCATGAAGGAACTGGCGGCGCGGGCAAACCAGGGGTCGATCGCAGTGGACGACCTGAACGGGGCGACCTTCACCATCTCCAACCTCGGGAGCCTCGGGATCGAGTCGTTTACGCCGGTGGTCAACCCCCCACAGGTGGCGATCCTCGGGGTCGGGGCGCTACAGCTCAAAGCAGTCCGCAAACCGGACGGCAACATCGAGTTCATCGACTCGATCGGCTTGTCCCTCACGCTGGACCACCAGGTCGTCGATGGTGCGCCGGGCGCCAGGTTCTTGAAGGTCGTTCGCGACAAGATCGAGGAAGCGGAGCCACTATGTACGACCTGATCGTTATCGGTGCCGGCCCCGGCGGGTACGAAGCCGCCGCCCATGCCGGCCAGATGGGCAAAAGGGTGGCCCTCGTCGAAGAGGACCGCGTCGGCGGTACCTGCCTGAACGTCGGCTGCATACCGGCCAAATCTTTCCTGCGCTCATCCCGGCTCTACCGGGAGTGCAGCGAAGCCGGGTTGTTCGGGGTGGAGGTCGATGCCTTCAGGCTTGACCTGCCCGTAGTCGTCGAGCGAAAAAACCGCATCGTCGGCACGCTCACCCGGGGGGTCGACAGCCTCCTAAAACGCTCGGGTGTCGAGGTTTTCCAGGCGCACGGCCGCATCGCTCGCCAGGGTCGGGCACAAGTCGGCGACGAGGTCTTCGAAACCAAGAACATCCTCCTCGCGACCGGTTCGCGTCCCGTCGTGCCTCCCATTCCCGGCATCAGCTCAGGACACGTGCTCGACTCGACCGGCGTCTTCGACCTCAAAGAGGTGCCGTCCAGGGTGGCGATCATCGGCGGCGGTTACATCGGGCTCGAGTTCGCCACGTTTTTCAGTGAGATCGGTGCCGAGGTCGTGGTGCTGGAGATGCTCCCCCAGATCGCGAGCGGTTGCGACCAAGACGTGTCCGAGAGGCTCTTGCAAGCGCTCAGGCACGCCGGCGTGACCTTCAACCTGTCCTGCCGGGTGACGGGCATCGAAGGTGACGCCGTCCGTTACGAGGACAGTGCAGGTGAGACAAAAGTGTACGCGGCGGACTGCATAATCAATGCCACCGGCCGCGCCCCGGTGGTCGAGGGCGCCGGCCTGGAAGAAGCCGGCGTCGATTTCAGCGCAAGGGGCGTGAGGACGACCGACCAGGGAAAGACCAATGTCCCCGGCGTATGGGCATGCGGCGACATAACGGGGCAGCACATGCTCGCCCACGCCGCCACCCGCGAGGGGATAGTTGCCGTCAACTCGATGTTCGGCAAGCCGGACCGGGTGCGCTACGGCGCGGTCCCGGCAGTCATATACACCCACCCCGAGGTCGCATACGTCGGCCCCACCGAGCAGCAGTTGAAAGCCGCCGGGACCGGCTATAAAAAGGCGATGGTCCCGATGGGCGTCGCGGGCAGGTTCGTGATCGAAAACGAGAAGGGCAGTGGCTTCATAAAGGTCCTCGCCGGCACCAAGTACGGCGAGATCCTGGGTGCGCATGCGATGGGTGACGCTTCGAGCGAGATCATCGTGACGGCGGCAACCCTGGTCGAGATGGGCCTGTCGGCCGCACGTGCGGCCGAGATCGTCTTCCCGCACCCGACGGTCTCCGAAGCCCTGCGAGAAGCAGTCTTGCAAGTCGTTTAGCACAGGAACGAGGACACCATGACCAAGGCGCTGGCAATCGAGCCCGAAGCAGTTTTTTCGAGCGGCGTGGTCCACTTCGCCGACATCCCGCTCAACACGTACAACCGGAGCCTCGAGGAGGAGACGAGCCGCTACACCGCCCAGGACTTCGTGGACATCTGGCAGGACATGTGCGCCATCCGGGAGTTCGAAACGGTGCTCAACGAGATCAAGCTAAAGGGTGCGTACCGGGGCCTCGCCTACAACCACTCCGGGCCGGCTCACCTGTCGATCGGCCAGGAAGCCGCCGCCGTAGGCATGGCCTTCGGTCTGACCCCCGACGACCACATCTTCGGTTCTCACCGCAGCCACGGCGAGATCCTGGCAAAGGGCTTTTCGGCCATCCGGCGCCTCTCCGAGGACCGCTTGCTCGAAATAATGCGCTCCTATCGTGACGGCGCTGTCCTGGCTCCGGTGGAGAAGCGCTACGAAGGCCCGGTAAGTGCCTTGGCCTTTCGCTTTTTCGTCTACGGGGCTTACAGCGAGATCTTTGCCCGGGACACCGGTTTCAATCGCGGGCTCGGCGGCTCGATGCACGCGTTCTTCGCCCCCTTCGGCATCTACCCCAACAATGCGATCGTCGGCGGGTCCGGTTCGATCGCTCCCGGCGCCGCTCTTTTCAAAAGGGTCAACCGTCGCCCGGGCATCGTCGTGGCGAATATCGGGGACGCGTCGTTCAGCTGCGGCCCGGTCTGGGAGGGCATCACCTTTGCAAGCATGGACCAGTACAGGAGCCTATGGGACCAGTCCCTCGGCGGAGGCCTGCCGATCATCTTCAACTGCATCGACAATTTTTACGGCATGGGCGGCCAGCCCTACGGCGAAACGATGGCCTGCCAGTTCATAGCCAGGATCGGCGCCGGCGTCAACCCGGAGGAGATGCACGCCGAGCGGGTCAACGGTTACGACCCCCTGGCGGTGATCGATGCTTTCCGGCGCAAGAAGGCCGTACTCGAACAGGGTCACGGGCCGGTGCTGCTCGATACCATCACCTACCGCTACAGCGGGCACTCGCCCTCCGATGCGTCCAGTTACCGTACCCCCGAAGAACTGGCTCACTGGCAGGCGGTTGACTCCATCCAGGGGTACCGCGAGCGGCTCGTAGAGGCCGGCGTCGTGAGCGCCGACGTCCTGGACAACGCACGCGACGAAGTCCAAGAGGCTGTGTTCTCGATGTTCGCGCTGGCGGCCGACCTCGAGGCCAGCCCGAGGCTCGACTTGGACGACGAGCTCGTAGGTAGCGTCATGTTCTCCAACGGCCACGTCGAGCGTTTCGCAGCCACCGAGCCAGAGTTTCTCGTCTCCCCGGCAGACAACCCCAGGGCCCAGCAGATCCGGGCCAAGGTGCGCACCGCTTCCGAGAACGGCAAACCCGTCCCCAAGATGAAGGTCTTCAACATCCGGGACGGCATTTTCGAAGCGCTCCTGCACCGGTTCGCGACCGACCCGACAATGGTCGCTTTCGGCGAAGAAAACCGGGACTGGGGCGGCGCATTTGCCGTTTATCGCGGCCTCACCGAGGCGCTCCCCTACCACAGGCTCTTCAATGCTCCTATCTCCGAAGCTGGGATAATCGGGGCCGCTGTCGGCTACGGGATGGAGGGCGGGAGAGCCGTCGCCGAGCTGATGTACGCCGATTTCATGGGACGGGCCGGCGACGAGCTGTTCAACCAATTGTCAAAGTGGCAGGCCATGTCCGCCGGCGTGCTCACGATGCCGGTGGTGGTGCGGATCTCCGTCGGGTCCAAGTACGGCGCCCAGCACTCCCAGGATTTCACGGCGCTGGTCGCTCATATCCCCGGGCTCAAGGTGGTCTACCCCGTCACGCCCTACGACGCCAAGGGGATGATGAACGCCGCCTTGGCGGGCACCGACCCGGTCATTTTCTTCGAAAGCCAGAAGTTGTACGACATCGGCGAGATGTTCGAGCCGGGAGGAGTGCCTGAGGGGTACTACGAGATCGACCTGTCGCAACCTTCGGTCAAGCGGGCTGGGACAGACCTCACGATCGTCACCCTTGGGCCTGCCCTTTATACCGCCGTCGCGGCGGCCGACGAGCTTGCGGCGCGCTTCGGCCTTTCGGCCGAGATAGTGGACCTCCGTTCGGCCAACCCGCTCGACTACGACCTCGTGGCCGCGTCGGTGCGCAAGACAGGCAAAGTACTGCTCGTCTCCGAGGCCGTCGAACGTGGCAACGTCATGCAAACGGTGGCATCCAACCTGACCCAGATGTGCTTCGACGACCTGGACGGCCCACCCGTGGTCGTCGGGTCGCGCAACTGGATAACTCCGGCGCCCGAGCTCGAGGCGATGTTTTTCCCCCAGCCCGCCTGGCTGCTCGACGCGGTGCACGAGCTGGTCCGGCCGTTGGACGGCTACCAGCCCACGACCAAACGCACCGTCGGTGAACTTGCCAGGAGGGCACGCCTCGGGGTGTAACGATGCCGAACTCTGGCCTTTTCGCTGCGATCGACCTCGGAGCCTCCAGCGCACGCCTGTTCGCCGGCCGCATGGAAGGCGACCGGTTGCAGGTGCGCGAGGTGACCCGCATGAAAAACGGGCCGGTGCAACTGCCCGACGGGATCCACTGGGACCTCCTAGGTATTTACCGCCAGATGCTCGAGTCGCTCGGCAAGCTGTCCCGCGAGGCTGACGATGGCGAGCTGTCGGTCGGCATCGACAGCTGGGGTGTCGATTACGGGTTGCTCGACGCCGACGGACGTCTGTTGGGGCCGCCTTTTCACTACCGGGACGACCGTACCGACGGGAGGCTGGAGCAACTGGACCGCCTCATCGGCCTCGGCGAGGTCTACCAGGCGACCGGCATACAGGACATGGCGATAAACACCATCTGCCAACTACTGGCCGAGCGTGAAAGCGCCGGTTTTGGCGCCGCTTCTCGCTTGCTCATGGTGCCCGACCTCTTTGCGTACATGCTCTCAGGCCAAGCCCGGCTCGAACGGACGATCGCCTCTACCACCCAGTTGGTCGATGCCCGGACCGGTCAGTTGGTCGATTGGCTGCTGGCCCGCCTCGGCGTACGCCGTGACCTTTTCGCCCCGCCCATCGAGCCCGGGGAGCAGTACGGTCCAGTGCTCCCGGCGGTAGCAGCCAGCGTAGGGATGGCGCGTCCTGCGATTGTGGCTGCGGTCGGTTGCCACGATACGGCCTCGGCCGTGCTTGCCGCCCCCCTCGAAAACGAAGGCACTGCCTGGGTTTCGAGTGGGACATGGTCCCTCGTCGGCCTCGAGCTCGACGCACCGGTGATCTCACCCGCAAGCCGCCAGGCCAACTTTTCGAACGAGCTCGGCTTCGGCCGGTCAGTACGGTTCCTGAAAAACGTCATGGGCCACTGGATGGTCCAGGAGTGCGAGCGGTGCTGGGCGCTGGAAGGCAACGACGTCCGGCTGGTCGACTTGCTGGCACAGGCCGAGGCGTGCCCGCCGTTCCGCTCCCTCGTCGACACCGAAGACCCGGTCTTTGCCGTCCCCGGGGACATGCCGGCGCGGATCCGCCAAGCCTGTGACCGTGGCGGGGAGCCGGTCCCTGAGACAGAGGCTGAACTTGTGCGCTGCATCCTGGACAGCATGGCGCTCGCGATCTGTGCCGTGCTCGAGCAGGCCGAGGCTTGCGCAGGCAAGCGGATCCGCGGCCTGCACGTCGTCGGTGGCGGTTCGGCCAACTACCTGCTCCTGTCGCTCTTGGCCTCGGCGAGCGGGCTTCCGGTGGCCGCCGGGCCGACGGAGGCCTCGGCGATCGGCAACCTGCTCGCCCAGTTGCACGCGCGGGGTTTGGTAGGCGATCAGGCCGAGATGCGCCGGATCGTCGCACGGTCCTTCCCAGCCATGCATGTCACGCCCCACCCCGAGCTGGCGAGAGCGGCTCAGAAAGCCAAAGCGCGGCTAGCCGGGCTGGCCAGGGCGCGCTAGCCGCACACGCTCCCGACCGGCTCGTCTCCTCGCTGCCCGGGCTAGCCCCGCGGGTGGCTGTCGGTCAGCCGCCCCACCCCTGGGCTGCCCCACCTGCCCGCTCGGCCTTCGCTTTTTCTCCATAGCCGGAGCGAAGGTAGGCCGCTATTGGGTCGGGGTCGAGGCCCATCTCCTCGCGCAGTTCGCCAAGCAATGGCCGTACGTCCGTGCTGAAGGCGTCGGTAAGGATGCCATTGGCGGCGAGCACGTCGCCGCCGGCCTGGGCCGACGCAAGTGCCGGCCGGTCAATGAGGAGCGCCTTGGCGGTGGCCTCCTGGACGTTCATCACGGACCTGATCTCGGCCAGCACCTTGTCCTCGATGTTGTGGCACTGGTCGAGCATGAACGCCACCCCGGCGCTCGGGCGGTGTGCCCCGACCGCGACTATCTCGTTCATTATCCGGAACAGCTGGTAAGGGTCGGCAGCCCCGACGAACAGGTCGTCGTCTGCATAAAACCGGCTGTTGAAATGGAACCCTCCGAGACGACCCAGGCGCAGCAGTGAAGCAACGATGAACTCGATGTTGGTCCCGGGTGCGTGGTGACCGGTATCGACGAGCACCTTTGCCTTTTCTCCAAGCGCGAGGCAGTGCGCGAGCGAGGTACCCCAGTCGGGGACGTCCATGGTGTAGAAACCGGGCTCGAAAAGCTTGTACTCGAGGAGCATGTCGGTGCTGTCGGGCAGCGCGTCATAGGTCTCCCGCAACGCTGCCGCGAGGCGGTCCTGCCTCGCGCGGATGTCGTCCTGGCCGGGGTAGTTGGTGCCGTCGGCAAACCACAGGCTGACGAGCGGCGACCCGACGGCGACGGCGATCTCCACGCACTCGAGAAGGTGGTCCGTCGCGCGGCGCCGCACCTTGGGGTCAGGGTTGCACACGCTGCCAAGGCGGTAATCGTCCTCCTGGAAAACGTTGGGGTTGATCGCGCCTATACGGAGCCCGAGATCGGCGGCATGCTTGGCCAACTTGGCGTAGTCGTCCACGCGGTCCCACGGGATGTGGAGGGCGACCGATGGCGCGACCCCTGTAAGGCGATGGACCAGTGCGGCGTCCTCTACCTTTTCGAACGCGTCCCGCGCGGCGGCTGGGTTGCGGAACACCTTGAAGCGCGTCCCCGTATTGCCGTAGGCCCACGACGGCGTCTCGATCCACTGCTCACGCAGCTCCTTCTTTGCAGCCCGAAGATCTCCGGACATACTCGTCTCCTTTCCTTCGTCCGATCCCGCCCTAGTCCATATGGAAGACCTCGGGGACAGCGCGCATTTGCTCGTCCGGGGGCCCTCCCTCCTCGAAGAACCCCGCCATTTCCGCCTGCCACCTGCTGTTCACCGCTCGCTCCGCCATTGCGGCGCGTGCTCGGTCGAAGTCGTCGCATTCCAAGTAGCCCGTCAGCAGGCCGTCGGAGCTCAAGAACAGCGAGTAGTTGCGCCAACCCGTCTCGCTGAGAGCCTGGAGCATCTCGGGCCACACCTCCTGATGACGCCGAGCGTACTCAGCTGCTCGGTCAGGGCGCACCCGAAGGTGAAAACAGATCCTCTGCATGGTGATGAACGCTCTCCATAAAGCCCCGCCCCTGCGGGGCCAGCACGCTGGCAGGCCCCGCCGAGGAGAGGATTGGTCAGAAGTTGAACTGGTTGATGTTGGCCTTGTCGAACACGAAAGGCAGCCCCAATAGGACGGTGTGGCCCGAGCCGACCGTGTACTTACCAAGCTTGCCGGCCACGAAGCTCTGCCCGGCAGCATTGGTGATCGCCTTCGAGGCGAGCTCCACTGCGGCGTAGGCAGCAAGGTAGCCGAGGTCGGCCGGGTTCCAGAGCGCGAACTCCTTCTCGGTCCCGTCGGCAACGTACTTCTTCATCTCGTCAGGCGTCCCGAGGCCCGTGAGCTGCACCTTGCCCCGGTACTTGGCCGTGTCCAGGACGGCCGCGGCGGCCGCGATACCGACCGTCGTGGGTGAGATGATCCCTTTGAGATTGGGGTACTCAGAAAGCAGGCCCTCTGTGACCTGGGTCGAAGTAGCCGTGTCGTCGTTGCCGTACACGGTCTTGACCAGGTCGAGGTGCGGGTAGCTCTTCAGCTTCTGCTTCATGTAGCCGATCCAGGTGTTCTGGTTGGTGTCGTCGATGGAGGCCGAAACGATCGCGATCTGGCCCGATGCTGCGGACGGGCTAGCGGCGTCGATCTCCTTTGCGATCATCTGGACCTCGATGTCGCCCAGCCCCTGCGGCGAGGCTTGGTCGATGAACAGGTCACGGCAGTTGGTATCGGAGTCATAAGTGACGACGACGATCCCCTTGGCCATCGCAGAGTTCAGCGTCGGGCACAGGGCGCTCGGGTCGGTACCCGAGATGATGATCGCGTTGACGCCCTTGGTGATCTCGGATTGGATTACGGGAAGTTGCGAGGCGGGCGTGTCCGTTGTCCCGCTGATCTCGACCCCGCTTTCACCCAGTGCCTTGAGGGCAGCAAGAGCTCCACCGGATTTCACACTGTCTGCGGTAGTGAAGTAGGAGTTGCCGAGGTTCTTTGGGATGACGGCCACCTTGAGCCCCGTCTTCAGTGCAGGCGCTGCCTGCACGGAAGCGGAGCCGACAAGCGTCGTGGCGGCCATTGCGGCGATCGCCACTCCTGCTAGGACCGCTCTCCACTTGGGAAGTGTGGAACGCATGTCTTTATTAAATCCTTTCATTCAATGGGTGGAGTAATGGACCAGACAAATAGGGTTTTCACTACCTCCTTTCCCCTCAAGAAGTACCGGGTAGCCGGTAACGGTTGACGAAAAGCCGAGCCCGGGCGGAAAGCTCTCCTGCGTTGGGGATGATGACGCTGAGCAGCAACAGGCCACCCGTAACGATCTCCAGTGCGTTGGGGTTGAAGTTTGTCAAAAGCAAAGCGCTCTGCAGGCCGCAGTAGAGGAGCACGGCGAGGACCACCCCGTAGAGGGTGCCTTTTCCCCCGAAGATCGAGACCCCGCCGAGCAGCACGATCGCCACGACCGGCAGGACGAGAGAGGTGCCGTTGTCCGCCTCCGCAGTGCTCAGCTTGAACGTGTACAGGACCCCGGCCATGGCACCGACAAGTCCGGACACCAGGTAAAGCAGTGACTTCACCCGCTTGACACGGATACCTGCAAACTGGGCGGCTTCCTTGTTCCACCCGATGGCGACGACTGTGCGCCCGAGCGGCGTCGCGTGGACCACCACACCGAAGATGACGGCCAGCACTATGAAGATGACGGCGGAGTACGAGAGCAAGCCAAACGTGTGAGGTACAGGGTTTACGCCAATCGTCGTGTACCTGGCCGGGAAGTTGGTAATGATCGCCGGTCCTAACACGATCTCCGAAATGCCCTGGTAAAGCGTCATCGTCCCTATCGTCACCGCGAGCGACGGCAACCCGAACCGGGTTACCAGCACACCGTTGAAAGCCCCGCACACCAAGCCGGCGGCTAGGCAGCAAACGATGACGAGCGGCATCGGCCAGTGGTTTTCCCACAAGTACCCGACAAGGCTGCTCGAAAGTGCCAGCGTGGAGGCGATGGAGAGATCGATCTCGCCGGCGAGGACGACGAGCGTCATGGGAAGGGTCATGATGGCAAGCTCGCCGTACAGGACGCAGACGTTGCTGAAGACGTTGCCACTGGTGAGGAACTCGGGCGACGTCGCTGCCCCGATCACCACCGTCACGATCAAAGCGATTACGAGCGCGCCTTCCCAGCGGACGAACGGCTTCAGGCGCTCGCGAACCGTGCGCTTGCCTTCGTGGGATGCGGCCGCCCTCCCGATAGGCGTCGCCGGCGGCAGGATGACAGGCTCGGGCTTGCTCGTCGCCCCCAGGGTCGCCTCAGGACGCATGTTGCAAGCTCCTCTTGCGCAAAGCGCCCGTCAGGCGTAGCGAAATCCAGTGGTCGAGCGATATCGCGACGACGATGAGCATGCCGTCGATCGCCGGGTCCCAGAAAGACGAGATCCCAAGGACGTCAAGTGCCTGGTTTATGGTCGTGAGGAGAAGGGCCCCAAAAGCAGCCCCCACGACAGTCCCGCTACCGCCGAAAATATTGACGCCTCCGACCACTACCGCCGCGATGACCGTGAGCTCGTAGTTCAACCCGGCCGTGGAGTCTATGGTCTGGTAATTGGCCGCCCAGAGCACCCCCGCAATGCCGGCGATGCCCCCGCAGAGCATGTAGGCGGTAAAAATGCGCCTGCCCATGGGGATACCCGCGAGCCGGGCCGCGTCGGGGTTGGACCCGATCGCGTAAAGCTCTCGGCCAGAGCGGAACGACCGCAGGCAGTAGGCCACGGCTCCCACCACGACCGCAATAACCACAGTGAGATAAGGCACAGAACTCAGCGCTGACCAACTCGAGGCCGGTATCGCGATGAACCCGCTGGGCAGGGTGCTGGCGATGACCAGGCCCCCGCCGACCACAAGGACGTCGACGGCGCGGAAAATGTAAAGCGTCGCCAGGGTAACGACCAAGCCGGGCACCCGGGCGATGGAAACGATCGCGCCGTTTACGGCACCACATAGGAGCCCTATGCCGAGGCCGACCACGAACACGGCCACAATAGGGATCCCGTGGACCTGGGAAAACAGGTTGGACGACAGGTACGCGGAGAGCCCGAGCACCGACCCGACCGACAGGTCGACCTGCCGTGTGACGACGACCATCGTCTCGCCCATCGCAAGAAGGGCGAAGATGACGGCGTCGGTGAAGATGAACTTGATGTTCTGGCTGTCGACGAACCTCGGCTGGAAGGAGGCCGTGATGGCCACGAAGACCAGGAGCACGGCGACGATCCCGACCTCCCGGGCCCTGAAGACGACATCGGCGATGCGGCGGGGGCTCCTGCCCTCCTCGAGGCCGCCGACGGCGCCGAGCGCGGTGCTCACGAGGCGGCCTTGTCCACTTGGCCCGTCGCCGCGCCCACGATAATTTCCTCCGAAGCGTCTTTATGGCTGAACTCCGCCACCAGCCGGCCCTCGCGCATGACCAGGACCCGGTCGGCCACCCGGAGCACCTCGGGCAGTTCCGACGAGATCATCAAGATGGCGACCCCCTGCTCGGCAAGCTCGACGAGCAGGCGGTGGACTTCGCTCTTCGTCGCGATGTCTATGCCCCGCGTCGGCTCGTCGACGATGAGAAGCTTGGGATGACGGCTGAGCCACTTGGCGAGGACACACTTTTGCTGGTTGCCCCCCGAAAGAGTCGAAACCGGGTTGGAGAACCCCCCGTACCGCAGGCTCAAACGCGTCGCCCACTCCTCGGCGAAGCGATTTTCGACAGACCGGCGCACCAAGCCGAAGCGTTTTAGGGCCCGCAAAGACGGCAGGGCGATGTTGGTCCCGATCGAAAGCTCCATCACGAGGCCCTGGAGCCGCCGGTCTTCGGGCACGAAGCCGACCCCTGCGTCCATCGCCGCCAATGGAGCAGCCTTTTTCAGCTTCTTCCCATCGACGCGGACCTCGCCTGCGTCGTAACGGTCGATGCCGAAGATCGCCCGGGCGACCTCGCTCCTGCCCGCACCCACCAAACCCGCGAGAGCCACTATTTCGCCGCTCGCAACCTGGAAAGAGATGTCGACGAAGACTCCCTCCCGGGTCAAGCGGTCCACGTCGAGCACGACCTTGCCGCGGTGGACCTCACCTTTTTGCTCGCGCTCGACGACATCGCGCCCGACCATGGCGCGCACGAGGTCATCCGAGGTGAGGCGCTCGAGCGGCGACGCCAGCACGCAGCGGCCATCACGCATCACCGTGACCCGCTGGCAGACGCCGAAGACCTCTTCGAGCCGGTGCGAAATGAAAAGTACGGCCGCGCCCGACTCGCGCAGGGTTTCGACAACCCGGAAGAGCCGCTGCACTTCGTATGCCGACAGTGCCGCTGTCGGCTCGTCCATGACGATCACGCGGGCATCGAGGGAGAGCGCTTTGGCGATCTCCACGATCTGCTGGTCGGCGATCGACAGGCCGCGCGCTATCCGCTCAGGGTCGAGGCGCACGCCTAACCGCCCGACGAGCTCGAGCACCCGGTGGTTCATGGCACGCGAGTCGATGCGGCGGCCGCTGCGGAGGGGCTGGCGGCTCATGAAGACGTTTTCCGCCACCGTGAGGTCGGGGAAAAGAGTGGGCTCCTGGTAGATGACCGCTATCCCTGCGTCCCGGGCGGCCGCAGGGTTGGACAGGTGAACTTCACGCCCCCCGAGCCGCAAGCTGCCCAGGTCCGGCCGGTGGACCCCGGCCAAGACCTTCACGAGGGTCGACTTCCCCGCACCGTTCTCACCGACCAGCCCGTGCGTCTCGCCCGGGTACAACTCCAATGAGACGTCCACGAGCGCTCGCACGGCCCCGAAGGCTTTGCTCACGTGCTCCAGGACAAGGAGCGGCTCCGGTTCGGCTGGCTTGGCAGCGGGCAAAGGCACTATCTGTCCACCCTCGGTGGTCATGTCGCCTCGGCGGGCCTCATTTTGCCGGTCGCCCTCCCCCATAAGCCCTGTTTGTCCTACTCCTCGGACCGTGCCGGAAGTGGTTGTCCCTCGGCCTGCGGCTTGTCCCTCATCCCCTCTGAATCGTTTCAAGCCCGAGCCGAGACTATGTTAGGGGTGTGCAGACAGGCTGTCAAGGCAACCCTCGGCCAAGCGAGAAGGCGGCGCGTCCCGGCAGGGTGACCATCCGGGAGGTAGCCCAAATGGCAGGCGTGTCGCTCGGGACAGTCTCCAACGTCCTCAACAACCCCAAGGTCGTCGCACCCCAGACCCGTTCGCGAGTCCTTGACGTGATCGAGGCGAGCGGGTTCGTGCGCAGCACGGCGGCACACCAGTTGAGGGTTGGCAAGAGCCGCACCATCGGGGTCATCCTCCTCGACATAGCGAACCCGTTTTTCACCGAGATGGTGCGCGGGGCCGAAAGGTCGCTACGGGACAAGGGCTACGTGCTCATGGTGTGCTCGAGCGACGAGTCGAGCGAAAGAGAACGCCACTACCTACGCGTCCTCGAAGAGCACCGCGTCGACGGTTTGCTGATCGCGCCCGTCGAACATGACCTGAAGGCAATAGCGGCGCTCGCTAGCCGCGGCATCCCGACAGTCCTCCTCGACCGCGACCCCGGCGAGGTCGACCTCTGCTCTGTCACCGTGGACGACGTGCGAGGGGGGGAGCTCGCTGCGAGCCACCTCATCGAGCTCGGGCACGAGGCAATAGCTTTTGTCAACGGCCCGCTGTCGATACGCCAGTGTGCCGACCGGCGCAAGGGCGCTCGGCGCGCCTTCCGGCGCACGCGCTGGGGACGGGCGCCACAGCTGTTCGAAGTACCAGTCAGCGCGCTCACGGTGGACCAGGGCGAGCAGGCGGTCGGGGCGCTCCTCGCGTCGGCGCCCCGCCCCACAGCCATCATGTGCGCGAACGACCTCCTGGCACTGGGCGTGCTCCGGGGTCTCACGTCCGCCGGTGTAACCGTGCCCGAGGATATGGCGCTCGTCGGATACGACGACGTCGCGTTCGCCTCGATGCTCTCCCCGCCGCTCACATCGGTCCGCCAGCCGAAGGACGAACTGGGCGCGCTGGCGGCCGAGCTGCTCCTCGAGGAAACGTCCCCAAGCGGGGCGGCCCACCAGCACCGCTCCGTACGCTTCGAGCCGGAACTGGTCGTAAGAGCCTCCAGCACGCAGGCCGCTCCCCGCCGGGAGCGAGGCACCGCAGCTGCGGCCTTCCAGGCTTAAATTCTCCAGCCAGGCACAACTTTTCGCGGGTACTGTCCTAGGCCATGAGCGGGCGGTTCGAGCAATGAGCCCTGGGGCCTGCTTCAGTCGTCTGCGAGTTTTACAAGCACTTTCTGCGCTCCTCTTGGCGGCCACCGTCTCTCTGCTGCTTGGGAGCGGCCCGGTCGCGACAGCCGGCGGAACAAGCAGGCAACGCGCCGGCACACATGCCGCGCTCGGGGTGACGACGTGGTCGGTTGAGCCGACCTCGCACCTTGTAGACGGCGAAACCGTGCATGTGCACATTTCGGGCGGCGCCTACGGGACGACCTACGCCGTCATCGACTGCGGCCCAAAGGCTTTGTTGTTGCTCGCGCAACCGGGAGCCTCGTACCAGGACGGCTGCGACAGCCTGCACAACACGATGGTGACGGTGGCGACGAACGGTTCGGTGACGAGCTCTCTCGCAGTGCCCACGATCCTGACCACGGCTCTCGGGAGCGCGGATTGCCGCAAGGTGGAGTGCGTCTTGGCGGCAGTGGTATCCCACTCGACGGAGGGCGTGCCGCTCCTGGCACAGTCGCTACATTTTTCGCCCAACGCATGCGCCGCCCCGGGCGCCTGCACCACTCCGGCCGATGCGTGGGACCCTACGCTCGGCCCGGCGCCGGCGGCCGCAGGGGACAAGTTGGCCAAAGCCCCGGAGGCGCCCGGCGGCGCGA
>DATJMJ010000028.1:0-3310 GCA_035508795.1 Acidimicrobiales bacterium
GGGCTCAGGTGTCGACGGTCAGGTAATTCCCCAGGGCTGCCGTCAAAGAATTCCCCACCCCGGTCTTGAACGTTTTATAGCGGCCCTTGCAACCGGCTGCGCCCGCGTCACTATCGGCACAGCAGCTCTTGGCAGACCCGACTGGGTGCGCGAGGCGATCGCACGTCACGGCGAGAAGGTCGCGGTCGGGCTCGACGTGAGCGCTACGACGTTGTCGGCGCGGGGTGGAGCCTCGCACGATGGCCAGCTGCTCGATGTGCTTGCCGAGCTCGACGCCAACGGGGGTGCTCGCTACGTCGTGACGGACGTCCTCCGGGACGGCACGCTCAGCGGCCCGAACCTCGACTTGTTGCGCCAGGTATGTGCGGCGACGGTCCGTCCGGTGATCGCCAGCGGCGGCGTGGGCAACCTCGACGACATTCGCGCGCTCTCAGGCCTGGTGGCCTTAGGTCTCGAGGGCGTGATAGTCGGCAAGGCGCTTCAGGTCGGCTCGTTTACGTTGGCGCAAGCGCTCGCCGCGACTCGATGAACGGACGGAGCGGGTAGTGGCCTCGGAGGTCATGATTGCCCTCACGCAACACCAGGGCGCGACGGCGACCATGGTGAGGGTGAGGCCGCTCAGCGCGAACAACTCCGGGTACCCGCCGTACCCGTGAAAGCGAAGCACGACGTGGTCGGTGCCCGTCGGGACATCGACGGCAACGAGCGCGGGCGCCTCCACCCGCACAGGGCGAGGGCGGCTGTTGACCGTTGCCGTCCACCAGCGGATCCCGAACAGCCGGTAGTCGGAAGGGTCTCACTCGTCGAAGAAGTACTCAGGGCCGGTCATCAGCGACGCTGTCCGCAGGGTGTAGCAGGCCCTCTCGGCCCTTTGGAACTGGCGCGCGCCACGGTTCAAGATCCCGGTCGGGTTGATGTCGATCATCCCTGTAGGCCTAGACGAGCCGGGGCCCGAGCCGGCGACGACGACTGGCTGCGTGGTCGTGGTCTTGGACTTGCCAAGGCTGGCGACGCAGTGTGCGCCGGCCCTCCGCCGCAGGCCGCCACCCACGAAACCCAAGGCCAGCAGTGCCAGGATGGCCAAAGGCCGGGCTGCGACCTTGGCCACGGGGGCAGTTTCGGCGCAAGCGTGGTAGGAGCCGGCCGTCGTTCGCAATGGAGGCGGTCCGCAATGCCAACAAGCCAGCGCGCCTGCTCGCGGTCTGAGCCGCAGTGCCGTTCCGGGGCTGCCCTGCGTCAATTTCGCCGGCCCGCCAAAAGCCCCTCAGTCGGCCGCCACGAGGACCGGGGCCTCCCGGCCTTGGCTGGCCGCCACCGCTCGGGCCATCTCGTGGCGCCGGACGAGCACGGTCGTCGAGACGGCACCGGCCAGGCCGACCAGCCCAGCCACCCACAGTGCCGAGCGGAACCCGCCCGTGAGCGCGCCTGCGGTGCTGGTCCCGAGGTGAGTGAGGGCGTGGGTGCGAGAAGCGGCAACGGTCGAGGCGACGGCGACGCCGATGGCCCCTCCCAGCTGCTGGGAGGTGTTGAGGAGCCCCGAGGCTACGCCGGCGTCGCGCTCACGCACGCCCGCCAGGGCGGCGACCGAAACGGGGATGAAGGCAAAGGCCGTGCCTGCACCCGCCACGAACAACGGCCCCGCAAGGTCGGCCCAAAAATGCCCCTGAACGGGCACCTGGCTCGCCCAGACGATGCCACCGCCGATCATTGCCATGCCGGCGGCCATGACGGCTTTGGCCGAGGTCTTGGTGACAAGCGCCTGGGAAAGCCCCGCCAGGGCGACCGAGGTGAGCGACGCCGCCAGCCACGCCAGGCCGGTCTTTAGCGCCGAATAGCCGAGCACCTGTTGCATGTACAAGGTGCCGATGAAGATGAAGGCGAAGAAGCTCCCCCCGAGCAAGAGCCCGACCACGTTGGCACCGGCGAGGGTCGGGGACTTGAACAGGTGCACCGGCAGCAAAGGTGACGGCGAACGTGCCTCGACGACGATAAAGGCACCCAAGAGAACGGCCGCCGCTGCAAGGGTGGCCAAAGTGCGAGCCGAGCCCCAGCCGGCCTCGGGCGCCTGAGAGATTGCGTAGACCAGGGCGACCAGGCCGGCGGTCACAGTGAGGGCGCCGAGGGGGTCGTAACGCCGCTCGAGGCCGGCCGAGCGGCTCTCGGGCACTACCCGCCGGGCGAGGGCGAGCACCGTTGCGCCGACCGGGACGTTCAAGAAGAAGATGTACTCCCATCCGGCGTACCGGGTGAGGAGGCCGCCGGCAAGCACGCCCACCGTTGCGCCGCCCGCGCCGATCCCGCCCCAGATGCCGAGCGCCTTGTTGCGCTCAGGGCCCTCGGGGAACATGTTCATCACGGCCGACAGGGCTGCCGGCAGCACGAGGGCGGCGCCTAGGCCCTCAGCACCTCGCATCACCACCAAGAACGTGCCGCTCGTTGCGAGCGCGCACCCGAGCGAGGCAGCGCTGAAAACGCCGACGCCGGCCATGAACAGGCGCCTGCGGCCCACCAGGTCGGCCGCCCGGCCGCCGAGCAACAACAAGCCGCCAAAGGTGAGGGCGTAGGCCGTCACCACCCATTGGAGGTCGGCTTCGGCGAAGTGGAGCTTGGCGCCGATCGTCGGAAGTGCGACGTTGACGATGGTGAGGTCGACGACGGTCATGAAGAACGCCACCGCCAGCAGAGCAAAGGCACGCCAGCGCATGGCTCCCTCAACCTCCTCCGTGCGGCCGCCGCCGGTGTGGAGGCTCGCTGCCTTGGTGAGGGACGTTGCCCCTCGAGGCCGGGCAGGCCGGCCCGGTTGGCCCGGTTGGCCCGGGCGGCTGATGATCGTGGTGGCTGATCGGTCTTGGTCGAGTACGGTCATTTTCTTCCTCCGGTCTCCTAAGGCCAAGTGCTTCTGTGGGACGGGAGTTGGAACCCCAAAGCCGGCAGCAACTAAGCGCCCGGGCGCCGCATAATCGGGGCCCGCGATGGTGTTGTAACTTTCGATGGCGCTGGCGCAACAAGGAAAGGCCGTGGGTAGATGAGTGATACGACGCTGGCCCGTGCTCAAGCTGGCGACGGCGAGGCCTTCGAGGAGCTGACCAAGTCGTATAGCCGCGAGCTTCTGACGCACTGTTACCGGATCCTCGGCTCGCTCCAAGATGCCGAGGACGTCCTCCAGGAGGTCCTGTTGTCCGCGTGGCGTTCTATCGGCAATTTCGACGGGCGGTCATTGCGCGCTTGGCTCTACCGAATCGCGACCAACCGCTGCTTCAATTTCCTGCGGGACGAATCGCGCCGCCCTCGCAGGGCCGGCAACCTGCCC
>DATJMJ010000029.1:0-7003 GCA_035508795.1 Acidimicrobiales bacterium
AATGCCCAGGAGCTGGACGAGTACAACACGCTCTACAGCTCAGCGGCCCCGCTGTCCCAGTGCCAGGACACCGCGGTGACGACGTGCTCTTCCACCCTTTTCACCTTCACCCAGGTGATCCAGCAGGTCGTGAGCGGCATGCTCCAGAACCTGCTCTCCAACAACCCCGAAGTGAGCTACGTCCACCAGACAAACATCATGGGCCAGCCCGCCTACACGAGCACCTGGCCGCCAACCAACTACGTCCCGGCCGGCTACGACCCGACCACGGAGAGCTGCGACCCAGCCTGCACCGGCCAGAGCCCCGCAGCCGACCCGGACACACCCGGTGACGGCTTGCTCTACGAGGTCCTCAACCCGCTCATCTCCGAGTACGACAGCTACTTCAATTCCAACACCCCCTACGTCCAGCTGACCCTAGGCGGCATCGGCGAGGCCCTCTCGGAGCAGGGCAACTGGTCCACCTACCTCGGCAGCAACGCCAGCACGGTCAGCGCCAGCGAGCAGGACGGCGTCGTGACGGTCGCCAACTCGGGTAGCGCCCTCGAGGTACCCGTCACCGTCCCGGCGGGGACCACCGTCAACGGGGCGGCCTTCGGGCAGGCCTACGGCGGCGACCTGTCGGCGTGGGTCGACCTCGCAACAGGCGGCACCGAGAAGCTCACCGAAGCCGTTGCCCCGGCGATCACCAGCCAGGCGACCGCCACTTCGAGCGTCGGTTCGGCATTCGACTTCGAGGTGACAACGACCGGTGAGCCGGCCCCGGCGCTGACGGCGACTGCGGGCACGCTCCCGAGCGGCCTCACCTTCACCGACAACGGTAACGGTACGGCCACGATCGCCGGGACCCCGGCCACCGGGACCGGAGGCGTTTACGCCTTCACGGTCGAAGCCTCAAATGGCAGTGGCGAGGCCACTCAGGGGTTCACCTTGACCAACACCGAGGCGCCGACCATCACCAGCGCGAGCACCGCAACGTTCACCACGACAGTCCCCAGCACCTTCGAGATCACTACTACCGGGTACCCCGTGGCCCTCGCCGCGACGTCGACCACGGTACCGACCGACCCGGCGACCCTGCCGAGCGGCCTCACCTTCACCGACAACGGCAACGGCACGGGCACCATCGCCGGAACTCCGGCCTCGGGGACACAAGGCACCTACCCGGTGACCATCACGGCCTCCAACTCCTTGGCCGACGAGTCGGTGTCACAGACGCTCGACATCGTCGTAAACCGAGCGACGGCGCCCAAGTTGACCGTGCCTACAGCGGACTTCACTCTCAACCAGGCAGGCTCTGTCGGCATCACGGCCACCGGTTACCCGACCCCGGCCATCACCCTTGGCGGGACTGTGCCGCCGGGGCTGACGTTTGCCGCCACGGACGGCGGGACGGCCACGCTTTCGGGTACGCCCACCACCAGCGGCACCTACGACCTCACCGTCACGGCCAGCAACGGGATCTCACCCGAAGCTCAGCAAAGCTGGGACGTCCAGGTCGGCGAGGCGCCATCGGTCACGAGCGGCGACAGCGCCCAAGCCACCGTCGGTACGGCGTTCAGCTTCAATGTCACGACCAGTGGCTACCCGTCGCCGACGCTCGGGGCCACAGGCCTCCCGGCGAGCAACGACCTGACTTTCAAGGACAACGGCAACGGGACGGGCACGATCTCGGGGACGGCGAAAGCAGCTGACGAAGGCGTCTACACCGTGAAGCTGACTGCGACCAACACTTATGGGAGCACTCCGCAAAGCCTCACGCTCGACGTCGTCGCTGCTCCTCCCACGACTACCACCACCACCACGACTACTCCTCCGACCACGACACCGCCCACGACCACACCTCCGACGACGACCGCTCCGACGACGACCGCTCCGACGACGACTCCGCCAACCACGAAGCCGCCCACGACCACTCCTCCGACGACTACTCCTCCAACGACGGCAGCTCCCGTGGTCGCTCCTCCGGTAACGACGATTACCCACAGCGGTTCGGCCCCCGACTTCATCAGCGCTGCGGCGACGACGTTCAAAACCGGAGTAAAGGGCAGTTTCACCGTGATGACCGACGGTGCACCGGCTCCGGCGATCGGTGAAAGCGGCAAACTGCCCAAGGGTGTCTCGTTTGTTGACGAGGGCAACGGCAACGCAACCTTCTCCGGCATGCCCGCCGCAGGCGCTGAGGGCTCGTACGTAATAGTCCTGTCCGCCACCAACGGCGTCGCCCCGGACGCATCGCAGCGCTTCGTGCTGACGGTCGGCAACAGCCTCGTCATTACAAGCCCCGGTGCAGCGAACGGACGGGCAGGCAAGCCGTTCAATTTCACGGTAATTGCAAAGGGTTCGCCCGTCCCGGCATTGACCTACACAGGCAAGCTCCCATCGGGGATCGCTTTCAAAGCGCATAATAACGGCACGGCAACACTTTCGGGCATCATGGCCAAGGCAGACGGCGGCGTGTACCGGCTCGTGTTCACCGCCAGGAACTCAAAGGGCACTGCCAGCATGCCGTTCAAGCTGACTGTTGGGAAGGCCCCCGTTTTCTCGACAGCCGCCGGTGCGACGGAAAAAGCTGGGAAAGCGTTCACTTTGGCGATCGCTGCCTCCGGTTACCCGCTGCCGACGATCTCGAGCGGGGCGCTCGCCAAGGGCCTCAAGCTGACGAGCGGCAGCCACGGTGTGGCCATGCTAACGGGCACGAGTGCTGTCGGAGCAGGTGCCCACAAGATCACCTTCAGGGCCAGCAATTCGGCAGGGAGCACGGAGCAGACCTTCGTCCTCGAGGTAAAGTGAGGTAAAGTAAGGGACGTCTTGGCGAACCTCCGGTAGGGCGCGCATTGAGCGTGCACCGCGAATGACAAAACTGAGCGCACGCGGCCTCCCACGTTCGAGGCTGGCGGCGCTCAGTTTCGCGTTGGTTGCCGCGCTCCTCGTAACCCCCGGCCTCGCCCACTCGAAGCCTGCGGGACATTGGTGGCACCCGGGGCCCTTGAGCTCCTGGCAGTACGACCTCGATTGGCCTGTCGCGGTGCCAACGCGGCTCGGTCCCGTCCAGGCTTATGACATCGACTGGGACGGCTCTGGCCAGGGCACCGAAGGCCAGGTTCGGGAGCTCGTCGCCAGGATCCGCTCCGAGGGGGGCCACGCGATCTGTTACGTGGACGTTGGTGCCTGGGAAAACTACCGACCCGACGCGTCCGAGTACTCGCCGAAGTTGCTTGGCGCCAGCATGGACGGGTACCCCGACGAGCGCTACGTCGACATACGGCAGTGGGCCGACGACCCTGGGCCGGGCGGTGCCACCCTGAGCCGGATCCTGGCTGCACGTTTTGAGCGCTGCAAGTCGGAGGGCTTCAGCGGTGTCGAAACAGATATTGACGACTCTTACACCGACAACACCGGGTTCCCCTTGACCCTCGGGGACGAAGTGACCTTCGACACGAGAGTGGCCAACCTCCTGCACTCGCTCGGCCTGGCGTGGTTCCTCAAAAATGGTATAAACGGCGACAGTTTCATCACGGACATGGAACCTTTGGCCGATGGCACAGTCAACGAACAGTGCTGGCAGTACCAAGAATGCTCGGCGCTTGTGCCTTTTGTAAAGGCACACAAGCCGGTCCTCAACGTCGAGTACGTGCCCGAGGACGAGGCGAGCATTTGCCGCCAGGCGCTTGCCTTCCCAATGGCGACAATGGACACCGACGTAAACCTCGAAGGCGACCTGAACTGGGCCTGCTGGGCCCAGTCGCACTAGGGGACGACAAGCCCAGCCGCGACGTCCACGGCCGCACTCGAAGTGGTGGTGGACCGCCGCTAGCCCACTAGCCCACTGCCCGCTACGAGCGCTACGGCTCGAAGCGGTAGCCGACTCCCCGGACGGTCGTTAGCCACCGAGGTTTCTCAGGGTCTTTTTCGATCTTCCGGCGGAGCCGGCGAACGTGCTCGGTAACGGTTGCTTCGTCCTGCCACCCCGAATGGGAGGACCAGACGTACTCGAGCAACTGGCCGCGCGTGAACACCTGGCGGGGCGACTTCGCCAGGAAGGCGAGCAGGTCGAATTCCTTTGCGGTCAGCTCGACCTTTGCCCCCCCGACGATGACGTCACGGGCGCGTTCATCGATGAGGAAGCCTTCGCTCACAGGCGCCGCTTCCTCCGGGCCCGTGGGCGCCGCCCTCCGGGACCGCCGGAGGACCGACCCCACGCGGGCGGCAAGTTCCGAGGGGACGAAGGGTTTCGCCACGTAGTCGTCGGCGCCAAGCCGCAGGCCCAGGATCCGCTCGGCAGGGTCTGAATGGCCGCTTATGAAAATGATCGGCGTATCGCGCGCCTTGCGCAGGTCAGCCAGCACCATCCGGCCGTCGTCGTCTCCGAGGCTCACGTCGAGCACCACGAGGTCGAAGTCCTCGCGCTTGGACTTGTCGAGCGCCGTCTTGGCATCGAGCGCAACGGCTACCGAATAGCCCTCACCCTCGAGTACGACACCGAGCAGCTCCGCCAGCTGTTGGTCGTCGTCCACCACAAGGATGCGTGGCTTACTTCCCAGGTCCATCGTCGCTGTTCCTCGATCTCAGGGTAGCGAAACGGCCCGGGGAGCTGGTTGACCCTCGGGAGCAGCTAAAGGCGCGCCACGGCGAGCACGACACTCAGGGCCGCGATCACCACGGTGACAAACCTCCAGGTCATCAAGCGAAGTTCCCGCTCCAGGCGGGCGCTCAGACGGTCTTCTTGCTGCTTGAACCGCCCGTCCAAACTACGCTCCAGGTCTTCGAGGTTTTCCTTGGTGGCGAGCCTCAGCTCCCCGATCGACGCCCGCAGGTCGCCGATGTCGTGCTTCGTAGCGGCGCTCAGCTCCCCGATCGACGCCCGCAAGTCGCCGATGTCGTGCTTCGTGGCCATCTCCGACCAGCCCACGGGGGGCAGGTGCTCCATCAGGGTCGTAGCCTCCTCCGCCCCGAGGACTTGCTCGAGCTTCTGGTGGAGGTGGTAGCGGTGTTGCTCACTGATAGCCATGTTGGCTCTCCTCGGTCGACTGGGTCAACGCAACCGTGCGGGAGCTGCCGCTGCTCCGAGGACGCAAGACGTGTCTCGACGTGGCTAAAGGAAGGGTAGTTGCCGGCTAGGACCAATGGGCCGGGGTGGGCGAGGTCGGCCCGACGCCGGCTGGTGGTAATTGAGCTGGTTTGGCGGCCCGGCGGCCAGGTAATATGACGTCCAAGTGCTGCGTGGGCCAGCGTCGTCCCGACCCGCACCATAAGAGCAGGCCTGCTGAGAGGCAAGAAAGGGACGATGGCTTACCAGAGTGGTTCCCACCTGACCCCCGCTGACCGCGGGGGCCGCGGGCTCTACCGGCCCGAGATGGAGCACGACGCCTGCGGCGTGGCCTTCGTGGCCGACCTCAAGGGTCGCCCGAGCCACGAGATGGTGAGGCTCGGCCTCGAGAGCCTCTGCCACCTGGAGCACCGCGGAGCCAAGGGAGCCGACCCCGAGACAGGCGACGGGGCGGGCGTCCTCGTCCAGCTCCCGGATAGGTTCCTCCGGCGTGCCTTCGGGCAGCTGGGCGTGACTTTGCCACCGCACGGTGCGTATGCCACCGGCGTCGCCTTCCTGCCGGCGGACGAAGGTGAAGCAGAGCCAGCCCGTGAGCGCTTTGCTGCGCTGGCGGGGGAGGAGGGGCTGGCCGTCCTCGGCTGGCGCGAGGTGCCCGTAGACGAGGCTTTGCCCGGCAGGGGCGCCCGCGCCGTCATGCCCGCCTTCGCTCAGGTGGTCGTGAGCGGCCTCAGGGGCGAAAGTGGCCTCGATCTCGACCGGAGGGCCTTCTTGCTCCGCAAGCGGGCCGAGCACGAGGTCGCAGGTCTTTACTTCGCGTCGCTCTCCGCCCGGGTGGTCGTCTATAAGGGGATGCTGACCGCGCCCCAGCTGCCGGCCTTTTTCCAGGACCTCTCGGAGCCCGACTTCGAGTCGGCCTTGGTGCTGGCGCATGCCCGCTTTTCCACCAACACCTTCCCCAGCTGGCCGTTGGCGCACCCGTACCGCTACGTTGCCCACAACGGCGAGTTCAACACGGTGCAGGGCAACCGCAACTGGATGCGTACCAGGGAGGCGCTGCTGTCGAGCCCGCTCTTCCCGGGCGACCTTTCGAGGGTGTTCCCGATCGTCACACCGGGTGGGAGCGACTCGATGAGCTTCGACGAGGTGCTCGAGATCCTGCACCTCGGCGGTCGCTCCCTGCCCCACGCCGTCCTCATGATGATCCCCGAGGCGTGGGAAAACAAAGACGACCTCTCGCCGGCTCGCCGGGCCTTTTACGAGTACCACGGCTGCCTCATGGAGCCGTGGGACGGCCCGGCGGCCGTGGCTTTCACCGACGGGACGGTGATCGGTGCACAGCTCGACCGCAACGGTTTCCGCCCGCTGCGCTACTGGGTGACCGACGACGACTTCGTCGTGATGGCTTCGGAAGTCGGCGTCCTCGATATCGCGCCCGAAAAGATCGTGTTGAAAGGCCGCATCCAACCGGGGAGGATGTTCCTCGTCGATACGGCGGCCGGCCGGATCGTCGACGACGACGAGGTCAAGGACAAACTGGCCGCCGAGCACCCCTACGCCGACTGGCTGGCAGCCGGCCGGATCGGCCTTGAGGATCTTCCTCTGCGCCGTGCCCTGACGCCGCAGTACTCGAGGTTGGTCAGCTTCCAGCGCCAGTTCGGGTACACGGAGGAAGAGGTACGGCTCGTCCTCGAGCCGATGGTGCAGACAGGCGCCGAGCCGGTTGCGTCGATGGGCGACGACACTCCGCTCGCCGTGCTCTCCAAACGGCCCCGGTTGCTCTACGACTATTTCCGCCAGCTCTTCGCCCAGGTGACGAACCCGCCATTGGACGCCATCAGGGAAGAGCTCGTGACCTCGCTGGCGGCTTCGGTCGGCCCGGAGGGCAACCTGCTCGAGCCGGGGCCGCACTCGTGCCACCAGATCAAGTTGCCCAAGCCCATCTTGACCAACGAC
>DATJMJ010000030.1:0-5198 GCA_035508795.1 Acidimicrobiales bacterium
AGATAGCGACTTGGGTGCGAGTGAATATCTTGCAAAGTTCTTTGCTACCGGGAGAGAACGCCTAGGACACATTGAACAGGAATAGGGAGGCCGAAATGCTTCTCGACACCAGGGCCGGTGCCGCTGGGTTCGAACAGGCGATCGTTCCTCCGTTCGCGGTCCTCGAGCACATCGGAGCTGGTGAACGGCCACTGGCGGCGGACGTCAGGCCGGCGCCTATAGAGCCCTGGTGGCGGTCCGGATGCGTTAGGTAAGTAGAAACGGCCGCCGGGAGGGCCGCAGAGGAGGCAGGGCTCGCCTACAGTAGCTGCTCAGACCACCTCGCCTCACCAAGACCACCCCACCTCCAGTCAGTGGCCGCGTGCCACTCGCCCATGGCAATTCCAGCGCCCCACTGACAGTGCATCCGCTAAGTTCCGCCAAATTTCCCCTGCCCGCTAATAGCCGTTATTGACCGTTGGCGCCCGAACCAAAAACTGCATCTCCACAAGGGCTTCTCGTCCTGATAAAAGACACTACTGGCCAGGAAAGAAGGCCCTCAGGCTAAGGCCCTAGCTGTGTAAAGCTTTAGAGAGGCCCTGATCTTCCCGGGACCGGCCGCGCCGTCCGGTCCATCGACCAGGTCGTCCGGACTATCTCGTAATGGTCCGCCACCATGTGCCTTGTTTGTCCCAGGTTCGGTATGCCGGGTACCGCGAGCGACAAAGCGCCTACCGCTCAGGACTGCTCGCGTCGGTAACCAACTTCGTTGTCTCCACTCAGTACATAACTTCTGATGTGAGTGGACCAAAAATAACGTAGTTGCATGGTGAATCTGAACATAACGACGGCTACGGCCGCACAGTGGACCGATCGACGACAGAAACGCGACACTTACAGCTGACCTGAGCGTCTGGGTGAGTCGCCGCACGGCTTTGTGGCACGCTGTTGGCATGTGCGCTACGGCGCTTCGGGCATGGTCCCTCGCCGTCGAGCGAACGCGGGCTGCCGTCAACCTCGTGATGCAGGATGTGGAAGCAGAACTTGGCCGCGGTGCCGCCATTGTCGTCGTCGGCACACCTGAAGAGCTTCGACAGTCGCTCGGCACGCTCAGGCCTGGTTGGCGAACCGTGCTCGAGGGCGCCGTTGGTGACGTCACCGGGTGGTTCCTCGGTTCCGACGGGTCCTCGGGCATTGGCCTCGGCGGTTGGGAGTACCTCGATTGGGAAGATGTAGTCGTTGGTGTCGCCGACGTCATCCAAGAAGGGATCATCGAGGGTTCAAAGCACTGGGGCGCGGCCTTCCCCCTCTGCCGAGAGCATCGGACGCACCCCATGGAGGCCCATGTGGTCAGCGACCGGGCTTCATGGACATGCCCCAAGGGGGGCGTGGGCCCCATCGCGATAGGGACATTGGCGTTGCAGGCGAAGTAGGGCCTGGCGATCACGGATCTCTAGGCGGCGGGGCGTCGCGCCTGCAGCGGGGGCACCGACGCAGAAGAACCGTTATTGCGTGGCCGTTTTGGCCTCGGGCAAACCTCGCCATCACCGGCATATCTACGGCTCGGGCTCGTGGGACCAAGGTAGGACGGGGGGCGCATAAGGTTTGCCCGAACGCGAGCTGAGGGGACCTGGGCGACTTATCGGTCGCGCGTGGGAACTGGCGGCCGGATAGCGTCGGCGGCGATGCCGATCCTGGCCGCCCGGCCGAGCGAGAAGTACTTGGATGACCTGCGCGGCCGCCTCCCCGACCTCCGCCTTACTTACGAAGAGGTAGGGGCCACCGCGGGGCCGGTCCTCCCCAAGGGCTACCGTCACGACCGCGTGTCGACCGAGCTGGGCGAGGGTGCGGAGGTCTGGGCCAGGGCCCAAGAAGCCGTGCGGACTTGGCAAGCTCACCGACGCGCTGGAGCGACCATCTCGCCCGCCGAGGCCCTCATCGCCGTCGGGACCGAGGTCGTCGCGACGGTCCGGCTGGGGCTGCTGTTCATCGTCGCTCCCTGCCGGGTTGTATATGTGACGGCTGAGCCTGACCGGTTCGGTTTCGCTTATGGGACCTTGCCCGGCCACCCAGAACGGGGTGAAGAGGCCTTCCATGTGACCCGGCACGGCGACGGGACCGTCAGGTTCGAGATCGTCGCGTTCTCCCGGCCCGCCACTGCCATTGCGCGACTGGGCGGCCCGCTCTCGCGCCTGGCCCAGGACCGCACCACTCGGCTCTACCTCGACGGGCTCCGCAGGTACGCCACGGGCCATAGCTGAAGTCGACCTCGCCCGTCGCCCGCCGAGCTCAGCTCCGCTTCACCGACTGGTACGCGGAGGTGCTGGCGCGGTACGCCGACGGCGGGACCATCGCAGGTCGTCGAGCCGGAAGGGGCCTGGGTCTGGGAGGCCGGCGCGGACCGCAGCCTCGTCGAACGTTGTCGTCGCTGCCAGGTCCTCAGGTAGCTTGTCGGGCGCCTTGGCCGGCTCGATCACCTCCTCGGCCAGTATCCGCACCTGGGCGAGCGAGATGAGCGGGACCGTCATCGTCGCTTCCGCTACGTGCGCCAAGACACGGTGGAAGCCGATGGGCATCGTCACGAACGGGCGTGCCTTTCCGAGCACGCTGGCGACCAGACGCGCGGCGTCGTCGAAGCCGATCTCGGTCGGGCCGACAATGCCCACGGTCTTGCGCGCTAGGCGCCCGCCCACGAGGGCCGCCACGAGGACATCTACGACATCTTCGACCGCCAGCGGCCGTACCCGGCAAGGCCCGATCCTGACAAAGAACGGGAACGTGTACAGCGCATGGCTCAGGTGGTCGAGCATGTGGTCGCCCCGGCCGAAAATCATCCCCGGCTTCAAGACGGTCCATTCGCAACTCGAGGCGCGGACAAGTTCTTCCGCCGCCCATTTCGACTCGTGGTAGGGCGACCCGCAAGCGGGACGTGCTCGCAGGAAGCTGATGAACGCCAGGCGGCTGACGCCAGCAGCCTCGGCGGCGCTCACCACGTTGGCGGTCCCGCCGACGTGGACCGCCTTGTAGGTCTGCGGACCGATCTCGCGGTTGATGCCCGCGCAATGAGCCACTGCGTCGCAGCCCTCAAATGCTCTAGTTAGCCCGTTCGCGTCGTTGGTGCCGACTTGCACGAAGCTGGTGCCGGGCAGCTCCAGGACCCGTTGTGCCCAGGGCCGATGGTCAACACCGCGAGCGAGCACAACCACGTCGTGGCCCAGGTCCGACAGGGCCCTGGTGAGGTGACCTCCGACGAACCCGGTCCCCCCGGTGACCGCTATGCGCATCGGCTTGATGGGTCGACGGTCATCAGTTGCGTTGGTCTGGGCTCGTACCCCATCGCCACGTCCTTTAGGTCGGGTCGCGCTCGCCAAGTCGCCGGTATGTCCCGCATGACGAGGGCAGAGTCGAACTCGACGGCGCCTCGGGGGAACAGCGACCGCTCCTCGAAGAAGCTTGACGCAACGTGCTCGACGAGGAGCGGTCTTACGGACCATCTGCCGCAATTGAGTTCCAGGCCCTCGAAATGACCGGTGCGACCTGTCGCCGAGTAGCCGAGCGGCGCCTGCTCGAAGAACTCGGAAGCCTCCTCAAGGGTCGTGAAAACAGAGCCAGACGACAGCTCGTTGGTGAGCTCCGCAGCGACCTCCACGTGGGCGGTCCCGTCCACGCTGCTGAAGGCGACCTCGTAGTGTCGCTCGGTCTCTCGCACCTGGAAGCGGGCTCGGTGGTGCTCGCCTGGGAAGAGACGGCCACCGAGGAGGACCGTGGCGCGGGACGCGGTGTCGCGGCGCGGAATATAGACGCCTCGACGTGGCCCGTCCGGGCCGTCCCATTCGACGGCGACCCGGTGGGCCCCGTTCTCGGTCGTTAGCCCGATCGTCCGAGGCATGCCCCCTGGCCGCAGGTCTGCGAGACGGATCAGGCAGATGCCGGCCAGGCCAACGCCGGCAACGATCTGCGGGCGGAACGGCGGGGGCAGGACACGGCGCAGCACTTCAGCATCGACTCGGTAGTTGACCAGCAGTCTCCGCTCGATCGTGCCGACCATGGCCGGGGCCCAGCTCATAAGGCGGTCCTTCCGGCTCCGACGTCGCTAGTGCTCATCGCGTGAGTATACACTCACATAGTATGTACTTCTCAGATAACTAGAGTGGTGTCGTGCCCGAAACGCTCAAGCTGACTATCGATGACCTCGCCCAGCGGGCAGGGACGGCGACGTCCACGGTCCGCCTCTACCAGTCAAAAGGCCTGTTGCCGCCACCTGCAAAAGAAGGCCGCGTGGGCTATTACGACGACGGACACCTCGCGCGGCTGCGCCTGGTCGCCCGGCTACAGGAAGCCGGGTTCTCACTTGCCGGCATCGGCCAGCTCCTCGACGCGTCCGAGCAGGGCCGGAGCCTGGGCGAGGTCCTCGGCCTCGAAGACCAAGTGGCGTCTACCTGGGCGAGCGAAGAACCGCTGCTGCTCGCGCCGGAGGAGCTGGCGGGGCACTTCCCAGGCGGACAGCTGCCGGCCGAGCTTGCCCAACGGGCGCTCGCTCTCGGTTTGATCGCCCTCGACGGCGCCAAGGTGGTGGTGCGCAGCCCAAGGTCCCTAGGGATCGGGTCTGAGCTGTCCGCCATGGGCATCCCCTTAGGCGAGCTGATAGACGAGCTCGAGCTGCTCCAAGCCGAGACGGCGGTCATAGCCCAGCGCTTCACCTCCCTGTTCGAGCGCTACATGTGGGCCGAGTTCGTGGCGCGCGGCCTGCCCACAGGTGAGGTCCGCAGCCTCGTAGGTACGCTCCAACGCCTGAGTGGCCTGGCTGAAGGGGTTGTCCAGATCTCATTGCGCGACGCGCTCAAAACAGCAGCCGCCAAGTTCCTGGCTGGCCAGGCCTCAGAACTCAGGACTGCCGGCGTCCTAGAAATGCTCCAGCCACTAGCGGCCGCTGCGGGGCTCGAGCTCGATCACACCACCGAGGAAGGCTGATCAGCGACAACACCCGAGACGAGCTCCGAGCAAGGTGCTTGACTTCGCGTACAGGAGTAGCCCCGGACTTGGCAACGCCACCCGCCGGGCCAAACAGAAGACCCGGATATGCCTGGCTAAGAAACGCCTTGATTTGCAACCCGAATCCGGCCAGATCGAGGCCTCTTTGTGTCAAGAGGCTTTTTGAGATTTCTTTCGCTCTGTGAGGCGGGTTCTTGGACGCCTTGAAGTGGCACGGGGGCCTATGG
>DATJMJ010000031.1:0-21189 GCA_035508795.1 Acidimicrobiales bacterium
CAAGGCCGGCGAGGTGGGTGCCGGGGACGGGGTCTCAGCACTTTTGCCGCGGAACCTTTGGACGGGCGGGCTGCGCTCGGATCTCACGGGTGTAAACCCCTTTCTCCCTTATACCTTTTTTGATCTTTGGTCGCGATCAAGCAAGCTGGGCGCGCTTCGAGCAACAAAACCGTGACAAAGCGCAACCGCGATGCTCGAGCGCGACCAAAGTGCTCCGATTTGAGCCGGCTCGGGCACCATTGTGCGGATAGACGCCACGCAGATAGCAGCAAACGTCATGAAAACTACTGTTCGCGCTCTCCAACCCACCGAGGGCGGTGGCCCCGCGAGTTGACCGGCGCCGGCGCTTGCGAGACCAGCGCGGGGTAACAGGTCGCGATGAGTTGCGAGGCCGAGCACCCCGGCAAGGAGGACCCGCGCCCGGTAGAGCGGTGGGACCGCGGCGACAAGGCGTTCGAGCTCTTCAGAGGGGTAACGGTCGTACGCCGAGGGGGCCGGGCCCCGGGCAAGGAGATCCGTGCCGGATCCAGCGGACCCGTCGGGTCTTCCCGGTACTCATCCGTTCCTCGGGGTGGGCGCTAGAGGACTCGAACCTCCGACCTCAGCCGTGTGAAGGCTGCGCTCTAACCAACTGAGCCAAGCGCCCTGGATCTCCAAAAATCGGCCGCACTGCCTGGCTCGACCAGAGGGCCCAGAGGGCCCAACGAGCATGGGCCCGGCACGGCGACAGACCACTTTATCCCCGAGCCGGTCCCCAGCCGCCCGGGAGCGTCATCCTGCGGAGCAGGAAGTAGCGTGCCTCCCGGTGGACGTCCAAAGGCCCAGGCGGTGAAAGTGCTCGCTCACTGGCTGAGGCGGTCGCCGGGCTGGGCAAGAGGCGGCTTCGGCCCGACCGTCGCCGTGCTCGTCCTCCTCAGCCTCCTCGTCTCGCTCGGCACCCATGTCAAGCTCGGCAAGCCCGTCTGGTACAGCCACCCCCGGGCCTACGACGCCGTGACGGCGGGCGTTCTCGAAGCAGTCGTCGTGGTGCTGCTGGTAGCCGTCGCCGTGCGCACCCGCCGGGCCGCGCCGGGCGGAGGGGACCCGGTCGCTGCCACGTTGCGCTCAGTGCTGCGGTGGGTGCTCGGCCTCGGGGCCGTGGCGCTCGCGGTCACGGTCCTGGTCTTGGCCAACATCTCCCTGCCCGTTCCAAAACTCCGCGCCCCCACCACCCCCACGCGGAGCCTTTCCACCACCGGGCGCCTCGCCCCCAGGGCGGCAGGCGCGCCCGGCAACGGCTCGCACGTGGGGGTCACCGGCTTGCTCTACGGCGTGATCGTCGCACTTGTCGTGCTGGCGTTCGTGATCGTCGTCCTGGTGGCGCGCCGTCAACGTCAAGGTGACGCTCTTCCGGAACCCACGGCCCCTGCCGAGGACTATGCCATTACGGCGCAAGAGGCGATCTCGGGCGGGCGGAGAGCGCTCGTCCGCCTCGACGACGCCCGCGAGGCGATCATCGCCTGCTACGTCAGCATGGAGGCGAGCCTGGCCGCTGCCGGGGCCGAGCGCTCCGTTGCCGAGACACCTGACGAGCTGCTGGCGAAGGCCGTCCGGTTGTCTCTTGTCGGCGGGAGCGCTGCGGGCAGGCTGACATCTCTGTTTTACGAGGCCAGGTTTTCTACCCACCACATGGGGCGGTCCCAAAGGGACGCTGCCGAGCGAGCGCTCGCACAGCTCGAGGCGGACCTCGGGCACCGCTCGGCAATGGCTCCGGGCGCTTAGCCGTGACGGAGATCGCCGGGAGCGCCGGAGCGGAACAGCCTGCCGCTTCGCCTTCCTCACCGTCTTCCTCCCCGCCCTCCTCGGGACAAAGCGGAGAGCTCGCCGCCGGCGGGTGGCGCTCGGCCCGTCCCGAACTTGTGATCGCTTTGGCCGCCAGTACCGCCACGGCCGCCGCTGCGTACGTCGTTGCCCACAGCGCGGCGGCGGTGGTCGTAGTCGTCGTGGTTGCTGCCGGCGCACTGGCAGTCGTGAGCCGCTTGTTGCCGGGAAACGAGCCGACGCTGGTCGCCCGTTACGAGGGGACCACGGGCAGGCGGGTGAGCGCAGGCAGGCCGCTCAGCTACTGGCAATTGGAAGGACGTGTGAGGGACGGCATCGGCTCGCGTTCGGCCTACGACGCCAACCTCGGGCCGTACCTCCAGCACCTGCTTGCGGCTCGCCTCTCCGAACGCTACGACGTCAACCTCTACCGCGAGCCCGAGGCCGCCCGCGAGGTCCTCTGCCCCCGCGGCCGGGACCTGGATCTCTGGCCCTGGGTCGACCCTGCGAGACAGTCCCCGGTAAACCACGACGCCGCCGCCGGGGGCAGGGCCCCGGGATCCGCTCCGGGCATCCCAGCCAGGGCCCTGTCCCGCCTCATCAGCAGGGTGGAAGAACTGTGACAACTGCCGGCAAAACCGCCCTCACACCGGACGAGTCCGCCCAACGCTGCTCGCTCGTCCTGGACGAGGTCGAACGCGCGGTGGTGGGCCGGCGGCGGGCGCTGGAGCTCGTATTGGCGGGCATCCTCGCCTCGGGCCACATCCTCCTGGAGGATCTGCCCGGCCTGGGCAAGACGCTGATCGCCAAGAGTTTCGCCCGGGCACTCGGCCTCGATTTCTCCCGTATCCAGTTCACCCCGGACATGCTGCCCTCCGACGTCGTGGGCGCAACCTTCTTCGACCAGCGCGCAGGCGACATGGTCTTCCGACCCGGCCCGGTGTTCACCAACTTGTTGCTTGCGGACGAGGTCAACCGCACTCCCCCCAAGACCCAGGCGGCCCTGCTCGAGGCGATGGGAGAGGGCCAGGTGAGCGTGGACGGCGTGACCCGGCGATTGCCCGAGCCTTTTGTCGTGCTCGCCACAGACAACCCGATCGAGTACGAGGGCACTTACGAGCTGCCCGAAGCCCAGCTCGACCGGTTCCTCATGAGGCTGCGCCTCGGTCAGCTTTCGGCCGAACAGGAAGCGACAATGGTCCAGCGCCGGCTCGACCGCAGGCAGGACCAGGTCGAGCTGGCCCGTGTCACCGACGCCGCCGAGCTCGTCTCCATGAGGAGCTCGCTCGAGCAGGTGGAGGTCGACCCCGACATCGTCGACTATGCGGTCGCCATGGTGGGAGCCACCAGGGGCCACCCGCAGTTGCAGGTCGGCGCCAGCCCGCGTGGCAGCTTGGCTCTAGTGCAGCTGGCCCGGGCGGAAGCGTTGCTGCACAGGCGTGACTTCGTGATCCCCGACGACGTCAAGCGGATCGCCGTGCCTGCGCTCGCGCACCGCGTCGTTCTGCGGCCTGAGCTGTGGGTGCGCCAGGTGAGCGCCGACGACCTCGTGGCGGCTGTCGTGGCGAGCGTCCCCGCACCGCGCACAACCACCAGGGCTGCAGCCGCCGGGGCAGACCTCTCAAGCGAACGTGCCCATTGACGAAACGGCGGTAGCCGCGCCGGTATCCCTCACCAACCTCGGCGGGCGGCACTGGGGCCGGGAGAACGACCGGGAGCTTCGCCTCGCCTTGAGCTGGGCACCTTCTCGCCACGGACGGAGCCTGCTCAACCTCGTACTGGCAAGCCTCGCTCTCGCCGTCGTGACCCGGCGCCCCGAGCTGGTCGCACTGGCAGCGCCGGGGCTCGTGCTGCTCGGCACCCGCAGCCGGCGCCGGCCAAGCACGTTGGACGTCCAGCTGAGCCCGAGCACGACGCGCGTTTACGAAGGTGAGCAGGTCGCATTGGCGGTCAGCCTCGGCGGCGCAGACGACTACGCCGTCGGGCTCCTCCTCCACCCCTCTACCGGCTCGCGGGCGGTGGAAGGCTACGGGTCGGCAGCGTCTGTTGACGCAGAACTGCGGTTCGAAGCCACATTGTGGGGCCGGCGTTCGCCGGGCACGCTCGAGGTCGCCCTCTGGGACAGTGCCCGGGTCTTCGAGTGCCATCGCTCCCTCCCCCTGCCCGTCATGGTTTGCTACCCGCGACCGGCGCCCTGCCGGACCGTCCCTGCATTGGGCCGCCTGGCCAACCGCTCGGGGGACCACCGGTCACGCTCGGTTGGGGACGGCTCGGAGTTTTCGGGCGTGCGTGAGTACGTCGTCGGCGACCGCCAGCGCAGCATCAACTGGCCGGCGACGACGCGGCGGGGCCGCCTCCAGGTGAACACCTTCGCGGCCGAACGGTCCCAGGACCTCGTCCTGATAGTCGATGCCACGTCTGACATGGGCGAGCTCGGCTCTTCGCCCGTCGACTACTCCGTGCGGGGCGCAGTGGGTGTCGCACAGGCCTATCTCGATGCCCGCGACCGGGTCGGCCTCGTGCTGCTCGGAGGGCAAGTGAGCTGGCTGGCTCCGGGCACGGGCAAGCGGCAGGTCCAGCGGATCTTGGAGATGTGCACCGCCGCCCGTACGGGATGGGTGCAGAGCGAGGCCATCCTGCGCCTCCCGAGGGCGGTGCTCCCGCCGGGTGCCGCAGTCGTGGCTTTCAGCCCGCTCCTCGAGGTGACCTTCCTCGAGACTCTGCGAGACCTACGTCAGCGAGGTGTCCCCGTGGTCGTGGTAGACGTGCTCACGGTCGACCCGCCCTGGGCTGACGGCAGGATCGGCCGCCTCGCAAAACGGCTCCACCGAGCCGAGCGCGAGGCTCTCCTCTTCACCCTCAGGCAACTCGGCATCACCATTGTCAGCTGGGATGGGCGCAGCGAACTGGCGTTACCTGCGGGGCCACGCCGCTCGTTCACGGGGCCTGTGCAGGCCGACAGATGAGCCGCCTGCGGCCGCTGGCGGTGGTCGGCCTTCTCGGCGCTGCGTGCGCGATCTGGTCGGGCATTCCGCTCGGCCGCAGCGGCGCGCCCGGCCTGGTTTGCCTGGCAGCGGCCTGCGTATGCGTGGCAGGCGGGCTCCTCAGGCTCATCCGCCTGGGCGCCGGCAAGGCCGAGCCTTATTACGCACCGAGCGCGTGGCGTAGGTTGCTGGCCGAGGCGGACCTCGGCCTTCTCAGGGCGGGCTGGGAAAGCGGTGCCGTCGTGGCGGCAGCCGTCGGGGAAGCCCTTCACTCGAGCCGGCCCTGGCACACCGGTATCCTCGCCTTATTGCTCATCAGCTACTTGCTGGCAGCGAACCAGGTGGCAACGGGGCAACCGGCCGATGCCCTCCGGGGCCAGTCCCGTGCCCTTGCACTGGGGGTGTGCGCCGTGGCGGCGATAACCGGGCTTGCGATGCTGCCGGCTGCAGCCAGTGCCGGTGCCCTAGCCGCCTGGCTCGAGATCGCCGCCGCACTGGCAGCCGTGGTCGCCGGAGCGCTCGCCCTGCCCCTCTGAGCCTCGTGGCCCCGGTGGCTTGCTGGTCCCGGTGGCGACGGCTCCGGTGGCGATGGCCCCGTGGCGATGGCGTTCCTGGCGATAGCCGGCGAAGCGCTACGTTGGATGGGTGGCCGAGGCCAACCCTGACGACACGCACGGCAGTACTGCGGGACCGGGCGAAGCCGTCTTCGATGCCGAGGGCGAGTACCTCTACGAAGAGGACGAAGAGGGCGGGCTCGTCGAGACGGTGGATGCCCAGGGCCGCCGCCATATCCGGCGCGCTGCCCCCGAGGGGACCGAACAGATCCTCGAAAACGAAGCGCCCCGCCACACCGGGCTGCCCGACAAGGCGGAACGCTGGCGGATGCGCAGCGCAACGGGTACGGTCCTCACCGCTTTTGCCTTTGGCCTGAAAGAGGTTTTCGAACCCAACCGCAACCAGCCGGCGATCATCATGGAGACCTCCGGGGACCCGCCCCGTGACCTCCCGGTAGAGGCACAGCTCGAGCAGCTCGGGCCACGCCAGAGCTCGGTCACAGTGAGGTCCTGGCTCCTTGGCAACAACCTTCCCGGGACGGCGAGCGCAGTGAGCACCGAGGAAGCCTCCTCGAGCGGGACGGGGACAGACCAGGCAGGCGCAGCAGACCAGGCAGGCGAAGCAGGCACGGCGGGCGCAGCGGGCACGGCGGCAGAAGGGGACGGGGAAGCACCCCAATGAGCCTCCTGCGGCGAAGCGGCTCTTCGCCCGAGGCGCAGCTCGAAAAACAGCAGAAGGCCGACCTACGCGCGGTCCGCCTCAAGCGCACGAGGGAAGCGCGAGCCGCAACGCGCATGATGGAGCAGCCGGAGCACAAGTATGGCATTTACGTCTCCGTCTTTCTTGTTGCGATTGCCGTCTACTCGTACCTGAGCACGGACGCTACCGAGGTTTCCAAGACCGTAAAAGGCAAATCGCAGATCGTCTACACCAACGTCGTCCATCCCGAACAGGCCATCATCTTGTTCGTCTTCGCCGCCGGGGCCGCAGGCACGATCTATTTCCGCCAGCGCATGGTCACGGGCCTCGCTTACATCGTGACTGCTTTCTTCGCCTTCGAGACGCCCGTCCCGAAGTCGGCCTCGGACCTCACCTATGTGTTGTTCCTCGGGCCCGTCGGTTATGCGACCTGGCTGCTCATGTTCAAGATGAACAAGGCTCAAAAAGAGTGGCTCAGCAAGCATTACCCGGCCCCGGCCGGGGCGGCGGCGGGTGCGCGCAACTCGAGCCGCCGGTCGGGCAGAGACGCTTCCGCCGCGCCCGAGACGTCGCGTCGCGGTTCTCGTACGCCCGCCAACCGCTCGAGGCCGGCCCCCGGAGGGAGCGGGCGTTACACACCCCCCAGGCCGAAGACCCGGGCAGCTCAGCGCAAGGCCTGAAGCACGCGGCGCCGCAGGGCCCTCGAAGGCACGGTTCCGGCCAGTCCAGGACGGGCGTGGTAGACACGAGGGATGCTGCGAGAAGCGCTCGCCGGCCGCCGTATTGCGATAACCGGGGCAACGGGTTTCCTCGGGACAGCGCTCGTCGAGAGGGTCCTGCGCTGCCTCCCCGAAACCGACCTCGCCCTGGTCGTACGACCCGGGCGGCGAGGAGCGAGGGACCGGGTGGACCGCGACGTGTTCCGCAACGACTGCTTCAACCGGCTCCGCCGTGAGTTAGGCAGCGCCTTCACGGACGAAACGGCCCGCCGGGTGGTGGCAGTGGCCGGTGATATCACAGAGGAGGGGTTGAGCCTCGACGAAGAGGGCCGTGAGGTGCTCTCCGGCTGCGCCACCGTTGTCCACTCGGCGGCTACTGTCAGTTTCGACTCGCCTCTCGACGCCGCAGTAGAAGTCAACCTGCTCGGTCCTTCACGAGTGGCTTCGGCCGTGAGGGACGCTCGGACGGCGAAGGACCGGGCGCCGCTCCCCCACCTGATAGCGGTCTCGACGGCGTACGTCGCCGGGGGCCGCCGCGGGATGGCCCCAGAAGTGAGCCTTTCGGAGACCCCCTTCGCCGCTCGCGTGCCGTGGAAGGCCGAGGTGGACTTCGCCCGGCGGGCACGTTCTGACTCCGAGGCTGCCAGCCGGGACCCCAAGCAGCTTGCCCGGTTGCGGGGGGCGGCAAGAGCCGAGCTCGGTGCCGCAGGCGTGCCGCTGCTCGCGGAGAAGACCGAAAAGCTCCGCGCCGAGTGGGCCGACGACCGGATGGTCGAACTGGGCAAGGCCCGCGCCCAGGCCCTTGGCTGGCCTGACGTCTATGCCTACTCCAAAGCGCTCGGCGAATGGGCGCTCCTCGAGGGCCGTGGCGAACTTCCGGTCACCATCGTGCGGCCGTCGATAATCGAGGCCGCCCTGGCACAACCCCACCCAGGCTGGATCCGCGGCTTCCGGATGGCCGACCCCGTGATCATCAGCTACGCCAAGGGCCTGCTGAAGGAGTTCCCGGGGATACCCGAAGGCATCATCGACGTCATCCCCGTGGACCTCGTAGTCGCGGCCATACTCGCCGTGGCCGCCAGGGGCCCGCTCCCCGAGCCCGACGTGGTCCACGCGGCGTCGGGTGCACGCAACCCGCTCCGTTACGGCCAGCTGGTAAGCCTCGTCCGGGAGTGGTTCTCGGAGCACCCGCTCGCCGACGACAAGGGCCAGCCGATAGAGGTCCCCGAGTGGTCGTTCCCCGGCCGGCGGCGGGTGCAGAACCAGCTGCGCCAGGCGACGCGCGTGCTGCGCGGTGCCGAACGGGCGCTCCAGGCGCTCCCCCTCCGCGGCGGGCAGGCGGACCTGGCGGCGCGCATCGAAGAACGCCGGGACGAAGCAGACAGGGCCCTCGGCTATGTCGAGCTGTATGGGGCCTACACCGAGACCGAAGCGGTCTTTTCTGTCGACCGGCTGCTCCGGCTGAGCGCCCAGCTGGGACCGGGCGAGGAAGAAGAGTTTTGTTTTGACCCGGCCGTCCTCGACTGGCCGACCTTCTGCCACGACGTCTACCTCCCTGCCGTCGTCGCCCACGCCCGGGTGCGCCTCGCCGGGCCTCGCCGGCGCCAGGGACCGGGGGGCGCCGCCCTCAGCCGGGAGGAGCGCGGGCGCAGGGCCGTCCTGTCGCCGCAGCGCCAATTGGCTGTCTTCGACCTCGAGAACACCCTCGTCGCGACCAACGTCGTGGACTCTTACGCCTGGCTGGCGACCCGCCAGATGGGCCTGCCCGAACGGGCACGCTTCACGGTCAAGGCCCTCCTCGAGGCGCCCCGGATGTTCGCGCTCGACATGGTGGACCGGGGCGACTTCCTACGGTGGTTCTACAGGCGGTACGAGGATGGCGACATCGGGGAACTGAGCGGGGAAGCCCGGGAACTCACAAGCGACCTCCTCCTCGCCAAGGCCTTCCCCGCAGGGATCCGGCGGGTGCGAGAGCATCGCGCCCTCGGCCATCGCACCCTGCTCATCACCGGGGCGCTCGACTTCGTTCTCGGCCCCTTCCGCCCTCTCTTCGACGACGTCGTATGCGCCCACATGACCGTTTCCGGCCCCGATGGGCGGCTCACAGGGGAGCTCGCCGAGGCACCCCCCACCGGTGAGGCGCGGGCGCTCATCATGGCCGAGTACGCGGACGCGCACCGGCTCTCGCTCAGCGAGTGCGTCGCGTACGCGGACTCGACGAGCGACCTCCCGATGCTCGAGGCAGCCGGTTACCCCGTCGCCGTCAACCCCGAGACGAAGCTGGCGGCGATAGCCCGCAAGAGGGGTTGGCACGTCGAGCACTGGCCGAAGTCCCCCGGCTACAGGCGTGCGCTCCTGCCTCTCGGCCCGGTCGTGAGCCGAAAGCCGGCCGCCGGGAGTCTAAAGAGCGTATGAAGGCTCTCCAGGTGGAGCGGTCACTGCCTCGCTTCGCCGCCGCGCGGGTCGCCTCCGAGCTGCGCCCGGGCGCCGGTGGCAAGGTCGGCCCGCTCCGGTTGGCAGACCTGGCGCCGCCCGAGCTGCCCGGTGACCGCTGGGTGAGGCTGTGGCCGCGGCTGTCGGGCATCTGCGGCAGCGACCTGGCGACCGTCGACGGGCGCTCGTCGCGCTGGTTCGAGCCGATCGTCAGCTTCCCGTTCGTCCCGGGCCACGAGGTCGTCGCCGATACCGAGGACGGCCGCCGGGTGGTCATCGAGCCCGTGCTCGGCTGCGAGGCCCGTGGGATCGACCCGCTGTGCCCGGCCTGCAAGCAAGGCCACCGGCGGCACTGCGTCAACCTGGCGGGGGGCCATATCTCGCCCGGGCTCCAGACGGGCTACTGCCGCGAGACCGGAGGCGGGTGGTCGCTCAGCTTCGTCGCCCACGAAAGCCAGCTCCACGCCGTGCCCGAGGGCCTCCCGGACGAAGCCGCCGTCTTGATCGAACCGGCGGCCTGCGCTGTGCACGCCGCGCTCACGACGGCCGCGGCCACCGCGGCCGGGAGCGCGCCCGAGCTGGACGAAGGCCTGACTGCGGTCGTGATCGGCGCAGGGACGCTCGGCTTGTGCGTCATCGCCGCCCTGGCGGGGTACCGCCCGGATATCAAGCGGGTCATCGCCGTGGCCAAGTACCCCCATCAGCGCGAGCTCGCCACCGCGCTCGGCGGCACCGTGGTGGCCGCGCCCGGGGAGCTCCGCCGGGCCGCAAGGCGCTCGACCGGGTCGTGGATCCTCGACAACGGCCAGCTCTCCGGTGGGGTGCCTTTGGTGCTCGACTGCGTCGGGTCCGCCTCCTCGCTCTCGGACGCTCTTGCCGTCGCCGAGCCCGGTGCCACGATCGTGCTTGCCGGTATGCCGGTCCCGGCCCATGTCGACCTGACCCCTCTCTGGCAGCGGGAGGTCCGCCTGGCCGGCTCCTACACTTACGGCCCCGAGCCTGCAGCAGACGGGCGGCACAGCTTCGACCTGGCAACCGAGCTCGCCGGAGCGGCAAGGCTCCAGCGGCTCCTGTCGGCGACGTACCCGCTCGACAGGGCCGCCGAGGCGCTCGCTCATGCTGGCGCTGCGGGGAGGCGGGGCGCCGTCAAGATTGCTTTCGACCTGCGGGGAGAAAAAAGAAGGCTCGTCGCACCCCAAGGCGAGGAGAACTGACAGTGCCGCGACCAGGGTTCGTCCTCGATGTAGACCGCTCCACCCCTCCGGTGCTCGTATGGCACGGCGAGGGCTTCCGGCTCGAGCGGCTCCCGGCCGAACGCAGCCGGGTCGTCTACGCCCCCGAACCGCTCGCAGCCCTGCGCGACCCCGACGACGCCGTACGCCAAGCGCTCGAGTCGCCGCTCGGAGGAGCAGCACCCTTGCGGCAGCAGCTGCGGGCCGGGATGCGCCTTACGGTCGCTTTCGACGACCTGTCGCTCCCCTTACCCCCGATGCGCCGGCCGGACAACCGCCAGCGCGTCATCGAAGCGGTCCTCGACCTGGCCGCGAGCGCCGGCGTCGACGACGTGGTGCTCATCGCCGCGCTCGGGCTCCACAGGCGCATGACCGAAGCCGAGCTGCGCCATGCGCTCGGCGACCGGATCTTCGACGCCTTCGCCCCATCAGGCAGGCTCCTCCAGCACGACGCCGAGGACCCGGCCCAAATGGTCGTGGTAGGCAAGACCGACCATGGCGAAGAGGTGGAGGTCAACCGCCGCGTCGCCGAGTCGGACCTGCTCGTCTACGTCAACATAAACCTCGTCGCGATGGACGGCGGCCACAAGTCGACGTCCACCGGGCTGATGAGCTACCGCAGCGTCAGGAGCCACCACAATGTGAGGACGCTCCAGCACAGCCGGTCGCTGATGGACAGGCCCAACTCCGAGCTCCACTCCTCCGCCTGGAGGATCGGGAGGTTCCTCGGACAGCACGTGAAGGTCTTCCAGATCGAGACGACCCTCAACAACGATGCCTTCCCGTCCGAAATGGCCTTCTTGCAAAAGCGCGAGTGGGAATGGGGCGTGCGGGACCGGGCTTCGTTCCTCGCCGCCAGCCGCGGCCTCGAGCTCCTCCCGCCCAGCACGCGGAGGTCCATCTTCCAAAGCATCGACGCGCCTCACCAGATGACGAGCGTCCAGGCAGGCGAAGTCGAGGCTGTCCACGAAGTCACCATTGCCAACCTGCACCGCCAGCAGGTGGTCGACGTGGAGGGCCAGAGCGACGTCGTCATATTCGGGCTGCCCCACGTCGGCCCTTACAACGTCAACTCGATCATGAACCCGCTCCTCGTAATGTGCATGGGCCTCGGGTACTTTTTCAACTTCTACATCGGCAAGCCGCTCGTGCGGCCGGGTGGCACCGTCATCATTTCGCACCCGACGCCCTGGGCTTTCCACCCCGTGCACCATCCCTCTTACATCGATTTCTTCGAAGAAGTCCTGCCCGTCACGACCGACCCGCTCCAGATCGAAAAGGGCTTCGAGGAACGCTTCGCCACCGACGAGTGGTACAGGCACCTCTACCGCACGAGCTACGCCTACCACGGCGTCCACCCGTTTTACATGTGGTACTGGGGCGCCCATGCGCTCGAGTACGCAGGGAGCACGATCATCGTCGGCGGCGACCGAAAAGCCGTCCGCAGGATGGGTTTCAAGCCGGCATCGACGCTCGCTGATGCTCTCGAGATGGCGGAGGACCAGGTCGGCAGGGACCCTGCCATCACCTATTTCCGTTGCCCCCCCGTGATGCTCGCCCGGGTCAGCTAAACCGCAGCAGCCATGCCCGCCCTGCGAAAACCGCTACCTTTCCCGCTCGGTGCGCCCGATTGGCCCGCTGCGGTCCCCCGCCCGCCCAAGCGGGACGACCTTGGGGTCAATTACGACACCGCCTGGGCGCGAAGTTACCCCGTGCGCCTGGCGCGGGCGGCCTACACGGAACTCGTCACACGCCCGGTCATGGCGGCGGTCGCTCAACCAACCGTGGCCGGCCTGGACCGTATCGACCATGTCGAAGGCCCGGTTATTTTCGCCGCAAACCACTCGAGCCACCTTGACGCGCCCCTCGTGACGTCGGTCCTGCCCGAGCGCTTCCGGCACCACATCGTGACGATGGCGGCGGCCGACTACTTTTTCGATTCCCGGCTTAAGGCTGTCTATTTTTCCTTCGCCCTCAACGCGGTGCCCATCGAACGCACGAGGGTGAACCGCTCATCGGCTGACCGCGCCGGATCGCTCATCGGCCTTGGCTGGAACCTGCTCATCTTCCCCGAGGGCGGCCGCAGCCCCGACGGCTGGGGACAACCCCACCGCGGCGGAGCCGCCTGGCTCGCGGCGAGATCGGGCCGGCCCGTGGTACCTGTCCACATAAAGGGGACCGGGAGGCTGTGGCCGAGGGGCGCACGCCGGGTGTACACCGGCCAGACGACGGTCACTTTCGGTGCCCCGATCGCACCCGACCTACCCGCAAGGGAACTGGTGACCAAGCTGGAAGCGGCCATTGCGGCTCTCGCCGACGAGGCCGGGACCGATTGGTGGTCGGCGCGCCTGCGGGCAGCTGAGGGCGCGACACCTCCGCTCAGGGGCCCCGAGGCGTCTCCGTGGCGCCGGGCCTGGGCGCTCGGCCCCTCGCCGAAGGACGCTGCCCGCCGGCGCCGGCCGGCGGGCGAGCGGCGTTGGCCCCCCCGGGCCTAGTTGAGCTGGCGCTCGTAAACGACCGGCATCGTGCCGGCGCCATCGGCGCTGACCACCGGGACAGTTGCAGTCGTAGCCCCAACCGGCGTGGCCGCGCCCGCCGGCGCCGCAACCACGGCGGGGCCGGGTGAGGTCGCCTGGACCTCGGCCCGCTGCAGGTCGAGGTAGGCCCCGTCCACGCTGCGTTGGACCGCTCCACCGGTCATGCCCCCCACGAGGGAAGCCCCGAGGCCGATCACGAGGCCCCAAAACGAGGTCCAGTACGTCAGGTAATTGATCGAGTAAATGCGCCCGCCTGCGGTCACCGAGTTGGGGACGTGGCCGATGCCGAACGTCGGCAGCACGACGAGCGCCACCCCGATCACGATGAGGCCCCATGTGGTGAGGCCGCCCATTGACCCGGCCGCGACGCCTCGGGCGCCCGAGGTTACGCCTGCGACAAGCCCGGCGAGGAACATGCAGAAGATCGCCGTCCCTGCGATCCACCACGAAAGGTTGCTGTACACCACGGAGAAATGCGACGCGAAGGACAGTGCCAGCCAGAGAGCGTCCAGTAGGGCAAAGACGGCGATCGCGATGATCGTGCCCGAAAAAACGCTTCCCCAGCGGACCAACTGCGGTCCTTGAGCGGCTGTTACGACACGCGTCCCGTGCGATGCGTACGTAGTCCTCATTGCAACTCCCTTCGGCCCACGCCCAGGACGTCGCCCGAAGGGCGCCACAACCCGGGGCCCGGGCCCCAATAGCTGTTGTTTACGCTTTGAGACCTACCCTCGCACCGCGTCCGGCAACCCTGCCAACGGCCGGCAAGCGCGTTACGTCCCTGGTCAACCTCGCCGCCACCGAAGCCGGCAGCCCGCAGGCCAACCGTGAGCGGGCAGGTGGCGGCAGTGCCTTCGATGGCGTCCGGCGCACCTTGACGGCCATACTTGCCGGATGGACCTGCGCCAGCTGGCTGCATTGGTGGCCATCGCCGACCATGGGAGCTTCTCGGGGGCTGCTGCCGCCCTGCACACGGTCCAGTCCAACATCTCCGGCCACATCAAGCGCCTCGAGCGCGAGCTGGGAACTGTCCTCGTCGACCGCCAGACCGGCCAGCTGACCGAAGAGGGGCGCGCCGTCGAAGAGCGCGCCCGGGCGGTCCAGGCCGAACTCGAGGCGATCTCGACAGATCTGGGGGCTCTCCACCAGCAAGTCGTCGGCCAGGTCCGCCTCGGCATGATCTCGACGACGGCTCGCTGGCTCGTACCTTTGCTGCTCGACAGCCTGGCGGTCGAGCACCCCGGGGTGCGCCTCGTGACAACTGAAGCAACTTCTTCGGCTCTTGGTGCGCTCCTCGTCAGCGGAGGGCTCGACTGCGCCGTCGTCAACATCCCTTTGAACAACCCGGAGTTGAAGGTGAGCCCGCTTTTCGACGAGGACATCGTCCTCCTCGCCCGGCAGGACCATCCGCTTGCGTCCCACCCGAAACTGCACATCCGCGACCTCGAAGGGGTCGAGCTCATACTCCCGGCACCCCACAGTGGTTTCCGCGAAGAGCTCGAGCACGCCGCCCACGACGCGGGGGCGTCGCTGCGGTCCAAAGCCGACATTGACGGGTTGAGGCTGCTGTCGTTCCTGGCGCTACGGGGCTACGGTCCGGCGCTCATCCCCGCCACGACGGTGACGGACCTACCTGAGGACTACAGGATCCTGAGCGTTTCGGGCGTGCCGCTCCGCCACGTCGGCATAGCCCTGCGCAAGCGCGGGCGGCCCAACGCCCCGACCCGGGCGCTGATAGACGTGCTCCAGCGCGTGACTTCGGCCCACGTAGGGGCGCAAAGGCATATGCACAAAACCGCGAGCACTTGAACCACGCCCGGCCGCGCCCGGCTCAGACGCGGGAACGGTCGCGCAAGCGGCGCAAGACGTAGGGCAGGATGCCGCCGTGGCGGTAGTAGTCGGCCTCGATCGGCGTGTCCACGCGCAGCACCACTTCGAAGGACTTCTCCCCTGCCGAGACGCTGAGACGGCTGGGAAGAGCCCCTTCGCCGGCCTCCTCGAGCCCGGTGATATCGAAAACCTCGTCCCCGGAAAGGCCAAGAGACGCAGCCGAACCCCCCGGGAGGTACTGGAGGGGGAGGATCCCCATCCCGACGAGGTTGGAACGGTGTATCCGCTCGAAGCTCTCGGCGATCACCGCCCGCACGCCCAGCAAGGCGGCACCTTTGGCCGCCCAGTCACGCGACGACCCCGAACCGTACTCTTTGCCTGCGAGCACGACGAGCGGCGTCCCGGCCTCCGCGTAACGCACCGCTGCGTCGTAGACCGTCATCTGCTCACCCGTCGGGAGAAAAACTGTGACCCCGCCCTCAGTCCCGGGCGCGAGCTGGTTGCGCAGCCTTATGTTCGCGAAGGTCCCCCTCACCATCACCTCGTGATTGCCCCTGCGCGAACCATAGGAGTTGAAATCGGCCGGCGCGACACCATTTTCGGTCAGCCAGGCGCCGGCAGGGCCGTCCTTGCGGATGTTGCCCGCGGGCGAAATGTGGTCCGTGGTGACTGAATCCCCCAGTTTGGCCAAAGCACGGGCCCCCCGGACGTCTCGCAAGGGAAGGGGCCGCTGGGGCATCGCGTCGAAGTAGGGAGGGCGCCTGACGTAGGTAGACCCCTCGCCCCACTCGTAGAGGGCACCCTGGGGTACCTCGAGAGAAACCCAGCGCTCGTCGCCTTGGAAAACCTCTGCGTAGCTCTTTTCGAACATGTCCGCCGCGATCGACTCGTTGACGACGGCGGCCACCTCGCCAGCGCTCGGCCAGATGTCACGCAGGTAAACCGGCTCGCCGTCGACCCCGGTCCCGAGAGGCTCCGACACGATATCGCTGTCCATCGACCCTGCGATGGCGTAGGCGACCACGAGCGGGGGCGAAGCGAGGTAGTTCATCCGCACGTCCGGGTTGATGCGGCCTTCGAAGTTGCGGTTACCCGAGAGCACCGACACGACCGAAAGGCCGCCTTTGGCGACGGCCTCCGAGACGCCGGGCAGGAGCGGGCCGCTGTTGCCGATGCAGGTCGTGCAGCCGAAACCAACCAGGCCGAAGCCGAGTTTGTCCAGGTAGGGCGTCAACCCTGCCCGGTCGTAGTAGTCCATCACGACCTTCGACCCCGGGGCGAGCGAGGTCTTGACCCAGGGCTTGACCGAAAGGCCCCTTTCGACGGCATGTTTTGCGAGCAGGCCGGCCGCCACCATGACGTCAGGGTTGGAGGTATTGGTGCAACTCGTAATGGCTGCGATCACTACGTCGCCGTCGCCCACGTCGTACCCGCCACTCCCCCCCTGCCCGCCGCCGGTAACCGCGACCCGCTCGCGCGTCGCAGGGCTCGTCTCTTTTCCGGCCAATTTGGCGAGAGACTCGCCGAAGGCAACCTTTGCGCGCCGCAGCGGCACCCGGTCCTGCGGCCGGGCCGGCCCGGCGATGCTCGGCTCGACCGTGGAGAGGTCGAGCTCGACGCGCTCGGAGTACACCGGCTCCGAAGACGGGTCGTGCCAGAGGCCCTGCGACTTCGCGTACACCTCGACCAGCTTCACCTGCTCCTCGGAGCGGCCCGTAAAACGCATGTAGCGCAACGTTTCTTCGTCGATGGGAAATATCGCGCACGTCGAGCCGTACTCGGGCGACATGTTGCCGATCGTGGCCCTGTTGTAGACCGCCACCCGGGCGACCCCTTCGCCGTAAAATTCGACGAACTTGCCGACAACGCCGTGCTTGCGCAACAACTCTGTCACCGTGAGCACGAGGTCGGTCGCAGTCGACCCGTCCGGCAACTGTCCCGTCAGCTTGAAACCGACGACGTCGGGTATCAGCATCGTCACTGGCTCGCCGAGCATGGCCGCCTCGGCCTCGATCCCGCCGACACCCCAGCCGAGCACGGAGAGCCCGTTGACCATCGTCGTGTGGGAGTCCGTGCCGAGCAGGGTGTCGGGGTAGGCCGCCCCGGCCTCCCCGAAGACCACCCGCGACAGGTACTCGAGGTTTACCTGGTGGCATATCCCAGTGTTGGGCGGGACGACTTTGAGGGTGTGGAACGCTTGCTGGCCCCAGCGCAGGAACCGGTAGCGCTCCTCGTTCCGCGAGAACTCGAGCTCGGAGTTCCGCACCAGAGCGTCCGGCCGCCCGGCGTAGTCGGCGATTATCGAGTGGTCGATCACGAGCTCGGCAGGGACCTGGGGCTGGACGGCGCCGGCGTCACCGCCGATGGCAACCATGGCGTCACGCATGGCCGCCAGGTCAGCCACGACCGGCACGCCCGTGAAGTCCTGCATCAGGATCCGGGCCGGCGAAAACGCCACCTGTACCTGGCGGGCGGCCTCGCGCCTCTCCCCCCCGGCTTCGGTGGCGGACCCCCAAGAGGCGAGCGCCTCGATGCTCTCCGGGGTCACGTTCACGCCGTCCTCGTGGCGGAGGAGGTTTTCGAGCAGGATCTTCAACGAGAACGGCAACCTCCCGACATCGCGGCCCGGCCCGTCGAGAGCGGATAGACCGAAGACCTCGAAGGACCTGTCCCCGACCCCAAGGTCGCCGCGCGCTCCGAAGCTGTTGCCCGAGTTCGTCATGTGATTGCCTCCCTGTACCCCGTCCCGTCCTACCGTCTGTCCTGTCAGTTGTCCCACGGTCGCCGACCGTGCAGCTCACCAGCCTACGCACCGGGCACGAGCGCCAGTGCCGCTGCCGGTAACCTCGACGCGACATGCTCGAGGAACATCCCGACGAAACCTTCGTCCCCAACCGCTACCGAGACGTGAGGAGCGGCTCGCTCCGGCCGGCTGACATCGGCCGGTCAGTCCGCCTGGCCGGGTGGGTAGCTGCCAAACGCGACCACGGAGGGCTCCTGTTCGTGGACCTGCGCGACCCGGCCGGAGCTGAGGCCGACCTTGCCGGCCCGGGTGCCGACTACGCCCGGGGAGACTACCGGGCACGGGTCGTCCAATTGGTGTGCCACCCAGGGCGGACAGCGTTCGAGACGCTCTCGCGCCTGCGTGTGGAGAGCGTCGTGGCAATAGACGGCCGCGTCGTCGCACGGCCTGCCGACACCGTCAACCCCAAGCTGGCGACGGGTGCGGTGGAGGTCGAGGTCGACGAGGTCGAGGTACTTTCCTCGGCCGAGATCCTGCCCTTCCCCGTCGAGCGCGATTCGGAGGTGGGCGAAGAAGCCCGCCTCACTTACCGCTACCTGGACATCAGGCGGGGGCCTCTCGCCGAGCGCCTGGCCAAGAGGGCAAGGTTCACGCAGGCGATAAGGGGCCACCTGTCGGGGCGGGGCTTCGTCGAGGTGCAGACCCCGGTCCTGACGGCTTCGTCGCCCGAAGGCGCCCGTGACTACCTCGTGCCGAGCCGGCTCTACCCGGGCGAGTTCTACGCCCTCCCCCAGGCCCCCCAGCAGTTCAAACAGCTCCTCATGGTCTCGGGCATCGAGCGCTACTTCCAGCTGGCGCCGTGCTTCCGGGACGAGGCGTCACGAGCAGACAGGAGCCCGGGGGAGTTTTACCAGATCGACCTCGAGATGGCCTTCGCCACCCAGGAGGACGTCTTCAGGGAAGTCGAGCTCCTTTTTGGCCGTCTCGTCGCGACATTTACGGACAAGACCGCCCCGTCGCCCTATCCCCGGCTGCGCTACTCCGACGCCCTCACCCTTTACGGCACCGACAAGCCTGACCTTCGCTTCGGGCTCGAAGTCGCCGATTTCACCGGTGCGCTCGCGGGACGGACCGAGCTGCCGATGTTTGCCGAAGCCGTCACCCGGCGCCACGCCCTGAGAGCTCTCCGCGTGCCCGGAGGGTGCGACCGGCCCCGCAGCTGGTTCGACGCCTTCGCGGATGGGGCGAAGGCTTCGGGCACGATCGGCAGCTGGCTCCAGCTGCCCGCCGACGGCAGCGAGGCAAAGGGACCGCTCAGCCGGAAGCTGACCGCCGACGAGATCGGCTCGGTTGTCTCAGCCGCACGGGCCGAGAGGGGCGACGCCGTCCTCACCTGCACCGGGCCGCCCTCGGTCGCGAGCGTCCCCCTCGGCCAGGTCCGCTCGGCGCTCGGACGTGACCTCGACCTTGCGAGCCCGGACGTGCTGGCGTTCTGCTGGATAGTCGACTTCCCGATGTTCGAGCCCGACCCCGAGACGGGAGGGTGGGCTTTCTCTCACAACCCGTTCTCGATGCCCCAGGGCGGCCTCGAAGCCCTCGAGACAAAAGAGCCGGGAGAGGTCCTCGCCTTCCAGTACGACGTCGTGTGCAACGGGCTCGAGCTTTCTTCGGGGGCCGTGCGCAACCACCTGCCCGAGGTGATGGAAAAAGCCTTTGCGATAGCGGGTTACCCCCGCGAGCGGCTGGAGCGGTCGTTCCCGGCCCTCTGGCACGCTTTCCGCTACGGGCCTCCCCCTCACGCCGGCATCGCGCCCGGGGTGGACCGCCTCTTCATGCTGCTCGAAGACCAGCCCAACATCCGCGAGGTGATCGCTTTCCCCCTCAACCAAACCGCTCGTGACCTGATGATGGGCGCGCCGGCGCCGGTCACCCCCAAGCAGCTCGCCGAGCTGCACCTTCAAGTGGTGCCACCGCCCAAGGCCTGAGCGGGGCGGCAGCCTTCGGGCTCCCGCCTTCGAGGCGACGCCACCGAATATTGACAGAGAACTCTCGAGAGAATACTTTCGAGAGATGTCTCTCGAAACCCTGCGAAAGATCAACGACGCCCAAACCTTGCGTGCTCTGACGCACCCGGTCCGTATCGCCCTTCTCGAGCAACTCATCGTCGAAGGCCCGATGACGGCTACGGAGGTGGGAAAACGGATCGGCGAGTCGGCTACTACCTGCTCGTTCCACCTCCGTCAGCTCGCGAAGTACGGGTTCGTCGAGGAGGCCGGGGGCGGCAAGGGACGCGCCCGGCCCTGGCGGATGACGTCTATCGGGATGCAGATATCCGAACCTTCGGAGGACCCCGAAGCCGCTCTCGCCTCGTTTGCGTTGGTCCGCCTGCTGCGGGAGCGCCAGCTGGACCGGCTGCGGACCTGGCTCGAATCCCGGGCCTCCTACCCCGAGGAGTGGCGACGTGCAGCTGACAGCAGCGACTTCATCTTTTACCTGACTGCTGAAGAACTCGCGGCGCTCAACCAGGAGCTCGCGGAGTTCTTGCTGCCTCGCTGCCAAGAGCGGCTGGCGGACCCGGCTAAACGTCCGGCCGGGTCGGTACCGGTCGAAGTCGTCGTGTTCACTTACCCGCTCGCGCTCCCCGGCTTGCCGAGCGCGATGACCCCTGCAGGCGGGCCACTGCGGTGAAGCGGGCCACCGGCCGGGGGCCCTTTCGCCACCGGGATTTCCGCCTGCTGGTCGGAGGTCAGCTCACGTCGAACATCGGGGACGCCTTTTATGCCGTCGCCCTTCCCTGGTACGTACTTTCGGCTCACGGTGGCGCGGTCCTCCTCGGGACCGTGTTGGCTGCCTACGGGGTACCACGGACTGTCTTGCTGGTCCTGGGAGGTCACGCGAGTGACCGCTGGCGCCCCTGGACAGTGATGATGGGCTCCGACGCTGCGCGCGCCCTGGCGGTAGCGGCGCTATCGGCGGCGGTCCTGACAGGTCCCCCCCGGCCCATCGTCCTGGTGCCGATAGCGGTAGTGATCGGCGCGGGTGAGGGTATTTTCCTGCCAGGGTCGATGTCCGTCATACCGGCTCTTTTGCCCGCTGAGGAGCTGCAAGCCGGCAACGGTCTTTCGACAGGGCTGTCCCAGCTCTCGACTCTGATCGGGCCGGCGATCGGCGGGACGGTTGTGGCATTGGCGGGCCCCGGACCGGCATTCGCAGCCGACGCTGCGACGTTCGTGGCTTCAGTGCTTTCGCTCGCCGGTATCCGAGCCGCGCAAAGGGCCCGTCACGTAGCAGCGCCGGCCTCAGGCACTGCGGGCCACCCGGACGTGGCGGGCGAGGCTGACATGGCCGCCCACGCGGACTCGGCCGCAAAAGCATCGACGTTGTGGCAGTTGGCACGTTCCGAGGCGGTACTGCAGGTCATCTTTGTCGTCATCCTCGCTGCCAACCTCGGCTCGGGTGGGATGGCCGAGGTTGCGCTGCCCGCGCTGGCGCACGGCCCCTTCCGTGCCGGGGCGGCAGGTTACGGGGGCTTGCTGGCCGCTCTCGGCGCCGGGTCGATAGTCGGGGCCTTGTGTGCCGGACGGGCGACCCGCTTTTCGAGGCCGGCCGTCGTCGGCTCGGCGATCTTTCTTGCCGAAGGGGCTTTCATCAGCGTTG
>DATJMJ010000032.1:0-18064 GCA_035508795.1 Acidimicrobiales bacterium
GGGCATTGGCCGGGTCGGTGAGCGACGAAGAGCTCGCGCTGGGCATTGTCGTGCCCTCGATGTTCCAGCCGAGGGTTCACGAAAAGGTCGCCGCAGCCGTGCAGGCCGCGTGGCAGGCCGAGCACCCGCCCCCGCAGGCCCCGCTCCCGAAAGAGGGGCATCTTCCCGGGCCTGAGTGGGTTGGCACCGGCGGCGCCGGGTAGGGCTACGCCCCGAGGCACCGGGTAGGGCTACGCCCGAGGCACCGGGTGGGCCCCAGGGCGGCCGGTTTCGTCGCCTATGACTGCGTCCCGGAGCAATCACGGCCAGTTTTGCTTGGGATTTTCCGGCGCATTCGATAAACCTCCTGAGCCTGCCCGTTTCCTGGACGTTCCTGGACCGTCCATGTCGGGGGAGGGTCTCCGGCCGGCCCGGGCAGGCTACGGCCCCAGGCGCGCTAGCGTCGAGAGCCATGCCGGAGAAGGACCTCCTCAACATGAGCGCCCGCGCCCTCGCGGCGGCAATAAGGGACCGGCAAGTGAGCCCTGTGGAGTTGCTCGAGGCGAGCCTGCGGAGGGTAGACGAGGTCAACGGCAAGGTAAACGCTTTGGTTTGGCGCAACGACGACGAGGCCATGTCGTGGGCCAAGCGCGCCGAGTCGGAGGTACTTCGGTCCGAGGATCTTGCTCCTTTTCACGGGGTCCCGATGCCGATCAAGGATCTCACACCGGTCCAAGGTTGGCCCGTCACGTATGGTTCCTCGGCCCTCCCCGGGGCCTCCTGCGGAGAAAGTGAGCTAATTGTCGAGGCTTTGAGGCGTGCCGGGTTCATCCTCACCGGGCTCACCAACGTGCCTGAGTTCGGCCCGCTCACGGTGGCCGAAAACGTGCGCTTTGGCGTGTCGCGCAATCCCTGGGACCTGGGCCGCACGCCGGGCGGGTCGAGCGGGGGAGCGGGGGCGGCGGTGGCGGCCGGGATGTTCAGCGTGGCGCAGGGCAACGACGGCGGCGGCTCGATAAGGATCCCGGCCTCGTGCTGCGGCTTGGTCGGCCTGAAAGTGAGCCGGGGGCGGGTACCCACTCTCTATACCTCGTGGGAAGGGGCGACAGTCCCGGGGGTGCTCACCCGGGACGTTGCAGATACGGCGGCGGTCCTCGACGTGACGCGAGGGCCGAGCCCCGGGCAGTGGTACAACGCACCGGAGCCCGAGCGGCCGTTCCTGGACGAGGTTGGGGCGGCACCGGGCCGGCTGCGGGTCGGTGTGGTGGAGGACGCGCCTTTCGGCCTCCCGGTCGAAGGACCTTGCAAAGAGGCCGTCAGGCAAGCCGCAAAGGCGATGGAGGCGCTCGGGCACGAGGTGCAACCGACGGTGCTCGAGTTTGGGGACGAGTTCGTGGCGGCGTTTTTCACGGTCTCCAACACCGGCCTCGCCGACTACGACGACGTCGACTGGGACAAGGCTGAGCCCCATATCCAGGCGGCAAGGTCGGCCGCCCTCGCCGTGGACAGCCTCACGTACGTCAAGGCGGTGCACTTGTTGCAACGTGAATCGAGGAAGTTCGTCCAACGCTGGGGCGAGGAGTTCGACTTGATGCTCACGCCGACGATGACGATCCAGCCGCCGCTCGCCGGTGAGGTCATTGCGGCCGCCCATGGCTCGGCTACTAGCGGGTCACCTCCCCTCCAGGTCTTCCAGATGGCGGTCATGACGTCGGGCTTCAACGTCACCGGCCAGCCGGCGATCTCCTTGCCGCTGCACGAGGGGCCAAGTGGCCTCCCGGTGGGGGCCCAGCTCGCCGCCGGGCCCTGGCAGGAAGCCCTGCTGCTCCGGGTGGCGGCCCAGTTGGAGGAGGCCATGCCCTGGGCCGGCCGGAGGCCGCCGCTCTAGCAAGCAGATGACACGCCCGTCCCGTACCCAGTACCGTCGTCCGCACGGGGCCCAGCGCCAGCAGCCCCGGTCAACTGCCGCTGCAACGGCGCCCCCTACAGCCCCGCACCGACCACCTCAGATGGGCACAAAACGCATCGCCAGGGCCCGCCACCTCGCGCCCGTGCTCCTGCCGGCTCTGGTCGCGGCACTCCCGCTGTTGGCCGAAGCGGTAAGTGCAATAGTCGCCCGGGGACAGATCTGGCTTTGGGGGGACCAGGCGCTCATCGACATCGAGGCACGGAACACCCTCCTCGGCCGCAACCTGCTGGGCGTCTACGACCGCTACGGCTGGCACCACCTCGGGCCGATGTGGCTTGCGATGCTCGGGGTGGCGCGCTGGGTGGGGGGTGGCTCGACCATTTCCCTCGTAACGGGGTTTTACCTGGTCCAGGCGGCAGCGGCGGTCGCCATTGTCATAATGGCGTGGCGGCTTCGGCCCGGCCTTACCTCATGGGTAGCAGCCGTCCTCGTGGTCGGCTTCGAATGGTCCTTCGGCGTGGACCGCTTGGGTACGGTCTGGGCGCCGTACGCTGTCGCGCTGCCTGCCGCGCTCTTGGTGCTCCTGGTCGCCGATGTGGCAGTCAACCGCCAGCCCTGGCCCGCAACGGTCGGGGCCGCGATCTGCGCTTCCTTTCTCTGCCAGACCGAGATCAGCACGCTCCTCATGGCCCTGTCCGTGCTCGTGGTGGCGCCCGTGCTTCGGTTTGGGGCGCACCTGCTCCGAGACCGCGACGAGAGCCGGACCGGCGCGGCCAAGTGGGCCCCGGCCAGGTGGGGCTGGTTCAGCACAAGGTGGCGCGCGGGAGCTGCGGCCTTGGGTGGGGCGATGGCCGTGGTGTGGGCGCCGACTGTTGTGCAGCAGCTGTCGGGCGGGCATGGCAACCTTGCGGCCGTCTACGACTTCTTCACCACCCATGCCGGCCAGCACAGCTTGGGGACATCGCTGAAGGCGCTCAGCACTGTGTTGGGGTCGTTCCCCTTCCGGACCGGCGCTCTCGACGGCAACCACGACTCCGACCCCGCCTGGTTGTTGAAGGGCGGCACCTTTGGAGTGCCCTGGTACGTCCTTTACCTGGCGCTCGCTGCGGCAGTGGTCGTCCTCGCCGTTGTGCGCCGCCAGCGGCTGCCTTTTTCGCTCGCCGGAGCTTCGCTTGCGGGGCTGCTTGCCATGGGGCTTTCGGTGCACCTGGTCTACGGCCAGCTGTACCCCTACTTGATCTTTTGGGCCGGGGCGATCCTGGTCCCGCTCTGGCTGGCGGTTTGGATGGTGCTTGCGCCTTCGCTGGCTCGGGCGCTGAGCAAAAGTACCTCCGCCATCGCAGCAAGAGCACGTGCCCCCTTCAGGCAGATGAAGTTGGCCTTACCCGCCGGAGCCGGGGTAATCGCCTGTTTGGCGGCGGCGGCTTTCGTGCTCGGGCCGGTGCCGATGACCGGGAAGTCCAGCCACTTTGGCGAGAGATCGTGGCGGGCCGTCGCAGCTTCGGTGAGGGCCCCCGGGATCAGGACCGTCTACGTGGACATTGGTGATGCCGGGGCCATGCCCGACGGGGCGGCGATCGCCGATCAGGTGGTACGGCACGGGTTGCGCGTGGAGCTCGATGCAGCTGCGCTACGTTTCGCCGACGCCTCCCTGGCACCGGTCGCGACGCCGCAACTTGAGGTCGTCGTATGTTGCGGCAAGCATGCCCCCGGGCCGGTGCTCGACGGCATGACGTGGAGGGCCGAGGTGGGCGGCCAGGAGATCTACGCGGGCCGCTGGGTTACGACGGTGCGCCAGCAGCGGCGGGTGCGGACGCCACACCAGGCCGGTCGCCACTGGCCTCCTGGACGGCTTGAGCGGGGACGCCGCGAGGTATGAAGTCCTTGCGCCTGATGAGGCAGAGAGCGGCGACGGCACCGACGAACGCGATGATCCCGGTAACGAGGAACAGGTCGTCGACGCCCGACGCGAAGCTCGAACGGATCGCGTAGGCGAGCTGTGAGCGGGCTGCGGGCGGGACGCTGTGGACTGCTTGGCCCACGTCGCCCTGGCGGACCAGTGATGCGATGCTGGCGGCGTGGTCCTTGAGGGCGGGTGAGGACGCCAGCTTCGACTGGAGGTGGTCGCGCAGGATCGTGGCGAACACCGTCCCCAATGCGGCGATCGACGTAGCGAAACCGATCTGGCGGAAAGTGGAGTTGACCCCCGAGGCCATGCCGGCCCTTTGGTAGAGCACGACCCCGACGGCCGTCGACGCCAAGGGCGGGTTTACCAGGCCCGACCCGATGCCCGAAATGATGAGGCCCGGGAGGAGGTGCGTCCAGCCGCTCGACCCGTTGAGCCCCGTCATGAGGACGAGCCCGACGCCCACCAGGAACAAGCCGGGAGCTATCAGGTAGCGGACCGGCACGTGCTCGCTCAGCCGGCCCGAGGCAGCGGCCGCGAAGAACATCCCACCGGTGGAAGTGAGCAGGCAGAGGCCTGTGTGCAACGCCGAGAAGCCGAGGATGTCCTGCAGGTAAAGGACGAGGAAGAGCAGGACGGCGAAGAGAGAACCGTTCATGGTGAAGGCAGCCGACAGGCCGCCGACAAAGGTGGGCACCCTGAACAGCGAGAGGTCGAAGAGAGGGTGGGCGCCAAAAGCCTCGTTGAGGAGGAAACCGAAGAGCAAGACGCCACCCAGCGCAAGGCCGATGATTACCGCGCTGTTGCTCCAGCTGGTCTCGCTCGCCCTCGTCAACCCATAGATCAGGCTTACGAGGCCGCCCGTGAGGAGCGCAAAGCCGAGCCAGTCGGGACGGCCGGGGTGCTCCTCGCGAGACTCCTCGAGCTTGAGGACTGTCACCCCGATGGCTGCGATACCGATCGGGACGTTTACCAAGAAGATGCCCCGCCAGCTGATGCCGGTGGTAATCGCACCGCCGAGCACGGGCCCAGTTGACACGGCGATGCCAGTGATAGCCCCCCAGATCCCAAAAGCGATCCCACGGTCCCTACCGCGGAAAGCCTGCGCGAGCAGCGCCAGCGAGGTTGCGAACATGATCGCCCCGCCGATGCCCTGGGCGCTCCGCGAGACGATCAGCATCAGTGGGGACTGCGCCAGCCCGCAGGTGAGCGAGCCGAGAGTGAAGATCACGAGCCCTATCGTGAACAGCAGCTTCCTGCCGTAGCGGTCGGCGAGCACGCCGGTCGTCAGCAGGAGCGACGCAAGGGTCAAGGCGTAGGCGTCGACGACCCACTCGACGTCGTTGAAGCTGGCATGCAGCTCGGTCTGGATGGACGGGAGGGCGACGATCACGATCGTCACGTCCAGCAAGAGCATGAAGGTGCCAGTGCAGACCGCGACGAGCGCCCACCATTTGGCAGCCACTAGGCGACCACTACTACTAGAGGAGACCTATGCGGCTCGGCGGCCACATCCTGAGGAACGCCCGGCCTACGACGTACTTGGCCGGTAGCGGGCCCCAATAGCGGGAGTCGTCCGAGTCCATCCTGTTGTCGCCCATGACGAAGAAGTCGCCTTTGGGGACCGTGTAGGGATCGGGGAGATCCGCCGTGCCGGGACCGGTGACCCAGGTCGTGCAGTACTCCGAACCCGGGTCCCCCCAGCCTTTGGGAAGGTAGGGCTGGGCGAGCTCCTTGCCGTCGATGTACACGCGGCAGTTGGCCACGTAGATCACCTGGCCTGGCAAGCCTATGACCCTCTTGATCAGGTCCCCGACGTCAGAGGAAGTGTCCTCGGGGGGCCGGCGGAAGACGATGATGTCGCCGGTGTGCACGCTGTGGAGGTCGTAGGACAGCTTGTTGACGAGCACGCGGTCGCCCGGGACAAGGGTTGGTTCCATCGAGGCGGAAGGGATGAAAAAGGCCTGGATGGCGAACGCCTTGATGAGAAGTGCCGCCACAAGCGCCACGATGACGATGAGCGCCCATTCGAATATCGCGTTCCCGTGACCCTGCTTTTGGGGAGCCTTGACAGCAGGCGGCTCGCCGCTTTCACCCTCGCCGTCGCCGTCGGCCAACGGCAGGCCCTCCGACGGCCGGTACGAGCCTGACTGCTCGGTCTGCTGGAAGGTTTCTTCGTCCGCCTGAGCCACTTCCTTAGGTTATCTGGTGACCGGGTGGTCCCCGTCACGGCGGGCGTCGGCGTCGCGGCCGGCGTCGCGGCCGGCACCAGGGGGGGCGGAGCCAGGGGCGGGGAGCACCTGAAAGCCGCCTCGCCACCAGGCGAGCGCCTTGCCGGCCGCGCCCACCTGCGCTTCTGCGACCTCGGCTTCGACGAGGAGGGACCACCCGAAGGGTTTTGTGGAAACTGTCCGGCAGAGCAACCTGTCGCCGGCCGCCTCGAGCAGGGGGCCGTACGCAGACGGCCGTGTCGTCAGGAGGTCCGCAGGCGCCGGGAGCTCGCCTGCGAAATGCTGAGCGAGCCGCTTGTGCTGCGCCGAGAGCACGTGGGCCGCGAAGCAGCTCGGGCCGGACGTGAGGACGTCGGCAAGCTCCGATGCAGGTGACACGAGGCCGGCCAGCATCGCCGGGTCACCCTGGGCAACCAAGACCGACGACACCGTGAGCCCGACCTCGTAGCCCGTCCCGGAGGCGTTCGCGAGCCAAACCGTGACCGGTAGTACTAGGCGGCCCCTCAGGCGCCGCAGCGGGTCGCGCTCCCCGGGGGCGTCTGCCCACGGGTCCCCGTAGCGCAAGCTGGAAGCAGGCCGGTCCGGGCCGGAGCTCTCAGCCGGCCTTCCGGTCTCAGCCAGAGGACCGGTCCCGGTCAGAGGTTTGGGCCCCGGACGAGCTCGAGCGTGCCAGAACCATGGGAGCCATTTTGGTTCACCCATGCCAGGCCGACCTCCTGCCCGACCTTCAGGCCAGAAACCAAGGAGGAGACCTGTTCGGGCGAATCCACGGCGTGGCCGTCGAACGAGGTGATGACATCTCCGACGGCCAGCCCCGGCCCGGGCGTAGGGGCCCTGTGTTCGACGGCAGCCACGACGGCTCCTTGCGCCACGGGGGGCTGGTAGATCCCGAAGTTACCGAGAGGAGCCTCGCCGAACTCTCCGAAGCCGAGCGGGAGGCAACCGTCGAAGCCCTCGGCGCACGGGACGCTCACGAGGTCCAAGCCCGTTGCGGGGGGCGACCCGATCTCGACGGCCGCGCTCGGCCGGCCCCGCATTATTTGGTGCTCGATCGAAATGGCCCTGTCTATCGGTATTGCAAAGCCCACGTCGGAGGCAGTCTGGCCTGGCCCTGTGGAGGTGGCGGCAGCCGTGGTCATCCCGATCACCTCACCACTGGAATCGACCAATGGGCCGCCGGAATTTCCCGAGCTGATCGCTGCCGAAGTCTGGAGGAGACCGGGAAGGGTCTCGGTGGTCCCGATGGTGGGGTCCCCGATCGTGATCGTCCTGCCGGCGGCGGAGATCAGACCGGTCGTGACCGTCTCGGGCCCCGGGAGGTCGAGCGAGTTGCCGACTGCGACGACGGCGTCGCCAACCGAAACCGAAGCCGAATTGCCGATATGTACCGTTTGCCACGGGCCCCCGCCGTGCAAACGGAGGACTGCCACGTCGGCGGACGCGTCGGTACCGACGACGGTGGCGCTGTAGACCGGGCCGGTGCCATCGACCTGGGCGCTCAGTTGGGTGGAACCCTCGATGACGTGGTTGTTGGTGAGCACGACACCCGACGCCGTCAGCACCATGCCCGTGCCTTCGTCTTCACCTTGCTCTGGGCCCACAGCGGTTATGTCGACTGTCGCCTTCTCCACAGTCGCCGCGATTGCCTGGACATCGAGCCCTGAGGTGCCCGCAGCGGCCCCATCGCCGGTTGTGGGCAGCTTGAGGGCCCCGGGCTTTACCGCAGGGCCGCCGCTGCGGGCCACGAGAGCGATCGCTGCGCCGAGGCCCCCGGCGACGAGGGCGGTGGCGATGAGCGAGGCCACGAACGCAGCCCGCCTGCGGTGCTCGGGCTTGCGTGCGCCTCTCTCGTCCGGAGCGCTACCCGCGGGTGCCGGCCCGGCCGAGTGGGGGAGTGGGACCGGCGCCAGCGGGGGTGGTGGGGGTGGCGTGAAGTCCCCGTCCCAATTGCCCGCGTCGCTCGCGTCGAATGCGCTCGCCATTGTCTCAGCCTCTCAAAAAATCCTGAAAGAACTCTGAGCAGATAACCAGAAAGCACTTACTGTAACGTCCCGTCCCTCGCGGTCAGGTCACCGGAGACAGCTGGAGGACCGTGTACTCTGCGAAAGCGCCTCTCGGGGTTGCCGGTTCGTACGGGTTTTGGCTACTTGGCCAACCGGTCATATGCCGCGAGCTGAACTCGCCCCAGGCCCCGCCGTACAGCAGTGGGACGACCGGGAGCTCGCGAGCGACGATGGCAGCAAGCGAGCTGACAGCCGCGAGCGCTCCGGGGGAGTCGGAGAGGCTATTGGTGAAACTTTGGAGGTCCGAGGCGACTGCTGGGGCGACGCCCGGCATCGTGGTGGCGCTGAATCGTTCGTAGTCTCCGCTCGTCGCCCGGCCACCGCTGACCAGTGAGGCGTCGAGCCAACCCTGGTACATGTAAAACGGAGAAGGCCCCGAAGTCCCGGTCACGACAGAGGCTTCGAAGGTGCCGTCGACGAGGTCGCTGTGCCATTTCGCCGCCGGTGGGGCGCTCGCGCTCGCGTCGAAACCCGAGGCGCTCAATTGCTGGGCGACCGCGGCGGCGACGTTCTCGAGAGTCGTGCCCGACGGGTCCTCGATATTTACTTCGAGCCGTCCCGTCCGGGCATTGGCCCAGTAGCCCTGCGGGCCCATTTGGTACCCGGCTGCCCGCATGAGCGCCGCCACGGCACCGGTGGCGCCATTTTCATCGACGTCGTCGCTATCGGATTTTTCCAGGAACTGAGCATCGGTTGGCAGGACGAGGCCGGACAGAGTACTGACCGGGGCGTCGATGCCTCCTCCTGCCTGCTTGGAAAGTGAGACCCGGTCGATCGCATCGCTGATCGCCTGGCGTACGTCGAGCTTGTCGAAGCCGGGCAGGGCCAAGTTGACCTCGAGGGCTATGGAGTCGACCGCCGGGGCCCAATAATGGTCCTCCTTGGGATCCCGTGCCACGTAGTCTTCGGCGACCTCGGGCAATTCGCTACCCGCCCAGTCGAGCTTGCCGGACTCGAGCCAAGAAAGCACTGCGGTGTTGTCGGCCAAGGCGGGGAAAACCAACTGCCGGACAGGCGCTTCGCCCTGCCAATATTTCGCCCGAGCGGCGAGGACGACCTTCGCCGGGCTGTAACCGCCCCTGCCGGCGAGCACATATGGACCGGTCCCGTCGGGCGCCCTATCGACGTAGCTCTCGACCGGCGCCTTGGCTGCGTACCCCGTCTTGACTATCGGGACCCTGGCTATGTCGTACAGGTATGCGTAGCCGGGACGGCCGAGCGTGAGCACAAAGGTGGCCGGCCCGCTCGCGACGGCTGAAACTATCGGGATCCCGTCGTTTATCGCCGGGTTGTCCTTCAAAAGGTTGAAGGTGTAGGCGGCATCGGCCGCCGTCAACGCGGAGCCATCGTCCCAGCGCACGCCGCTCCTCAAGTTGAACGTGATCGTGAAGCCGCTGCTACTGAAAGACCAAGAAGCCGCCAGCCACGGGTAGTACTGGTCGAGTTGCAGCTCGTCGTACTGGAGGAGCGGCTCGTATATGTAGGAGGTGACGCCGATCTGTTCGAGAGGTGCGGAAGAGTCGAACGGGTTGAAGTTATCTGTGAAACTCGCCTCTGTCCGAGGCGCGATAACGAGCGAGCTGGCGGCTGTGGCTCCGGGCGCTGCCGTCGTCGTGGAGGTCGTTGCGCGGCCGGCTGCTGCAGGCGCTGGGATTGGTGGGTTGACGACCGCCGTCTTCACCAACCGAACGGCGTAAGGAACGGCGTGGAAGGCGGAATGGAAAGTGGCCCCGTCGCGTTCTGCCGCGGCCGCGCCTGAAGTACCGCAGCCGCTCGCCAAAAAAGCGACCACTATCGCCAGGCCCGCCATAACCAGTGCCGGCTTGGCGCGGCGGCGGGCATGGCCCGGCGCCGCGCGCCCGATATTGGCGTGACCGGAAGTGGCGCGGCCGGACGTGGCGTGACGGGACGTCGTGTGACGGGACGTCGTGTGACGGGGGATGGCGTGACGGGGGATGGCGTGACGGGGGATGGCATCGCCCAAGGTGGCGCAGCCGGCAGAGTTACTGCGGCCGTATTGTCCGCTTGGCGCGCCGATGGCGTAGCCGGCAATGGCGTGGCCAGCAGAAACGTTGTGGGCGGCGGCGGCATAGTAGGTGGCCGTACGGCCTCGGCCTGCCTCCACGAGACCTGTGTTTTAGCAGGCCGGCCCCCGCCATGCTCGTCAGCCCTGCTCCGCCCGCCCCGGCTGCCCCCCTGCCAGCCAGAGCTCGCCTGTGCGCCGGGTGCTAGCCGCCCCCGCGTGCCACGCACTCGCGCCAGGCAAGATTGCCGCGCGCCCGCGAGCCTCGAGGTGAGAGAGTGGTTACATGATGCACACAGGGATGGGCGGTGCCGGCTGGGGCATGATGCGCTCGATGCGCCAGGACCGCAAGGTAACGGAGCACAAGCTCCCAAAGGGCACGGTCAAAAGGGTGTTTGGCTTTGCCCGCCCCTACACAGCCGCCCTCACGCTCTTTTTGGTACTCATAGTGATCGACGCGCTGGTAGGCGCGGTCAACCCGCTCCTCGCGAGGTCAATGGTCAACCACTTGACGCACGCTTTGGCCACTCCGGGGCCGCACCAGGGCACTGTCGACGTCGTGATCTGGCTTGCTTTGGCCATGGCCGGGTTAGCCATTTTTGACTCGGGGCTCGGGCTCTGGGAGCGCTGGATCTCCTCGCGGGTGGGGGAGGGCCTCATATTCGACATGCGCAACAAGGTGTTCACCCATATCCAGCGGATGCCGATCGCCTTTTTTACGCGCACCCAGACCGGGGCTCTCATATCGCGGCTCAACAACGACGTGCTCGGTGCCCAGCAAGCCTTCACGGACACGTTCAACTCGGTGATCGGCAACACGATAAGCGTTGCGGTCACCCTTGCCGCGATGCTTGTCCTGTCGTGGCAGATCACGGTGCTGGCGTTGCTCATGCTCCCCGTGTTCGTGTTCCCCGCACGTTGGGTCGGCAGGAGGCTGGCGGCAATAACACGGGAGGCGTACGGGCTCAACGCCGAGATGAACGCCATGATGAGCGAACGCTTCAACGTGGCGGGGGCGCTCCTCGTCAAGATATTCGGGAAACCCGATTACGAGTCGGAGATTTTCCGCTCCCGGACGGGGCGCGTGCGGGATATAGGCGTGACGACCGCCATGTACGGGCGCATTTTTTTCACCGGGCTCATGTTGACGGCGTCCTTGGCGACCGCGCTCGTCTACGGGTACGGCGGTGTGATGGTTGTCCACAGGGACCTCAGCCTCGGCACCTTGGTTGCGATGACGATGTACCTGACACGGCTTTACGGCCCCCTCACTTCACTTTCCAATGTCCAGGTGGACGTGATGACGGCGCTCGTGTCGTTTGACCGGGTCTTCGAGGTGCTCGACCTGCCACCGATGATCGACGACAAGCCGGGTGCCATAGACCTCGAGCGCGGCCCGGCGGAGGTCCGCTTCGACCACGTCGGCTTTCACTACCCCCGGCCGGACGAAGTCTCACTTGCCTCGCTCGAAGCGGTGGCCGTGATGGAACGCGGCGGGGGCCAGCAAATTCTTTTCGATGTTTCCTTCTTTGCGCGACAGGGCGAGCTCCTGGCCCTCGTCGGGCCTTCGGGTGCGGGTAAGACGACCATCAGCCACCTGGCGGCACGGCTCTACGACGTGACGTCGGGGTCGGTGAGCATAGACGGCCACGACGTGAGGGACGTAACGCTCAGCTCTCTCCAGTCGGTGGTCGGGGTTGTCACGCAGGACGCCCACTTGTTCCACGACACCATCCGCGCCAACCTGCTTTACGCTCGCCCCGACGCCACAGACGAGCAACTCGTGGAATCGCTCCGGGACGCGCAGATCCTCGAGCTGGTGGAGTCGCTCCCCGATGGGCTCGACACTCTCGTAGGCGACAGGGGCTACCGGCTTTCGGGAGGCGAAAAGCAACGGGTCGCCATCGCCCGGCTCCTCCTGAAAGCGCCCGACCTCGTGGTCCTCGACGAAGCGACCGCGCACCTCGACTCAGAGTCCGAAGCCGCAGTCCAGCGAGCACTCAAAAAGGCCCTCGCCGGGCGGACGTCGATCGTGATCGCCCACCGCCTCTCGACCGTCCGCGAGGCCGACCAGATCCTCGTCGTCGACCAAGGCCGGATCGTCGAGCGTGGCCGCCACAACGAACTATTGGCCGCCGGCGGTCTTTATTCCGAGCTGTACAACACTCAGTTCGCCGACCAGGTCGAGCAACGAGAAGGGCCGGCCGGGGAACACCCGGGTGAAGAAGAGGACCGGGCGGACGGCGCAGACGACGCCGGCCTCGACCGCAGCGAGCTCGACGAGATTGGCGAGGTCGGCGAGGTTGGCCTCAGCGACGCCGGGCTCGACGAGAGCTTGCTCGGGGCAGGCGGGGATTACACCGCTACGCCCGGCTTGGAAGCCTCGGGCGAGGACGGCACAGCGCTCCCGAGGGTTGCGGGCGGCGAGGGCGCCGTCTTCGAAGCGAGGTAGGCAGCACCGGCGATCCCTGCCTCGTTTTGGAACCTGGCGGCGACGACGGGGGTTTCCAACGCGAGCAGCGGGAGGAACCGCTCGGCTCGCTTGCTCACGCCGCCACCTACCACAAAAAGGCTCGGCCGCAAGTAGAACTCGAGCGCAGTGAAATAGCGCTGGAGGCGCTTGGCCCACTTCTCCCAGGAGAGGTCCTCGCGTTCGCGGGCCGCCGCAGAAGCACGGACCTCGTAGTCTTCCCCGTCGAGCTCGATGTGGCCGAGCTCGCTGTTGGGCACGAGCACCCCATCGTAAAGAAGGGCGGTGCCAATACCGGTACCCAGGGTTACCACTACCACCAAGCCTTCGATGCCCTTGGCAGCGCCCCAGAGGCTCTCGGCGAGCCCGGCTGCGTCGGCGTCGTTGACGACAGTCACGTCGAGCCCCGTTGCCGCTTCGAGCACTTTTTGGACGTTGGTCCCGACCCAGCTCGGGTCGACGTTGGCCGCCGTGCGGGCGACCCCTTTTTGGACGACCGCCGGGAACGTCGAGCCGAAGGGCGCCTGCCAGCCGAAATGCGCCACGACATCGGCGACGGCGACCGCCACTGCCTGTGGGGTCGACGGCTGCGGCGTCGCTACTTTGAAGCGCTCGGACGCAAGCCCGCCTTGCTCCAGGTCGACGACCGCCCCTTTGATGCCCGAGCCGCCGACGTCGACGCCAAAGCCAAGGATCGCCACGTCCTGAGCCTAATAGAGGCTGCCACCCGGCCTCGGACGCTGCGACGGTGGCGCCACGGGCGGGCGGCGGGACAGCTCGCCGTACCGCGCCACGGGCGGGCGGCAGCACGACTTGTCCGCCAAGGCCGGCTGTACCCTGGCCGGATGACCTCAGCGCAACCAACACAGGGGCAAGGCGGAGCTGCCGTGCACAGCGATGAAGAGTGGCGCTCACGCCTCAGCCCGGAACAGTACGAGGTGCTCCGCCATGCCCAGACCGAACGGCCATGGTCAGGGAAGTACGTCCACAACCACGACGACGGTTCGTACCGTTGCGCCGGGTGTGGGGCTGTCCTTTTCGACAGCACCACCAAGTTCGATTCCGGTTCCGGCTGGCCGAGCTTCTTCGAACCTGCCACCGCGGCCGCCGTCGAGCTACGCGCCGACAACAGCCACGGCATGAAGAGGACCGAAGTGGTTTGCCGCGCCTGCGGCGGCCACCTGGGGCACGTGTTTGACGACGGGCCGTCGCCGACCGGGGACCGCTACTGCATCAACTCGCTCGCGCTCGACTTCGACCCCAAATAGCCGCACTGCTCGCCCAGCGCTGTGCTGCTCGTCCCGCCGAGCGGCAGCGCAAGCCACCGGGTAGGCAGGGCAGGCCAGGCCATCGAGCAGCGCGAGGCGAGCCACCGGGCAGCGCGAGGCGAGCCACCCGGGCAGAGCTCAGGGCCGCAGGCCGCTCAGCCGTTGAGGCGTGAGCGCTCGGGCTCGATGCGAAGGATGACACGCTCGCTTTGGATCGTGTTGGAGTAGTCCTGCCCGGTATATTTCCGGCTCAGCTTGTCGATGTGCTCGCGCGCTTGTGGCCCGCGCACAGCTTCGACGACCTTGCCGCGAACCTCGGCGTAATGGTAGGGGTTTGCGGCGTCGATGACGGTCACCGTGACGCGGGGGTCCCTGGAAACGTTCTTAAATTTTTGCCGGTGTACCTCAGTATTTATGAGCACATGGTCGTTGTCGGCGTCGACCCACATCACCTGGGTCATAGGCCGGCCACCGGGTAGCAGGGTCGTCAAGGCGGCAAAATTTTTGCCTTGTGCAAGGGACTTCACGTTGTCATCGAGCATGGGCGCCAGGCTAGGGGCCAACCTGAGTTAACTGGCAGCCGGGCACCGGTGCCCGGAAGGATCAGCCCTCGCTGGCAATGGCCCTCTCGGCAGCGTTGCGCTCGGCCCACAATTGACGCCGGCGCTTCCAAAAAGCGGTCTTCCACACTTTGAAGCCGCCCCGACGCCCAGGTGCTGGGACCTTTGGTGCCTTGGGCGACGTTTTGCGCCCGACATCGTGGGCGACCACCGGGAGCACCGCCTCGTCGAGCGCCTCATCGTCGAGGCAGGCGACGTGCAGGTGGCTCCGGACAGCGTGCCGGGTGGCCCGGCTGCTCTTGCGCCGCCGACCCTGCGCATCGTCGAGGAAAGGAGTGTCCATCACTCGGGTCATCTCCACCTCCGTTATGGTGCCGCCGCTTTTCAGCGCTGGCTAAACATCCATGGTGCCACGTTCAGCCGCCAAAGGTAAAGGTCTTTCCTTAAAAATTGCCTGACGCCAGTACTTCAGTTCGGCGATGCTTTCCTTCACGTCGTCGAGCGCCCGGTGCGCCCCGAGCTTCTTCGGGGCCGCCGCGAAGGCCTCCGGGTACCACCGCCGTGCCAGCTCTTTCACCGTCGAGACGTCGATGCTGCGGTAATGGAGGTAGTTCTCGATCTCGGGCATGTACCTGGCGAGGAACCTCCGGTCCGTACCGATGGAGTTGCCGCAGAGGGGGACCTTACGAGCTTCGGGTACGTGGGCGCGGACGAACTCGAAGGTGTCGGCGGCAGCCTGCTCGAGGGGCACGGTCGAGCGGGCGATGGCATCGAGGAGGCCGCTGCGGGTGTGCATCTGCTTGACGACCTCGTCCATCGCCTCGAGTGCCTCCGCCGGCGTCGCGATGACGAGGTCGGGCCCCTCAGCGACGACCTCGAGCTCGTCGTCGGTGACGAGGGAGGCGATCTCGACGATGCTGTCGCGAGCCGGGTCGAGGCCCGTCATTTCGAGATCCATCCAGACCAGCACGTCGGGGACTCTAATGGGGGCACCTGCCCAGCGCTATTGGCTGCGCACGCCGGGCGTCCGGTACCTGCCCGCCTGCCCGCCTGCTCGCCTGCTCACTCGCCGGGTTGCTCGGCCAGGAGGGCGCCGGCCCGACCCCGGCCACGGCGGCGAAGGACGAGCGGGAGCCAGCGCCTGTACCGGTCGCTAGCGTGTCCTGTGTGCCTTCCGTGAACGGGCCGGCCCATTTGGCCATCGAGGTCCTCCACCTCGACCCCGACCTCAACCTGCCGGCATACGCCCGGCCGGGCGACGCTGGCGCAGACCTCCGGGCGCGCAACGACGTGACCATCGCCGCCGCCGGGGGCCGAGCGCTCGTGCCGACCGGGATAGCCATGGCCATCCCCGAGGGTTATGCCGGCTTCGTCCAGCCACGGAGCGGCCTGGCCCTCCGCCATGGCGTCACGGTCCTCAATTCCCCCGGTCTGATCGACTCGGGTTACCGCGACGAGATCATGGTCCTGCTCGTGAACACTGACCCGGTCTTCCCCTACGAGGTCCACCGCGGCGACCGCATCGCCCAGCTCGTGATCAAGGCGGTCGTGCAGGCCGAGTTCGTACCCGTCGTCCAGCTCCCGGCCTCGGTCCGTGGCCTGGGGGGTTACGGGCACAGCGGGCGATAGGGCAAGACCGGTGCCCGAGCTGCCCGAAGTCGAGGCTCTCGCCCTGTTCGTGTCGGAGAAAGCAAGTGGCACGACGGTGCAAAGGGCCGAGCTGGGCTCGTTTTCCGCCCTGAAGACTTACGACCCGCCCATCGAAGCGCTCGTCGGGCGGGTGGTGGAGGGCGCCACCCGGAAAGGCAAATACCTTCGCATTGGCCTCGGGGGCGTGTGGCTCGTCGCTCACTTTTCCCGTGCCGGCTGGCTCCACTGGCGGGACCCGGTGCCGCCGGCGAAAGCTCGCCCTGGCAACGGCCCCTTGGCGCTCCGAGTCGGGCTTTCGAGTGGCGCCGGCTTCGACCTGACCGAACAGGGGACGGAGAAAAGGTTGGCCCTGTGGGTGGTCCGCGATGTCGCTGAGGTCGAAGGGGTCGCCCGGCTCGGGCCGGATCCACTGGAGGAGGGGTTTGACCGCGCCCGGTTGGCGGCGCTGCTCGAGGGCTCGAGCGGTCAGCTGAAGAGCGTCCTCGCCGACCAGTCAACTTTGGCCGGGGTCGGCAATGCTTACTCCGACGAGATCCTGTGGGCGGCGAAGCTGTCCCCGTTCAAAACGGCCAACAAGTTGAACGCCGAGGAGGTCTCGCGCCTCTACGACGCCCTGACCGGCGTGCTGCGGGACGCCGTCAAACGGAGCCTGGGCCAGGCGGCGAAGGAACTGAAGGATGCCAAGCGGGCCGGCATGGCTGTACACGGCCGTGCCGGTATGGCCTGCCCGGAGTGCGGCGACACCGTGAGGGAGGTGTTCCTCGCCAACCGCAGCTTCCAGTACTGCCCCCGCTGCCAGACGGGCGGGAAGGTACTGGCCGACCGGCGGTTGTCGAGGCTGCTCAAGTGAGGAAGAAAGCTTCCGGGCGCCCCGAGGGGCGGGGGGGCGAGGCTAGCGAGCCCTCGGGTGGCGCGCCGCCGGTGCCGGCTGGCTCGCCGGGGTCTGCTGGCTCGCAAGGGCCGGCGGGCTCGCAGAAGTTGGCCCGCTCGCCGGGGGCGGGGTCCTCGGCAGGGCTGGCGCGCTCGCCGGGGGGCCAACCTGGAGCCGGGACGGAGGAGGTCGTCCATCGGGGAGTCCGCTGGAGGCGGTCGGCGTCGGGGCGGACGATGTGGTTTAACGAAGGGTTACGTCGCTGGGCCCTTTGGTCCGAAGGGTCGGACTCGCCTCCGCTCCCCCCGGCCTGGTCAGAGGGGATGGCTGGTAAGGCGCGCATGGGCGCGCCAAACGCCAGCGAGGGGTTGGGCGCTGGTGCTGGGCCGGCGCAAGCTGCAAAGGCCGGAGCCGGAGCGGGGGCCGCGGCCGGGGCCGCGAGTGGCGCTGGCGCTGGAGCCGGGGCTGGCGCTGGAGCGGACGACGGTCGGCAAGGCGCTCCCGGTCGCCCGGGGTTGCTCCGCTATCTCCCGACGGACGCGATGTCACGACGCCCCTCGCTACGCTCGCCGTACCGGATCGTCCCGATCCTCGTCGCGCTACTGATCGTCGCCGCCGCTGTCTACCAGGCGACTCAGCCGCCGGCCAAAGCGACCAAGCAGGACATTGCTGCAGCAGAGGCGCTCGAGGGCCGGTGCCTTGTGCGGAACGGCGGCTCCTCGCAACTACCCCATTTCTCCGGGACCCCAGTCAGCTGCTCCTCGGGCGGCGCCGTGGCGAGGGTGGTGGACGTAATCGTCCCGGGCAAGCCCGGTTCCTGCCCCAAGTCGAGCCTCCTCGCCCGGGTGCTCAACCCTGGCGTCGCCGGTGAGCCCGTCGAGTGCCTGGTCCCCATCTCAGGCCGCTAAGGCGCTGCAGGTCCGTGGGCGTGGCGCTGCGCAGCCCGGCCCCGCAAGAAGAGTCGACCCTCCCGGGTCAACGCTCAGCCCTGGACCGAGCCTGGCCAGGCCTAGGCCAGAGCTCGCTCGCGGGCTGGCCGAGAGACAGAGCAGCGACACGAGCACAGGCGCTAGTCTGATTGCTCACACGCGGACGTGGCTCAGTTGGTAGAGCATCACCTTGCCAAGGTGAGGG
>DATJMJ010000033.1:0-5167 GCA_035508795.1 Acidimicrobiales bacterium
AAGGCTTGAAAATGTAGGCGCGCCCCTCCCCCACCAGCCGTCCCGGCGCTCCTACGGCAATAGCGTCCCCGGCCATGGCCACCGCGAACCCGAAGTAGTTCCCGACCGATGTCTCGTCGCTCGTTAGCCGAGCTACCGGGAGCCACCCGCCGACGCCGTCCCCGAACACTTCGGCCGCCCCCGAGAAGACGTTTTGGAGCGGCGCCCCGACCACCACGCTGTCCCCCGAGACTGCGACCGAACTACCGAAGGCCGCCCCCTTGCCGAAACCGGTACCGCTCAGTTCGGCCGTCTGGTGCCAACCGCTGGTGCCCTTGATGAAAACGTACGCTCTTCCGGAATGCTCGGCGCCGTTGGCACCGACCACGATCGTGGGCCCCGAAATAGCGACGGAGATCCCGAAGTAGTCGCCAGCCTCTGTATCCGTGCCCCGCAGCATCGCCATCTGCCGCCAGGCTCCCGAAGTTTCGCCGAAGACGAAGGCCCGGCCTCCGTCTAGGTACGGGACGCCGACCACGGTGGTAGTGCCCGACGTTGCGACTGCGGCACCGAAGTAGTCGCCGGCCGAGATGCCAAGGGCTCTTAACTGTGTGAACGGGCTGAACTGCGGGGCGGCTCCGGCCGAAGGCTGAAGTGAAGGCGGGAAAGGTCGAGGCGCCAAGGCGCCGAAGGCGGGCTTCGGAGCCAGCAGGACCAGCAAGGTCGCCACACAGGTCATCGCCAGGGTGGGCCAGAGCTGAGCGGTTTTTCTCATTTGACTTCACTCCGTCGGTCCAAGGGTAACCCTTCCCTGCCGTGGCAACAGCTCAAGCTAATCCTCACGGGTCGCAGGCTCTAGGTCTGGTGGCCAGAACGCCGCGTAGTGGCCGCTCTCAAGGCCACTCCGCCGTGAGCCGACAAGAACTACCGGCACCTCATTACCGTCGAATGGGAGTTGGCACATGTGTGGGATCGGGGGATGCGTCCTCCAGGTTGGCGAAGCACCTGCTCGGGAACGTCTCGAAGCCATGCGCAACGAGCTGGCGCACAGGGGGCCTGATGGTTCGGGGATCGAGATCATCGGCAATGTCGGGCTCGTCCATACCCGGCTGGCGATCGTCGACACGAGCGAGCACGCTCACCAGCCCATGCAGCACCCAGACGGCGGCTTCTGGATCTCGTTCAACGGTGAGATATTCAACCACCACGCTCTCCGCAATGACCTGGGAGAGCAACGTTACTCCTCTCCCGGCGACACTGCGACCCTGCTGCATGCCTTATCGCAGTGGGGCCCGGCGGCATTGTCCCGCCTGAACGGGCAGTTCGCCGTTGCGCTCTTGGATCTCGGGAGAAGGCGACTGCTCCTCGCTCGGGACAGGTTCGGGATAAAACCCCTCTATGTGGCCCGCGCCGAGGACGGCATTTGGTTCGCGAGCGAACCCGAGGCGCTGCTCGCTGCCGGCGTTGCACCCCGGTTGCGAGACGACGCCTGTCGCAGCATCTTCGACTCGTCTTGTCACCGAGGCCGAACAACGCTTTTTGCGCAGGTGGAGCGGGTAACACCAGGTACCTGCCAGGAGGTGTCGCTCGACAGCCTCGAGGTTACGGCACACTCTTGGGCATCTGTCGCGGCGCACGTCAAGCCTGCCACCCAGGAGCAGCTACTAACTATTCATCGTCGTAGGTTGAGCCGCCTATTGGAGAACACACTTCGGTCGGCCGTTCACGACGCGCTGCTCGGCGACGTGCCGATCGGCGTGCTCTGCTCGGGGGGAGTCGATTCGAGCCTCGTAGCAGCCTTGGCGTTGGAAGTGAAACCAGACATGGTCGCCTTCGGGGCACGCTACAAAGGTGCGCCTGGCCTCGACGAAGGTGAGGCTCAAAAGAAGGTCGCTCATTGGTTGGGGATGGAGCTCGACCTGCTCGAAATGACCAGGTCGGAGTGGAGGCGGGGCCTGGTGGATGCCGCCCTCCACTTTGGCGCTCCGCTACCCAACGGGAGCCCTGTGACCATTACCCAATTGGCCGACCGGGCCCGTAAACGCGGGATAAAGGTGCTCCTGACAGGCGAGGGCGCAGACGAGCTTTTCGCAGGGTACCGCCACTCCTGGCACCAACCTTGGCGAGATTTTTTGCCCGCTTCACTGCAAGCGACGCTTGTCCTCGAACACCTGCTGCTCGCACCGCCGTCATATACGGTGCGCGCCGGTATAGATAACCTCACGCAGTTGGCGAAAGGCCCGAGACGAGCCCCCTCAAGGTTTGTCAGTCTCCTAAAGCCCTACGCGGAAGGGGAAAGCAGGCGCACGCACCCGGCCAACTCGGAGATCGAAAGCGCGTACAGCCATCATTCAGGAGCCAGACGGGAATGCGAGACGGAGCTCTTGGCGGCTTTCGACCGGGTGCTGTGCTTCTTGCTCAACCGGATGGACAAGAACATGATGCAGGTCTCGGTCGAAGCGAGGGTCCCCTACCTGGACCCCCGCGTCGTCGAACTTGCCCTGAACCTGCCTCTCGAAGCCAGGATGACACCTTGGAGCAAGGGTATCCTGCGCGACGTGGCGCGCTCTTTCTTGCCGTGGGACATCGCGTACCGCCGGAAGATCTACGGCATGATGTTCGACGCGGCGAGCTGGATCGAGGAGGCCGCGGATCCCTCGTTCCTCACCGAAGGGATGTTCCGGGACGTCTTTGCGGTACCAAAGCGCGATTTCCAAAACATGCTGGAAGTCGCCGGACGGGACGAGCGCTTCCGGCTATGGTCGGCGGAGCTGTGGTGCAGGATCGTCCTCGGCAACCAGAGCCAGCAAAGCGTCGAAAAGGAGCTTTGGCCCCAGGGTCCCTGACTCGGAAGTTTGGCTGCGGATAGGATGCCCAGGAGCCGGGCCCTGTGAAGCCATCGAGCTAACGGGCAGGCGCTGCCGGAGCTCCAGCCACTAGCATCATGGCAGTTCAAGGCTAGCGGGCTCGTAGCTCAGAGGTCAGAGCAGGGGACTCATAATCCCTCGGTCGTGGGTTCGATCCCCACCGAGCCCACTGAGTGGTACCCGCCGAGCGGCCACCGGCGCAGGCCCATCGGTTCGCCTGGCGAGAGCGGCCTCGCGACGCGTCCTTGGCGTTAGCCCCCTCCGGACGCCGCAGCAGGTCACATCCTGCGGCGGGTCACATCGAGCCCAACAAGAGCCCGTGCCCGTGCAGCGCGGTGACCGGCAGTCAAGCACCGCGAAACGAAGGCCGAAAAAGAATACGAGGGCTCGGTCGTCTCCATGCGGCTTACCAGCCCGAGCCCGAAGGCATCGAGCTTGCAGGACATAAAATGACGATCGACAGCGAACAATCCGGCGCCCGGCCCCAGCTTGGTGGCCCTAGTACTTCGCGACGGCTCGTCGCATGCGCATTTGACGACCGCTACCTTTGGCCATGGGCCTGTTCGGCGCTCTCAGCCGTGGCCGGGGCGAACAGGAACATTGAGTTTTTGGTTGCGAACGTCAACGGCCTACTCTCTCGCGAAGCGATAGACCTCGTCAGTGAGCTTCTGGACGTATTCGGAGCAGCGGGGCGCGTCCTCGATGTACGGGTAGACATCAAGAATTTCGAGCGCTATCAGTGGAACCTCGTCGTCTATGCCAGGCTACGCCTCCTCGACACACTGGATGAGCCTTTCCTGTGGCTCGACAGCGACACCCTGCTGCGGCCGGGCTGGGACGAGCTGTTCAACTTGAGCGATCAGCTTTTCGACAATGAGACAGTTGTCGCGTGCGCTGTGTTGGACCGGCAGCAGACGCTCGACCATATGAGCACGGAAGGCACCAATCAAGCGTATTCGGCAAGCAAGGGCGCCTACTTCAACTCCGGCGTTTTCGCCGCCGACCCGTTGCGGTGGCGCTCGGGCGGGTTCGCTGAGGAATGGCTACCGCTCGTCGCCCATCAGGAGGCTCACGGCTTCACGTTTCCCGACCAAGATATCCTAAATTTCCTCTTGGCAGGTCGCGTAGGCCTCTTGCCGCGCGCGTTCAACCACATCGTCTCAGAACCGACAACTGGCGAAGAGAAGGTCCTGCATTACGCCGGGTACCCCAAACCCTGGCGGCTCGATCCCAAAGGACGCGCCTTTTTTATCGCGACCGAAGCGCTCAACGCTGATCGACCTAACCACCAGGTCTCGGGGGGCGGGACCGCTTGGCACCTGTTCCCCCTGTACTGGGAACAAGAGAGAATTCTCGACCGCGCGCTCATTGAACGGGGCAGGCAGGACGTTGTGGCTTCGCTCCATTCAATACGTTCCTCGCAGCTCGTCAACCCAGGTCTTCAGGAACGCGTCAAGCTATCGGCCTTGAGGCTGCTGGCACGAGACCTATTGGGAGCTTGACAGCCTGTTCGAACGCGAGGATGCCCATGACCGATGAACTGTCAGTGTTGCATGTAGTAGTGGGGCACGGTCTTCCGGCCTACTTCATGAACGCGGTGCGTTCGGTGCGAGAAGTGGCCCCCGGCGACAGCCTATTGATCTTGGACAACGCGAGCCCTGACCCGGGCCTCCGCGAAAACTTGGTCCAATTCGCGGCCGATGACCCGATGGTCGAAACCGTTCTTCGCGGCAACAACGACGTCGAGGCAAATGGGAAAGTAGGTAGCCTCTATGAGGCTTACCACGTGGCCTTCGATTATGCGTCTTCTCGCGGCTTCGACTTGGTCCACCTGATGCAGGCAGATTTTCAGTTGATGTGGTGGGACGACGACGTGGTCGCTCGTGCCATGTCGATCTATGACCACCATCCCGACTGCGTCAATATTTCTACCCAGATCCTTACCCGCGACGAGCTCCTGGGAGACGAGGTCTCCCCCTCTGCCACTGAGGGGGTGCTAGCACTCAAAAACTACGGCTTGACGGACACGGGCCTTTACCATCTTGGCAGGTGGCTTTCGTCTGGTCTGACCTTCGGGCCCAGCGAGCGAGCACACTCTCAAAGAGCTCTCCAGTCGGGGTTCGAGGTACTGATGCACCCTTGGCCGACAGATGCACCTATCCCATGGCCGGCAGTTATACGCGAAGGCAGGCAGCGCGGGAGGGAGGTTCGCACATCAGAGCGGTTCCTCCTGAGGCCGCTGCCACCGGTCAAAATTGCCGAGATCAAGGGTTCCGGCAATCAAAGCTGGCTCGAAGACGTAGCGGTACCATGGGGATGGA
>DATJMJ010000034.1:0-6850 GCA_035508795.1 Acidimicrobiales bacterium
GCTCGTAGCAGCCGCGCTCGCTTTCGTGCTGGCCGCGGGCACCTTTGGCGGCCTCGCCCTGCGGGGCGGCTCACCGTCCGACCCGCCCCAGCTGGCAGCCGTCGCCGCCATGGTCACGCCCCGGACTGCGCCGAGCCGGGCGCTGATGGCCGGCGAGCACGTCGTCATCGCCGACCAGCCCCTCATGGTCAGGGCCTACGAGCTGTCGGGCGGGGAGGCGGTCGTCGCCACGTCTGCCGAACCGTTCCCGATGCCGGCCCGGTCGCACCTCCTCAAAGGGTCGTCGTCCAAGGCGTGGATGGCGACCAAAGGGCGCTTGTCGATGTACGGGGTCAATGAACCCGAGGGCCGGCAATCGATGTTCCTCGTCGCGGCGATGCCGATGGCGGAGCTCCCCGAAATAGCGGCCCAGCTCCACCTGATCTGACAATCCCCGTCCCGGCGCCGCCCGCGCCCCCGTCGCCGCCACTGCCCCCTCTCACGAGCGCGCAATCAATCAGCGCCGGCGGGCGTCTCTAGTTTCGTGGCAGAAAAATCGAGGCCGATCGGCCGGCGCCTCTTCTTCGGGTTGGTCGGGGCGGGCGCGCTCGGCACCATCTTCGGCCAGCGCATCCAGGACGCAGTGGGGGATCTGCTGCAGCCTCTGACCAATACGAGTGGAGGCGGCATAGCAGCGCTCATCCCGGGGGCCAACAGGTTCCGCCTCTACACGGTGACGGGCGGTTTTCCTTTCATCAAGAAGAAGGATTACTCCCTCACGATCGGCGGTCTTGTCGAGCGCCCCCTGATGCTCTCCTACTCCGACCTGCAGGGCCTGCCGCGCACCGAGCTCGTCCGCGACTTCCAGTGCGTGACGGGGTGGCGCGTGCCCTCGGTCCACTGGGCCGGTGTCCTGCTCCGCGACGTCATTGCTCTCGCGCGCCCGACGGCCGCCGCAAAAGCAGTCGAGTTCGAGTCTTACGACGGCACTTATACCGAAAGCCTCACGCTCGACCAGGCGCACCGCGACGACGTGCTCGTTGCTTACGAGATGCTCGGCGGGCCGATAACGACGGACCACGGAGGCCCGGTGCGCCTCTATGTCGCGCCGATGTACGGCTACAAATCCGCCAAGTGGCTGAAGTCGATATCGCTCGTGGAACAAGCCGTCCCGGGTTTCTGGGAGCAGCAGGGTTACTCCGTCAACGCCTGGGTGGGAGGTTCCAATGGGCGCCACGACGCCCCGATCGCCTGAGCGGGCCGGGCACGGGCCCGGCGGCGAACACGGGGAACGTGAGCAGCCCGGGCGCGTCGGGCGCCTCGGGCGCGTTGAACGCGCGGGCCGCACCGGGCGCCCTGAGCGGGTCGCCCGCTTCAGCCGCACCGAACGAGCAGTCCACTGGGTCACGGCCGTCCTCGTGCTGACGCTCGTCGTCACCGGTGCGGTCCTGTACGTCCCCTCTCTCAGCGTCTTGGTCGGGCACCGCCTCATCGTCGAGAACACCCACATTTTCGTCGGGGTTTCGGTGTTCATCCCGCTGCTCGTCGCTTTGGCCGGGCGCTGGGGGGCCCAGCTCCGGGCGGACCTCCACGAAATGAAAGGGCTCACTCCGAGCGAGCTCGCTTGGCTGCGCTCCCTGGGGCGGCGCGGCCGGGATGCGATCGGCAAGTTCAACCCGGGCCAAAAGCTCAATACCAACGCCATCGGAGGCCTCCTGGTCGTGCTCTTCGTGACCGGCCTCATCCTCCGCTGGGGAAATTTCCTCCCGGTGAGCGTCAGGACAGGTGCGACCTTCGTGCACGACGTCTTCGCCGTAGCCCTGTTCGCCGTCGTATGCGGGCACATCGCATTTGCCGTCACACATCCGCACGCTCTGCGGAGCATGGTGACCGGGTGGGTGCCTTCCAAATGGCTCCGCCGGCACGCGCCCGCTTGGGCCGTACGGGCAGCGTCGCCATCAGCGCGAACCGGCCCCACCCCTCAGGGGCCCGTGCCTCCCACGATCCCCAGCTGACAACCCCGTCAAATCAAGGAGAAAAACACGATGCAATTGAAACACGTCGCCCGAGTGGTACCCATGGCGCTTGCCGTGAGCGTCCCCAGCCTCCTGGTCGCCGGAGCCGGCACCAGCGGCGCGGCAACCGTCCGCCCGGCCGCGCCGGCTCACGCTTCGCCCCAAATGACCTCGATGACAGTTACCAAGTCCGGCACCTTCGAGAAACTGCTGTCGTCCACTTCGTTCAAGATGGACGTCGGCATGAAGCCGTACACCGTCAAGGTCAACGACATGACCCACATCACGGTCGACATGAAGAAAGTGAAGCTCGCCACGCTCAAAAAGGGCGACACGGTAACGGTGAAAGGCGTCCTCGAGATGGGGACCATCATCGCCACCAGCGTGACTGCCGGCATGTAGCCGCGCCCTCGCCAGCCGGCAGCTACGCACACGCCGGCCGGTAGCATCGGCCGGTGGCGCAAGGCTCCCCGTCCCCCACGGCTCGGCGAGTGGCCGCCTACCGGCTCGGCTTCGAGCGAGAGCCCGCACCATGGGGCCGTCCCGACGCCGACGAGCGCCTTCAACGCGACGTTGCCGGGACGTCCACTGGGAGCCAAAGCGAGGGAATGACTCGTTACCTCCGTGGGCGGACTGCTTTTTTCGACCGGGCCGTTGTCAACTCGTTCGGCCGCGGCGTCCGCCAGTTCGTCGCAGTAGGAGCCGGTTACGACGGCCGGGCGCTCCGCTACGACAAGGAGGGCACCCATTGGTGGGAGGTCGACCAGCCGGGCACCCAGGAGGACAAGCGTGCCCGCTTGGCCCGCCTCGGCATCGAGGCGGCGAACATAACCTTCGTAAGCCACGACCTTCGCGACGGCAACCTCGCGAAGGCGTTGCTTGACCACGGTTTTGACCCGGACGCACCGGCAACAATCCTCTGCGAGGGGGTCGCCGTCTACCTCGAACCAGCCGTTTTGGCAGATGTGCTCACCGATCTGCGCTTGCTCGCTACGGCCGGGACCCGCCTGGCGGTGTCGCTCAGCGTCGAGAGGCCTGCCCTAGACGATGAAGGCCCGAACCCGAGGACCGAGAGGTTCCGGGCGGCAGTAGCGGCTATGGGGGAGCCTGCCCTCAGCTCCTTCGGAGCCGATGACCTCGGGCCTTTTCTGGCACGAGCCCGCTGGTGGCCCGCCGAGGTACCCGAACGCGCCCAACGCGCCGGTTTTGTCGTCGCGCTGCCGCTCTGGTCCCAGCCAACCGGCGGTACCGGAGGCCAAACCATTTCTGCTACCGGCAGGTTCATAGAGCGGATGCTCTACCGGGCAGCGCCCGAAACCCTCCCGGCGCACATCGAGGCGACCTACGGCGTACGTGTCGAAAGGGCGCGCGAGCTGGACCTCGGCGTCCACCGGGTCGACCTCGCGAGCGGCACCACCTGGGTCGCCCGGGTCTCCCCGGTTTGCCGGCCTCCTGAAGCCGCCGAAAGTGACGCACGCCTCCTCCACTGGCTTTGCGGAGCAGGCATCCCCGCGGAACGCCCAGCCCAACCGCAGCCGGTCTCGGTGCAGGAGGGCCAGCCGGTCCTCGTGACCGAGTTCGTCCCCGGGCCGAAGGCGGCGGCGGGCGAGGAGACCTTCCGGTACCTGGGCGACCTGATGGGCCGGCTCCATCTGCTGCCTACGTCCGCCTCGCCTGCGATGCGGCCCGGAGGCGCTTGGCACCATTTGGCCCTCGACTGCGGCTTGGGCGAAGAAAAGGCTGCTGCTCTGTCACTTTTCGGGCATGCGCGCCCCCGCGTATCGCCGGGTGAGGAGGCTCTCTACGACAGGCTCGCCGCCGACTTGGCGGGCTCGCCGACTTTCGAGGAACTGCCCTACGCTTTCGGCCACCCCGACCTCGTGCCGAGCAATGTCGTCGGTTCACGTGACGGTTGCGGCGTAATTGTCGATTGGGCAGGTGCGGGGTTGGCGCCCCGCATTGCGTCGCTCGGTGCCCTGCTGTGGGCTGCCGCCTTATCGAGCACGCGCAAGGCCGCCAATTTCGCCAATGCCCTCGGCGCCTACCGGTCCGTCGTCAACCTCGAGCCGGGCGAGGTGGCCCAGTTGGGCGCCGCCATGCGCGCCCGGCCGCTCATCCTCGCGTGCTGGGCATTTGCAACGGGCAGGCGCGAGCTCTCCGACGTCGCCAAGCAATGGGACGCGCAGCGTGCTGCGATAGATCGGGCTGTCCAGGCTCTCTAAGGCCTCGAGCGCCGGCGAAGCGAGCCGCCCGGCGCCCGCTCTATGCCCTCGACGCTCGAACGCTCGACGATCGGCGCCGGCGCCGGGCCCTCGACGCTCGGCCCGAGCCATCGGCTTTGTGCTCTAGGGCGTCACTCCGCCCCGGCCGCTGGAGCGCCGCAGTCGCAACCACGCTTGGCGGGCACATTTGCTACAAGCAGCTGGAGCGCCTGGACAAGCTTTTCTCGGCTCCGCCCAAAGGCGGCGATCACCTCTTCGTGAGTGACCGGGGCCACGTCCGGCCGGCCGGCGAGCCCCGCGTCGTAGTCCGTCACAACCGCAAGCGTCACGTAGCACATCCCGAGCTCGCGGGCGAGGACGACCTCGGGGTACTGGGTCATGCCAATGATGTCGCCGCCCATCTTGTTGAACCACTGCGACTCGGCCCGGGTCGAAAACCTCGGGCCCTGGATAACGACCACGGTCCCCTCCGGGGTCACCCCGAAGCCCGCGACCCGGGCAGCCTCTGCCGCAAGCGGGCGGAGTTCGGCGCAGTACGGTTCTGCGACGCTCAGATGGCTGACTTTCGGGCCGTCGAAGAAGGTGTCCTGGCGGCCCCGCGTCCGGTCGAAGAACTGGTCGCAGATGACGACGCTGCCCGGCTCGAGCTCGGGCCGGAGGCTGCCGACGGCACAGGGCCCTATCACCCTCTCCACCCCGAGCGACGACAGGGCAAAAAGGTTGGCCCGGAAGTTGATCTGGTGGGGCGGGATCGTATGGTCGCGGCCGTGGCGCGGGAGGAAAGCGACCAGCTGGTCGCCCACTCTGGTCACCCGGACCGAGTCGCTCGGCCGCCCATAGGGAGTGTCCGGCCAAACCTCCTCGACCGCCGGGCCGAGCGAATAGAGGCCCGAGCCCCCGATAATGGCGATCTTCACTGGCTCTGTCACTCAAGAGACGCTACAGGGGCCGGGCGGGGCCGGGCACACTGGTGAGCGTGTTCTCCCGGGACCTCTCTTTGGAAGTCATCGACCGGCTGCAGGCCGCAGGCTGCGTGGCTGCCGAGGAGGAGGCCGACGAGCTCCTGTCCACCGTCCCCGACCTAACCACCTTGGAGGAATGGGTCGCCCGGCGGGAACAGGGGGAGCCACTCGAATGGGTTGTCGGGCGGGTGTCCTTCTGCGGGCAAACGCTCCACATTTCCCCCGGCGTATTCGTGCCGAGGCCGCAGAGCGAGGAGCTCGCCCGCCGCGCAGCCCGGCTCCTCCCGGCCGGGGGTAGCGCCGCCGACCTCTGTACCGGTTGCGGCGCCATTGCGGCTCACCTTGGCGCAGCGGTCCCGGGCGCAAAAGTCGTCGGCACCGAGCTCCACCCCGACGCTGCCGCTTGTGCCGGGCGCAACGCTGTGGCGGTCGTCCTGTGCGACCTCGGCTCGGCCCTGCGTGCGGGCCGCTTCGACGTTGTGACTGCGGTGTCGCCGTACGTGCCTACCGGGTCTTTGCAGTTCCTCCCCGGCGACGTCCAGCGCTACGAACCGCGCTTGGCGCTCGACGGGGGCGCCGACGGCTTGACCGTCGTGCAGCGGGTCATCGAGGAGTCGCGTCGCTTGTTGAGGGGCGGGGGTTGGCTCCTGTGCGAGATCGGCGGCGGCCAAGCCCCGGCTGTCGAGGGTCTCCTGGAGCGCGCCGGCTTCGAACGGCCCCAGTTTTGGCGCGACGACGACGGCGACCTCCGTGGCTTCGCAAGCCAAAGGCCTTCAGCCACTGGTTGACGACGGCACCGGGGGCCTGCGGGACGCGCTCTGGTCGCGCTTCGGCGCTCTGGTCGCGAAAAGTCGTTGTTTTCATTGCTGGATCGCGCCCAGCTTGACGAAGCGCAACCAGAGTTGCCACCATAAGGCTCTTGGCAAATGTCACCTAGGACATTTCGCCGGCCGCAGTGAGCCCGTCGTCCGCTCTGCAACGGGGCCCATCTAGGGGTTTCGGCGCGGCCTATCGGTTCACCCTAAGGCTCAGGTGTTCCCGGAGTTGCTCACCGAGCCCTTAACCGTATTGCCCGAGTAAGTGAAAACACCGGAATTCTTGGTTATCGCCAACGAGCCGTCGATCGTGTTATTGGTGAACGTCACGCCTCCGGTGTTACTGGTCACCGAGGCGCTGCCCCCGATCGTATTGCCGGTCATGGTCACTCCGGCCGAGTTGCTCGACGCGCTGAGGGAGCCAGTCACATGGTCACTGGTGAGCGACAGCCCTCCGGTATTGCTGGAGAGGCTGATGCTGCCCCCGATCGAATCGCTGCCGAGCAGGACCGGCCCGGTCGTACCCGTCACGGATACCGAGCCGGTAACGGTCGCACCCGAGATGCTGATGGCGGTGGCGCCGCTCGAGCTCAACGAGCCACCAATCGTCCCGCCTGTCACCCAGAGGGCACCGCCCGAGGACACGCTGATCGAACCGGTGATCTTGCCTCCTGCCTCCAGGCAGGCGGCCGTTCCCTTTGCCACTGTCAGCGACTCGTTTTCAGTGGTGGTCACGCAAGCCGACGTGGTAACAGAGATGGTTGTTGTCGCCGTGACCGACTTGTAGTCGGTCGAGTCGGTCGGCGTAAAGACCACGCTCAGGCCCTCTGAGCCAGGGGCCAGAACGGTCCCCGTGG
>DATJMJ010000035.1:0-23538 GCA_035508795.1 Acidimicrobiales bacterium
CCGGCGGGTCTCCACCCTGGAAACGCGTCGTCAGGAGCTGCTCCAGGCTGTCCGGCGGGATAACCGTGATCGCGAGCGACAACCCCTTGTGGGATGTGTCGAAACTCTTCATGGTCGAGTTGGCCCAGCCCTGGACGCCGCTGTCGTAACCGAACACGTCGAGTTGCACGGTCGTCGTGCCCGCCGCGGTGAGCGTCGCCGCCGCACCATCGGTGGATAGCACCCCTGCCAGCGGGACGGTCGTTACCGCGGCAGCAAGGGCCGCCCCTGCAATGCGCTGCTTGAACCTCATCGTTCTCCTCTCGCACGTGGAACGGCGTGCCACGTTGGCGGGATGTTACCTGGCACACAGTGAAGCGTCAAGGAGCCCCTAAGACGCTGGTCTGCCGTCAACCGCGCAGGAGCAGGCGGCCCGGACGGGCACCGGTCTGGCGCCCGGACTCGAGCACCGGTACCCCCGAAGTCAGGACGTGGCGCACCCCGCTGGAAGGCTGGAGCGGCTGGTCGTAGGTCGCCCGGGCGTCAAGGACGTCCGGCTCGATGACGGCAATGTCGGCGCGGGCCCCTGGCCGCAGGACGCCGCGGCCGTCGAGGCCGGCCTTGGCCGCAGGCATGCTCGTCGCCTTGGCGATCGCCTGCTCCCATGTCGTACCGCCGTCTACGAGCATGCGCAGCGCACGGGGGAAAGCCCCGAAAGCTCGTGGGTGGATGGCGGCCGGGTAGTCGAGCGAGACGCTGAAACCGTCCGAACCGATCATCACTTTCGGATGGGCAAGGATCGTCGCCTGTTCCTCCATCCGCGAGCCTACGACGACCACGTCGACGTAGCCGCCCGAGCGCCAAAGCAGCTCCACCGCCTCCTCCGACCAGTGCAACCCGGAAGCGGCCGCGCAGGTGGCAAGCGTGCGGCCTACGCTCGCCCGGTCGGCTCCAGCGCGCACCCGTACCACGGTGATGTCGGAGGGCTCGAACCCGCCGGCCGCGAACGCCTCGGCGTACCGCCCGCGCTCTGCCTGACGGGCAGCGAGAAAGGCAGCGACGCCCTCCCTGCGCAGTGCAGGGGTGAGGAGCTGAAAGAGCGTGGTCTGGCCGGCCGTGTACGGGTAAGCATCGCCGTGCACGTCAGGCCCGGCCGCCTCGAGCAGCTCGAGGCACCGGTCCACCACAAAAGCGCCCTCACCGCGCACGACCCGGAGGTGTGACAGCTCGAGGTGGGCGCCGGTCGCCCCGGCAAGCGAGCAAACCTCCCGGACCGAGGTCGTGAGCCCGCTCCCCTCGTAATCCCGCATGTGAGCACTCAGCAATGCGCCGCTCGAACCGGTCACCGACGCCACTGCGAGCAGCTCGTCCCGGCCGGCGCTTTCTCCCGGCGGGTACATCAACCCGAGGCTCGTCCCCCACGCGCCTGCTCGGAGCGCCTCGGCGACAAGGGAAGCCACCTCCTTCGGGCCGGCCTTCCCGCCGCCGCGGGCGATGGCTGTCTGGCGAGCGCTCCCGTGGCCGACGAGCGGCGCAATATTGACGGCCGCGCGCCTCGCGGCGAGCTCGGCCAGGTACTCGCCAAAGGACGAGAACGGGAGCGGGGCTTCGGGATCCTGGTCGATCACCGAGATCGTCGCCCGGAAATGGGGGTCGGCTCCGTCGTTAGGCGCGGGGCTCATACCGCAGTTGCCGCAAACCTCGGTCGTAATTCCCTGGGTAACTCTGCTGTCGCAACCGGGCGTCGAAATCCACGTGAGGTCGGAGTGGGTGTGGATGTCGATGAAACCGGGCACCACGAGAGCACCACTGCAGTCGAGGGCCCGGGCGGAGAGGTCGGGGGGCCGTCCATCAGCCTCGCTCGGGGCGGCCTGGTCACCCGTGCCACGGTCAATGACCGCCTCAACCCGGCCTCCTTCGATGAGGACATCGGCAAGGCGTGGCGGCGTAGCGCCCGTGCCGTCCACGAACATCCCGGAGCTCAGCAAGAGACGTTCCTTGCTCATGGCCACATGACAAGTTATTCCACATCGGTAGAAACGAAGTGCCAGGGCCCGGTACGCTCGGCGGCGGCCGACGGCACGAGGTGCGTGCCCGGGTGTACGGGGAGGACATGGAGCCGCTAAGGGTTGTCGTCGTCGGTGCAGGGCGAATGGGCTGCGAGCACGCAGAGGCGCTACGCCTGTGTGGCGACAGGGTGGTCGGTGTGGTCGACACCGACCCGGCCCGGGCGCGCGCCGTGAGCCGGAGGTTCGAGGCCCGGCCGGGGGTGCTGGCTCCCGTTGGGCCCCGACCACGCGCCCGACCACGCGATCGCGAAGCCCTCGCAGCCGTCCTCGAGCCCTACCGGTCCGAGGGGGCGTCAGCGGTGGTCGTCGCGTCGCCGACGGACTCCCACATGAGCGACACGCTGACGGCGGTGGACCTCGGGTTCCACGTCCTGGTCGAAAAACCTCCGTGGCTACCTGGTGAAGACCCCGGACAACTGCTGGCAAGGGTCGCCTCGGCCGGCTCGTCCCAAGTGGCAATCGGCATGTCGACCCGTTTCAACCCGGGGATCCGGGCGCTTTATGACGTCGTAGCCCGCGGCCTCCTCGGCAGCATCCTGGCGGCCTCGGACCGCGTCGCCTTTACGCTCGTGCAGGGCGATCTAGCGGAGTGGTACCTCGACCCTGCAATAAGTGGCGGTGGCGTAGTGGTAACGAACGGGGTGCACTCCCTCGACCGGATGGCTTGGCTCCTCGGCACGAGGCTCGATCTCGTTTCGTCCAGGCGCTCGGGCGAGTACCTGAAAAGTTGCGACGACGTCGCCGTGCTCGAGCTCACGGCCGGGAAAACTTCAGTGCAGGTCGTACAAATTTGGTCGCCAGGGCCGGTGCCGCCGAGCGAACTGGTTGTCGTCGGCACTGCAGGCTCGTTTTGGGCCGACGCCGCCGGCAACTGGAGGCTGTCGTCGCTCGGGGAAAACGGCGAAGGCCAACGCCCTGCCGGGTACCAGGAGCTCGTCGCCCAATGGGCGGCGTTCCGCTCGCTCGTGCTCGACGGGCGACGCGACCCGGCGCTGGCGGCCCCGGCGGACCTTGTCGCAACGATGGACCTGCTACGCGAGGCGATGAGACCGTGAGCGCCCACGGTTACGGGGCCCCGGCGGCGGCCGGCGGCGCGCGCGAGCTGACGATGTTCTGTTACCCCTGGGACCTTTTCCCGGACGGGACCGAGACGACCATCGCATCGGTGCGAGACCTCGGCTGCGACCGTCTCGCGGTCGCGGTCGCATATCACTCGGGCCATCTCCTTTCGCCGCGGCGCGAGCGCGAGGTGGACATCGAGCTGGAGGCCAACGTCGCCCATCTCCGCCTCGAGGCGGGTTTCTCGGACCTCGCGCTGGCGCCCGGGCGGCTGGCGCGCGAACAGCCCGGGCTGGCCGGAGCCATCGGGGCGGCGGCTTCGGCGAACGGCCTCAAGCTCACGGCCTGGGTGGTCGCATGCCACAATTCCGACCTGGCGCATGCGCGGCCTGACGCTGCCCTGGAAACGTGTTTTGGCGACCGCTCGGGACACGGTATTTGCCCATCGAACCCGGCTGTGCGCGCCTACATCACCGAGCTGTGCACCGCCGTGCTGGACCTCGGGGTATTCGACGAGCTCTTCGTCGAGAGCGTTGCCTACCTCGTCGCCGGTCATGGTCACCCCCACGAGCTGTGGGCGGTGAGGGCCGACCCTTTCACCCGCTTCCTGCGTTCGGTCTGCTTCTGCCCGTCATGCATGGCCCTCGGCAACAAGACCGGGATCGACGGGGCGTCGCTGCGCCGCACAGTTGCAGGGGTATTGCGCCGGAGCTGGGACTCACCGCTCGTCGCGCTCCGCGGCCCCGACCCGGGCGACGAACTTGCCGGCTTGCTCGTCTCGTGCCCCGAGCTCGCAGCCTGGGTGGCGATGCGCTGCGACCTCGTCAGTTCAGTGGTCGGTGACCTGGCCGAGATTGCCCACGGCGCAGGGGCAACCCTGGCCGCAGGCCTTGGGGTGTTTGCCCGGCCGGCGCCCCTCAGCTGGATGGAAGGCATCGACCACGCCCGGCTGGCACGCCACGCCGACCGGCTGGTGGCCATGCCTTATTACGAGAGCGTGGCGGCAGTCGCCCGGGACCTCGACTACTATCTGGCGACGATCAACCCGAGCCAGCTCTTCGTCGCGCAGACACTCTGGCCGGCGCACCACGCTGGGCCGGAGGTGCTGCTGGCCAAGGTTTCGGCGGCGCGCGACGCCGGTGTGGGAGCGATCGGCCTCTACAACCTGGGGACCGCCCCTCGGCCGGTACTCGAGTGGACGCGGCTTGTTGCAGCCGCGTTCAAGGGATGACGATGAGTGACGGCGGCGCTGACCGGCGTTTGGAGCTGGCAGCCGGTTCACCCGACGCCGAGAGCGACGCCCCCTCGACGATCTCGCCATGCAGGCAGTCCGGGCAGCATCTTTTTGTGTCCGGGCAGGTAGCGCGCCGCGACGGCAAGCTCGTTGCGGAAGGCCGTGTCGGCGACGAGGTCGACCTGGAGACTGCGCGGCGTTGCGCCCGCCAGTGCGCGCTCAACCTGCTCGAGGCAACCCGTCAACATCTTGGCTCGCTCGGAACGGTGCGCTCGGTCCTGTCCCTCACCGTGTACGTAGCGAGCGCCCCCGGTTTCACACAACAGCACCTGGTAGCCGACGCTGCCAGCTCCTTGCTCGCCGAGGTCGTCGGCGCCGAGCCACCCGTGCGCGCCGCGCTCGGCATGGCGGCGCTCCCGATCAACAGCCCGGTAGAGGCGCAGGCGATATTTGAGCTAGCTGGGCCCCCCGGGGCATGAACGCCCAACGGTCGGCGCCAAACAGCGAGGCTGCCGCCATGGTTGGCGAGGCAGCCCGGCCGGCTGGGCTTGCCGATGGGGCCAGGACGGCGTCATACCACGTGGCGGCTCTCGAGCGTGGCCTCGGTGTCTTGCGGGCGCTCGCCCATGTCGGTACGCCGCTCGGGCTCGGGCCTCTCCAACAGTGGACCGGCCTGCCCAAGAGCACCCTCACCCGGTTGATAAACGTGCTGGTTGACCACGGTTACGTGATACGCGTCAACGAGAGCCCCAATTTCTGGCTCGGCCCCGCCATCCTGCCTCTCGCCGACGCCTATACACGGGCGCTGGATGTGTCGAGCTGCGTGAGGGGCGTGCTCGAAGCGTTGGCGGCATCCACCGGGCAGACGTCCAACCTCGCCATCCTCGACGAAGGCGAGGTCCTCCACCTGAGCGTGGTCGAACCCGACCGGCCGATCCGCTTCCGCTCGTCGACCGGGTCGCGCGACTCCGCTTACTGCACCGGTCTCGGGAAGCTCCTGCTCGCCTTCGTCGACGAGCAGGCGCTCGAGCGCCACCTGCCCGCCGAGCCCTACCCGGCGCGCACGGCACGCACGATCACGAGCAGGGCCGCTCTCGAAACCGAGTTACGCAGGATAAGGCGGCTCGGCTACGCCTTCGACAACGAGGAGGGCGACGTCGGCGTCTGCTGCCTCGCTGTGCCGATGCGCCAGGACGGCGACGTTGTCGCCGCAATTAGTGTCACAGGCCCAGCCGGTGAACTTGGCCTCGCCAGCCACGACGTCCTCCTCGGGCGGCTCAACGAGGCGGGGGCGGCACTGGCTGCCGACGCAGCGGCGCAGCGCGCCCTGCTAGTCGCGCGCCGGGCCTTGCCAGCTCCTTCGCCTGCCTTCCTCAATCAAGCCCTTAATTAGGCCTCAATTAGGCCTCAATTAGGCGCCTACTGCCCGGGAGCCCCGGCACGGGGGGCTTCGTACGGCGCGAGCTGCACGGAACCGCCCGAGGCACACGCCTGCTGGACGGCGAGGGTCACCTCCATCATCCGTAGCACCTCTTGCTGGGGGACCGGCGGGGTACCGGTGCGCACCATGTCAAGGAAACCTTGCAGCAAGCCGAGAGCCGGCAGAGCCGTGTCGTAGAGGTGGTACGTCCGGGTGTGCCGTTGGCCGTAGCAGACGACGCAATAACTCGGCCGCGCTTGGCGGTGCAGCGTTTCTAGGACAGCGCTCTGGCCCGAGCCGTAACTGAGCAGCGCCACCGCCCGGCCGCCGGCGTCGTGGCCGCGGACATCGCGCACGTCCGCCCCGAGGAGCACGTTGCACATCTCGACGGCGTGGATGGCGTACTGGTCTGGCCGGTTGGGCACCTTTACATAAATCGCCTCGACCTTTTCGTTGAAGCCCTCGTCGAACTCGCGCCGCGCGATGAGCAGTTCCTTTGACCATCGCAGCCCCGACCCGGAAAACAGCGGCGCCCCGCTGTCCCGGGCGCGCTCGTACAAGGCCAGGCAGGAGTTGACATCTGTCGCCATCGGCTTGTCGACGAAAGTGGGCAGGCCGGCATCGAGCGCCGCTGCGGCCTGGCGCTCGTGCTCCACGGGATCGCCGTCGAGGACGAGGACGGCGTCCACTCCGCTGCACGCCGCTTCCAGCGACCCTGCGACCTCGTCGATCTTGCACGCCCGTGCCACCATGCGAGCGGCGCCCTCGTCCGGGCTCCAGATCTTGGTCACGCGCGCGCCGGGGGCAACCACCGGGGAACCGCTCGCCAGTGCCTGTTCGGCGCGCTGGTATTGGTAAAAGTGGTAGTAGGGGTCGAAATAACCCCCCGCCTGTTCGGGGGTGGGCGCCTCGGGCGACCAACCGTTCAGGAACCCTCCAAAGACGACGGCATGCCCGTTGCGCGTACCGACAATCGCGACCTTTACCTCACCATCGTTCACAACGGTTCCTCCTTGTTTGCCGGCACAGCGCCCGCTGGTCCGGTTGACGGGGACAGCCGGCTTTCGCCGCTGGCTATTTCACGCCACCTGTGGCAGGCGACCGATACGGAGGGCTCCTCGGCGACGGGCAACATCGGCTGTGGGAGCGAGCACGCCTCGACCCTCCACGGGCAGCGGGCGGCGAAGCTGCAGCCCGGCACGTCGCTGCCCACAGGCCGCGATCCCTGGACTCCCCCGATCGTCGGCAGCCGGCGCGGGATCTCGCCCTCGATGCTCGGCTGGCAGCGCAGGAGCAACTGGGTGTACGGGTGGCGCGGGTGGTTGAGCACGGCAGCTGTCGGGCCGCCTTCGACGACCCGTCCTCCGTACATGACGTAGACGGTGTCGCAAGACCGCGAGATGACGGCCATGTCGTGCGTTATGAGCAACAGCGACATTCGCAGTGCCTCGGAAAGCTCGACAAAAGTGGAAAGCACGCCTGCCTGGACGGTCACGTCGAGCGCCGACGTCGGCTCGTCCGCGATCAGGAGGCGGGGACGGCAGGCGATGGCCATGGCCACGAGCGAACGTTGCAGCATCCCGCCCGACAGCTGGTGCGGGTAACTGGCGGCAACCCGCTCGGGGTCGGGGAGGTGCACCCTGGCGAGCGACTCGAGAGTTTCCCGGCGCGCCTCGGGACGGCGGACGTCGCGATGAGTCCGGATAACTTGCTCGATCTGGTGGCCGATCCGCATCACGGGGTTGAGAGCGCTCGCGGGGTCCTGGAAAACCATCGAGATCTGCGCTCCCCGCAGGGCACGCACTGCTGGTAGCGGCAGCCGTAGCAGGTCCCTGCCCTCGAATACGACCCGCGAACTGCGCCCGTACTCGACCAGGCGTGGGTCGTGCAGCCTCAGCACCGAAAGTGCGCTGACTGACTTACCCGAGCCTGACTCCCCAACCATGCCGACCCGTGCCGCGACCGGCACCGAAAACGAGGCGTCGACGACCGCCTGGTTGACTGTGCTGCCGCTCTGCAGCTGTACGCTGAGCCCTTCGACCTCGAGCAGAGCCGGTTTGCTTTCAGGCAGGGGCATCGCCGCTCCCACCTGCCAGGCCGGTCGCACCAGCAACGCCGGTGCTCGGGGGGAGCCCGAGCCGGCCCGGCTGCGGCTTGGTACCGAGGGCGATCTGTTCCCAATGGTGGCATGCGACGACGTGGCCACCCGTCGCCGGGCGCGGGAGCGGGATTTCAGCCCAGCAGCGCTCGTCCGAATGGGGGCAGCGAGGGGCGTACGAGCAACCCGAGGACCGTGCCGCCGCGCTAAAAGACCGGGCGCCGCGTGCGCCGCCTGGGCCGTGCCCGTTGCCGCGCGTGGTCACGACAGAGTTGATGAGCTCGTGGGTGTAGGGATGGAACGGAGCAGCGAACAACCCCGCCGACGGGGCCATTTCCACCACCCGCCCCTGGTAGAGGACCGCGACACGGTGGCTGAGCTGGCGTACTACGGCGAGGTTGTGCGAGATGAACAGCAAGCTCGTCCCCTCGCGCTCCTGAAGGTCCTTCAAAAGATTGATGATCTGGGCCTGCACCGAAACATCGAGAGCCGAAGTCGGCTCGTCGCAGATCACGAGCCGGGCGCCGACGGCGAGGCAGCGGGCGATAGCCAGCCGCTGGCATTGGCCTCCGCTCAGCTGGCGAGCGCGCCGGTCGGCGAGGGCGGGATCGAAGCCAACGAGGCGCATGAGCTGCTCGACCCGGGCCGCTATCAGCGCCGGCTCGATGAGGCGGTGTGCTTCGATCGGCTCGGCGATCACCTCGCGTGCTGTCTGGCGGGGGTCGATGCTCCCCTGGGGCGACTGGAATATCAGTTGCACAGAGCGGCGCGCCGACCTCAGGACCTCTCCGCGCATCTCGAAAAAGCTGTCCCCGCCGAGCGTGAACGAACCGGCGGCGGGGACCATCCGTACCAGAGCCCTTGCGATCGAGGACTTGCCCGAGCCGGACTCACCGACAAGGGCGAGGCACTCCCTTTCGCCAATTTCGAAACTGACGCCGTCGACTGCGCGCACCACCGAGCGCCCCGATCCTCCTGCTGCTGCGTACGTGACTTTTAGATCCTCCACCGACACCAGCGGGGCCCGGTTGCCGTTGGAGGGGGCGTCCGGCGCCCCCGTGTGGTCAACCTGCCCGCCGGGAGGCTCGACCCCGAGGGGCGCCGCAGCGCCGGCGCGCGACCGGAGGGAGCGGGCTGCCGCAGGCCGTCGCACCCTGGCGCGCCCCGAGTCGAGCGACTCGCCGATGACGTCGCCCGCAAAGATCAACAGAGCCGCCGCCGCCGTAACCATCAGGCCGGCGGAAGCGGCATAGAAGGGCTGCTGATGGTAGTAGTTCTTCGAGTCGAGCAGGATCGTGCCCCAGGTGATCGCTGGAGGTTGCACGCCGAGCCCGAGGTAGCTCAGCCCGGCCTCGGCGAGGATCGCCGTCGCCATCAGTTGCGGGATGAGGACGAGCACCGGCCCGATCACGTTGGGCAAGACGTGGCGCACCAGGACGCGCCTTGGGCGCAGGCCCGTCACGACCGACGCCGTGATGTACTCGCGTTGGCGCACCGCCCGAGCCTGGGCACGCGTGACCAGGAACACCTGCGGCAAAAAGAGGAACCCGAGGATGGCGACGAGGCTCGTCAACGAGGCACCGAAACTCGCCACGACCAGGATGGCGAAAAGGATGACCGGGAACGCCAAAGTGCTCACGGCGACGCTCCGCAAGACCTGGTCGACCGCTCTGCCCCGGTAGCCGGCAAGCAGCCCTGCGGGAAGGCCGAGCGCGCCAGCTATGAAGACGCTGCCGACGGCGATGAAAAGGTCAAGCCGGGTGCCGTAAATGAGGCGGGCGAGGACGTCGCTGCCCTGCTCGTTGGTCCCGAGCAAGTGGTGCCAGCTCGGTCCTTTGAGCAGGGCCGTGACGTTGATCGCGTTGGGGTCCTGGGAGGAGAGAAGTTGGGGCCGCAGTGCGGCTACAGCCGCCAGGCACGCCAGCGCGATGAGCAGTACCCGGACCGGTCCAAGGCTCCGGGCTTTGCCGCCAACCCGACGAACGAAGTCGACGGCAACGCCGAAGGCGCCCGTGCGCACCACAGGGCCCGGCTCCTGCCCGTTTGCCCGGCCCGGCGGGGCGGCGGTCGTCATACGATACGGGGGTCGAGCCGTCGGTACGTGAGGTCGGCCATCCCCTGCACGACGATGATCCCGAGAGTGAGCAGCAGGACTATCCCCTGCACGACGGCGTAGTCCTCGTCGATGACAGAGTTGTAAAGCAGCTCGCCGAGGCCGCCGAGGCCGAAGACTTGCTCGACGATCACAGCGCCGCCGACGAGTGGCCCGAGCGATGCGCCTACGACGCTCACCATCGGGATGAGGGCGTTGCGCGTGGCGTTGACGAACAGCACACGTGGCTCGCCGACGCCCATCGCGCGCGCCGTGCGTACGAAGTCGGCTCCGAGAGCCACGCTCACCTCGGTGTAGACGTAGCGGGTGAGCACACCTACGAGGTAGAGGGAAAGCGCCGCCACGGGCATCGCCATGTGCGAGACGAAGCCGGACGGGCTCGTCCCCGGCGGGACGTAGCCCGTTGCGGGCAGGAGGTGCCAGTCGACGGCGAAAAGCAGCAGCAGGATCAACCCGAGCCAGAACGCCGGTGTTGCCAACGCAAGCGCCGCCACGAGCCGCACGGCACGGTCGATCCAACTTGACCTAAAGCGCGCCGCCAGGACCCCGAGGCCGATCGACACCGGGACGGCGACGAGGACAGACAGGGCTATCAACCACAACGTCGGCGGGGCGGCGAGAGAGATGAGCGAAAAAACGGGGCGCCCGCTCAGGTCGGACTTGCCAAGGTTGCCCTCGAGCAAGGGTTTCAGCCAGAGCCAGTACTGCACCAGGACCGGCCGGCCGAGCCCCATCTGGCGCTCGAGCGCTTTGAGGTGCTGCGCGACGCCCGGGACGCGCGCCTGAGGCCCGAGGAGCAACAACGCCGGGTTCCCGGGCGTAAGGCGGAGCGCTCCGAAGACAAGCACCGAAACCCACCACGCAATGAGCACGGTCCTGGCCACCGAGGCAAAAGCCTTGCGCGGCCAGGACCGTCCGCCGGGCCCGGGACGGTCCAGCGACCTTGCTCCTTCGATCAGCCGGCGCTCGCCGTGGCGAGGGTTGGCCAGCCGAGCGGGTTCAGCGCCCAGCCGGTCACGCCCTTGCGCACGACGCTGTACAGCGGCTCAGTCTGGATCGGCATCACTGGTAGTTGGTTGACCACAGTGTTGTCCATCTTGACGTAAATCGCCTTGCGCTGCGCCTCGTTGGCGGTGGCGAGCGCCTGCGCCTGCTCGGCTAGCAACTGCGGGTTGTGGTAATCGCTCTTCAGGTGCGGGAGCATGATGATGCTGTAGAAGGAGTCAGGGTCGCCCTTCACGTCGAAGACGTTCCAGGTGATCTGGTAGTTCTCCTTCACGTACTGGTCGAGCCAGATGGACAGAGCCTCGGTGTCGACGTTCAGCTTGACGCCGATCTCGCCAAGGTCCTGCTGCCAGATCTCGGCCGTTTCGGTCCCCTCCGGGTAACCGGCCGGGACGATCACCGTGAGAGTGAGGTTGGAGGCGTGCGCCTGCGCCAGGAGTGCTTTGGCCTTCTGGAGGTTGTACGGGTAACCCGTGATATTGGTGTAGGCCCAAGAACTCGGCGGGAGCGGGTTCCAAATGCTCTGGCCATCTCCCGAATAAGCGATCGCGCGGATCGCGGCCTTGTCGAGAGCGTAGGCGAGAGCCTGCTTCACCTTTACGTTGGCTAGCACGCCGACCGAGTGGAGCTCAAAAAGTGCCTCCTGGTTTGAGGTTGTCGCCTCGACAACGCTCGCCTGGCTCGCGTTCACCGAAGCCACGTTGGACGCCGGTATGGTCTCGATCGCGTCGACGCTGCCGGCGTAGAGGTCGGTGAGCGCCACTGTCGGGTCCGGTATCGGCTTGAAAATGAGCGTCTGAGTGGCAGGTTTGGGACCCCAGTAGCCGGGCCAAGCCTTGAGGACGATCTGTTCGTTTGGCGTCCAGCTGACGAACTCGTACGGCCCTGAGCCGACGGGGTGGCTGCTCTGAGTTGCGTAAGTGCCGGGAGCCTCGATCGAGATGTCGGCGAGCGCACTGAGGAACGCCGCGTACGGTGCGCTGAGAGTCACCTGCAAAGTGTTGGTATTTACGACGTCCCATGTCTTCACCCGCTGTAGGTCGGGTGCGAGGACCGAAGGGGACTGCTCGGTGTGCTGGAGCGACTCGGAGACAGCCGCAGCGGTCACAGGGTCGCCGTTTTGGAAGGTGGCGCCCGAGCGGATCTTGAACGAGAACACCGTGGCGTTGGCGTTTTCGGTCCAGCTCTGCGCGAGGTCGGGCTCGACGTTGAGCGTCGGCCCGAACTTCACGAGGTAACTGAATATGAGCGGCTTGAACGTCGCGTCGAAGAGGTTCAACTGCTCGGTCGAGGGGTCGAAATTGTTGACGTCACCTGGGATGGCCACGACGAGAGTGCTCCCGGTCGAAAGTGCATGGGTTGCCTCGGCACCGCTCGTGCCGGCAAGGGCGGCGATGCCTGAGAACCCTATGGCACCGGCAAGCGTTGCGCGCGCGAGCCGCGACCTGCGTGTGCTCTTACCAGTTATGCCTATCAACATGTTCCTCCTTCCGCCCGCCAAGCTGCGGGCGACGTGTGGGTACTTTTCAACTCGGCCGGGCGCACCTGGCAAGGCGACAAGGTCGGCCGCGCCCTGATGCGGGTGCCGCCCGGGTTCGCTCTGACGTGGAACGGCGTTCCGGGTGATGCTAGGACCAGGTCCCCTGCCAAATCAAGCCGAGCCCTTGCCGAAGCGAACGTGTGTTCGTAAGATGTCCGGGTGGGTGAAGGGGCCCGTTACGCCGAGCTGCACTGCCATTCCAATTTCAGCTTCCTGGACGGTGCCTCCCACCCCGAAGAGCTGGTAGAGGAAGCGGCGCGCCTCGGCCTCGAGGCTCTGGCCCTCACCGACCACGATGGCGTGTACGGGGTCGTCCGCTTCGCGGAGGCGGCTGCATCGGCCGGGCTGCCAACCATCTTCGGCGCAGAGGTCACCCTTGGGCTCACCCGCGCCCAGTCCGGTGTCGCAGACCCCGAGGGCGACCATTTGGTCGTGCTCGCCCGGAGCCCGACCGGCTATGCGCTGTTATGCAAGGCACTGTCAACCGCTCACCTCCTGGGCGGCCAAAAGGGCCGCCCGATGATCGACCTGCCGCTCCTCGCCGCACTTGGCGCCGGTGCCGACGTCGACCTCTCACAGGTCTCGATGCCCGGTCCGCTGTGCCCCGCCCCGACGGAGAGGTCCGGCGGCTACGACATCCCCGCCGGCGGGCACGGCGGCCCGGGGCACTGGCTCGTGCTGACCGGCTGCCGGAAGGGGTCGGTCCCTGCGGCACTGGTTCGCTCCGGCCCCGCAGCAGCCCGGAGGGAACTCGCCCGCCTGCAAAACAGTTTTGGCCGGGAAAACGTTGCCGTCGAGATCTGGGACCACGGCGAGCCGCTGGCCTCAGCCCGCAACGACGCCCTGGCCGAGATCGCCTGCCGGGCCGGGGCCGACGTCGTGGCGACCAACAACGTCCACTACCACAGGCCTGGCCGGAGCAGGCTGGCGACTGCTGTCGCCGCCGTGCGCGGCCGGCGCAGCCTCGACGACATCGACGGTTGGCTGCCGGCGGCGGCCTCTGCCCACCTGCGCAGCGGCGCCGAGCAAGCCCGCCGGTTCGCCCGGTACCCGGGAGCGGTGGCCCGCTCCGCCGAGCTCGGCCTCGATTGCGCTTTCGACTTGAAGCTGGTCGCCCCACGGTTGCCGCCGTTCCCGACGCCACCCGGCCACACCGAGATGACCTGGCTCCGCCAGTTGACCGAAGAGGGCGCCAGGCGTCACTACGGCCGGCGGGAAACCCCCAACAATCCCAAGGCTTATCCCCAGATCGACTACGAGCTGGACATGATCGAGCAGCTGGGTTTCCCGGGCTATTTCCTGATTGTTTGGGACATAGTCCGTTTCTGCAACGAGGCAGGCATTTTCTGTCAGGGCCGCGGGTCGGCAGCCAATTCGGCCGTCTGCTACGCGCTCGGGGTGACGAAGGCAGACGCCGTCGGGCTCGGGCTGTTGTTCGAGCGGTTCCTTTCACCCGAACGCGACGGGCCACCCGACATCGACGTGGACATCGAAAGCGAGCGAAGAGAAGAGGCGATCCAGTACGTCTACGCCCGCTACGGCCGGGCGTGCGCGGCGCAGGTCGCAAACGTCATTACCTACCGTCCTCGTTCGGCCGTGCGGGACATGGGCAAGGCCTTGGGAGCTTCACAGGGCCAGGTTGACGCCTGGTCAAAGTCGATCGATGCCTGGGGGCCATTGCCTTCACGGGCTGGCGGCGGCAATAGCAGCAGTGGCAACGGCAACAGTGGTGGCGGCGGCAACGGTGCCCGTGACGGCATACCGGAGCAGGTGCTCGAGCTCGCCTGGCAGGTACAGGATTTTCCTCGCCACCTCGGTATCCATTCGGGCGGCATGGTCATCTGTGACCGCCCCGTGTCGGAGGTGTGCCCGGTGGAATGGGCCCGCATGGCCGACCGCAGCGTCCTGCAATGGGACAAGGAGGACTGTGCCCGGGCGGGGCTCGTCAAATTTGACATGCTCGGCCTCGGGATGCTCTCGGCCCTGCATGCCACCATCGGCCACATCAAGGCTTTTTACGGGGACGAGATCGACCTCGCCGGCCTGCCTCAGGACCCCGGCGTCTACGAAATGCTCAGCAATGCAGACTCGGTGGGGGTTTTCCAGGTGGAGAGCAGGGCGCAGATGGCTACGCTCCCCCGTTTACGGCCGCGAACTTTTTATGACCTCGTCATCGAGGTGGCCCTGATACGGCCCGGCCCGATCCAGGGCCGGTCGGTCCACCCTTACCTGCGCCGGCGCAATGGCACGGAAAGGATCACCTATCTGCACCCATTGCTGGAACGCAGTCTCAAAAAAACCCTTGGCGTGCCGCTGTTCCAGGAGCAGCTCATGCAGATGGCAATCGACGTTGCGGGGTTTAGCGGGGCCGAAGCTGACCAGTTGCGCCAGGCAATGGGATCCAAGCGGAGCGCCCAGCGCATGGAAAGGCTCAGGGCCCGTTTTTACGCCGGCATGGCAGAAAACGGGGCCACTGGCCCGGTGGCCGACCAGATCTGGGCACAAATGGCTGCGTTTGCCAATTTTGGTTTCCCGGAGAGCCATTCGGTCAGCTTTGCCTACCTCGTCTACTCTTCGGCTTGGCTCAAGCTCCACTACCCAGCTGCTTTTTTGGCCGGTCTGCTGGACAGCCAACCTATGGGTTTTTGGTCCCCGCAAAGCCTTGTCCTCGACGCCCGCCGCCACGGTGTCGAAGTACGCCGGCCCGACGTCAACGCAAGCAGCTCTACTTCATTGCTCGAGCCGGCCTGCGAAGTCTCCCAAGGGCCGGCTGTGCGCTTGGGCACTTCTTACGTCCGCACGATCGGCGACGACCTGGCGGAGCGCATCGCGGCCGGGCGACCTTACAAGGGCCCCGAAGACCTCGTCCGCCGGGCAGCCCTGAGCGTGCCCCAGGCCGAAGCTCTTGCGACAGCAGGGGCTTTCGAATGCTTCGGGCTGAGCCGCCGCCAGGCGCTGTGGGGTGCGGGCGCCATAGCTCAGGCAGCGCCTGGCCGCGCAAAGACGCTCGACGGCATTGTGACCGGCACCGCAGCGCCACCGCTCCCGGGAATGAGTGCCATCGACCTCAACAAAGCGGACTTGTGGGCCACGGGGATTTCGCCCGACAGCTACCCCACCGAACTGTTCCGCAGTGACCTCGACGCGCTGGGTGTGGCGACGGCGCGGTCGTTGGGCGCGGCTCCCAACGGGGCACGGGTCACCGTCGGGGGCATCGTGACGCACAGGCAGCGGCCTGCAACCGCAAATGGGGTGGTCTTTGTCAACCTGGAGGACGAGACAGGCCTCGTCAATATCATCTGCCCGATCGAAGTGTGGCAGCGCTACGGCAAGGTGGCACGTTCCTCACCGGCGTTGCTGGTACGGGGCAAGCTCGAAAAGGCCGACGGGGTCATCAACGTGCTGGCGGCCAGTTTCGAAGCTCTCCCCACCTTTGCCGGCGCGGCTGCCTTGCGCTCCCGGGACTTTCATTGATGCCTTGCTAGGGTCAAAAAGGTGCGAAGTGGCACCCGGCCGGGGTGGCACCGTCGAGGCGCACTGAGCGGGAGGGACCGGACCATGGCCGAGCTGCACCGTGAAGGGGACGAACTCGTACTGTCCCTCAGCGCCGCCGAGCAAGCCGAGGCTCTTCACGGCAGCATCCGGGTGCCCATGTCATCGGTGCGCGGGGTCGAGGTGGTCGACGATGTGCTCCATGCCGTCCATGGCATGAAGACGGTGGGTGCCGCTTGGCCAGGCCGCTTTTTCATCGGGACGTTCCGCCAGGAGACGAAGACCTTCGCCGCCGTGCACCATGCGACGCCCCGGGGCGTGAAAGTTACCCTGCAAGACGCCAACTTCGACGAGCTGATAGTTGGCACCCCGAGCCCCGAGGCGGTCGTCGCCGAGCTGGTCGGCAGCGGCCCGGGCGATCGGCCCGGGGCGGCAAAGTTCTGGCCTGGCACCTGATCGGCACACATGGGCGGGTACGGCCGCAGCGACCGGTGCCCGGCCGGATCAGGAAAAATGGCGTAGCCATACGTCCCTGTCCACCCGGGCGAGCACCGGGTTGTGCCGCCTGACATCGTCCAATTGGGCACAACGCTCGGGCGAGTAGTGGTGCCCGGGCCACAACGTGAGCCTGCCAGGCAGGCTCGCAAGGCGCTGGAGGGTCGTGTACATGTCGTCCGGGCTCGCCCCTGGTAGGTCCACGCGGCCGCACCCATTGAGGAACAGGGTGTCGCCGGACACGAGGTTGTCGCCGGCGATGAGGCACTGGCTGCCCGGTGTGTGGCCGGGAGTATGAAGGAGCCGGACGGTCACCGCACCGACGTCTACCGTGCCTTCGTCGCCGTGAGGGCGGAGGCTCGCGAGCGGGGCGCCGGTCATCTCGGAGATCCAGGGGATCTCCTCCTTTTGGGCATGGACGGGCACGTCGGCCAGCTCGAGGAGGTCGACCAGGCCCTCGATGTGCTCGCCGAATATCTCCCCGCCCACATGGTCGGCGTGGTAGTGGGTCGCAATCGCGCCCACGAGCCTCAGCTCCCCGGCCTCGGCCCACCGCAAGAGGCCCTCGACGTCGTAGGCCGGGTCCACCAGCACGATCTCCCGGGTCGCCGCGTCCCCGATGGCATAGACGTGGTTGCGCATCGTGGTCGCGAAGTGGTCGTCCAGCGCAAAGTCGACCCCAGCCAGCAGCTGGCGGAACAACAAGCCCTCCGGCACCGAAGACATGGTAGGGGTACCGTAAAGCTGCTCCGACCTCGCTGCGCAATATCTTGGTGGGATGAACGACGAGTTATGCCTCCTCTGCGTGCACGCGCACCCCGACGACGAATCCTCCAAGGGCGCCGCTTCGGTGGCCATGTACCACGCCGAAGGAGTTCGCTGCGTGCTCGTCTGCTGCACCGGCGGGGAGGAAGGCGAGATCCTCAACCCTGCGATGGACCGGCCGGAGATCCTCGAGCAGCTGCCCGAGATCCGCGCTCAGGAGCTCGCACGGGCTGCCGAGGTGATCGGGTACGACGAAGTCGTAATGCTCGGTTACCGCGACTCGGGCATGCCGGGTTCGGCGGCGAACGCTCGGCCGGAGGCATTTGCCCAGGCACCCGTCGAGGAGGCGACCGAGCGGGTCGTTGCGGTCATCCGCCGGACCAAGCCGCAGGTCATGGCCATTTACCCGGGCCACCAATCGATGTACCCCCACCCCGACCACATCAGGGCCCACGAGGTCGGGCTGGCGGCTTTCCTGGCCGCAGGTGACCCCGACGCTTTCCCGGGCGCCGGGCCACCCTGGCAGCCCTTGAAGCTGTACTACATGCTGTGGTCGAAGAAGCGCATGCTCGCGTTGGCCGACAAGTTCCGCCAGCTAGGCATGGAACCGCCCTGGGGCGAGGAAAGGCTCGAGATGATCTCGAGCGCCCCCCAAGAAGAGTTGACCACCGAGCTGGACGTCTCCGCCTACGCAAGCGTCCGGGACGAGGCGCTCCGGTCCCACGCGACGCAAGTGGACCCCAATTCGGCTTTCTGGTTCGGCCTCCCGCCTGAAGTTATTGCCGAGCTCGGCCATTACGACGAGTACCACCTGGCCCACGACCACACCGGTTCGAAGCCGCCCGAGGACGACCTTTTCGCAGGCGTCCGGGAGCGGGCACGGCTATGAAGGGGCTCGTAACCCTGATCGTCGGTGAGACCGGCAGGGCGAGCGGCTCCCGGGCCGTCGGGCGGCGGGCTCCGTCCAGGGGCGCCGCGACCGGGGCGGGCGCCGCCCCGGCCCCCGATGCCGGACAAGCTGCCCCCGCCCTCGCCGCCGGGGGCCAATGGAGCTGCCAGTGGGGCGCCGAAGGACCTGGGCCAGTTGGGCACGGCACGGAGCCGGGAGAGGGGGAGCCGGATCTCTCGCTTGCTCTCAGCCCCCAGGACGCTCGCCTCGTCGCCAGCGGCAAGCTCGCTCCGAGCGTCGCCTTCATGCAGGGCCGCCTCAAAACCTCGGGCGAAAACGCGTTGTTGCTGTCGGTACTGGCCTGGACGGCCACGCCCGCGTTCGCAGAGGCACGGGAGAAGCTGGACCTGAGCTGACCAGCGGCGCTCAGCACGAGCGAAGCCCGGCACTGCGTCGCCGGGCCGCTGCCGGCTGGCTCAGTAGCGGCCGGCGCTGACGGCCCTGAGCTCTTCTACGTCCTGGGTGTAGCGAGCGGTGAAGACGTCTTCCAAGCCTGTTTCAACGCGGTCGGGCCCGCCGAAGAAGGCCACGTTGATCTCGCGCTCCGCCATCAACCGCCTGGTGCGGAACAGGACCGCGAGGTACGCGCACGTGAGCGGGAGCAATGCAAGCACCACCCACCAAGCGACTGTCGACCCGGTCAAGAGCGCCAGCGCCAGCGGGACCGCCAGAGCGACAAAGAGCACGGACAGGACGCGGCGCCTGCGGGCGGCGGCACGCGCCCTCGAGCGGCTGTGCCCAGCGATAACCCTCCCCTGCCCTATTGCCCCCGTGCGGGCAACACTACGCGACGAAGAGTACAGAACTGCAAATCCAGAAGCCCCCTGATGGACAGGACGCGACGACAACCTGTACTTACGCACGGCACTACTCCCGTTATTACAGGTGGCACAGGGCAAAACCTTCAGCGCAGGTAAAGCACCCAGCCCCGGCCTTTATTGGTCCAGCGAATTTGAACTGCACGGAAACTAGCGCCCAATTTTTGAGCCGTCAAGTGGAGGGGAAATATTCGGCCCACCAAAAGCGCGCGAAATAAATGGCTGGGCCCGAAAGTCGTTCTCGGACTGTGGTCGCTCGTGCGCTATCAGCGTTGGGTTGGCAAGCGACTCGGGGTGAGCGCTTCGTAAACTCCATGGCGATGGCCGTCGTGGAAGAGGACCGCCGGGGCGGCGGCAGCCCTCCCGCCGCCAGAGCCCACGAAGCCAGCCCCGGCCGGGCGGCTTCGCGAGGCCTCGCCGTCAGGCGGCCCCCGGTCCTGGTGGAACTGGCGGTTATCGCGTTCCTGGGGTGGATCTACGACTGGCTCCAGGACCTTGCACCGCTCCGCCGGGCGGAAGCGTTCGCCAACGCGCGGGCCGTCCTTTCTTTCGAGGAGCGGCTGGGCCTCTCGCCCGAGCGGCCGCTCGACCATTGGCTCGACCACCACTACCTTCTCGCGTACATCTCCTCCGACTTTTACGACAACGCGATCTTCGGGGTGACCTTTGGCCTCGCTGCTTGGACCTGGTGGCGGCGGCCCGATCTCTACCGGGCGCTCAGGAACGACCTGGTGCTCGCAAACCTCCTCGGCTTCATGGTTTTTTGGATCTACCCCGTCGCCCCGCCGCGGATGTTGCCCGGGTTCATCGACGTCGTCGAAAAAGTTGGTGGGCTCGGGTCATGGCACGGCGTGCTCATTTCGCACGCCGACCAGCTGGCGGCAATGCCCTCCATGCACCTCGCATGGGCGGTGTGGTGCTCGTTGGTCCTCTGGCGCCTCGCCAAGACGAGCCGTCTACGGGCCGTGGCCGGTGTGCTGGCGGTCGCCTACCCTGTCTCGACCGCCTGGGTGGTCATGGCGACTGCAAACCACTACCTGGCGGACGTGCTGTCAGGCGCCGCCTGCACGGTCGTTTGTGTGCTTGTCGTGGAAGTCGTGGTACCTCGGGCCGTCTCAGCAACCCGCTCGCGCGGGGCTCGTAGGGCCGCGGTGGCTGCCGGCCGGTAGCGCCGCCCTCCGCCACACCCCGCACGGGGACAGGGGGGCCAAAGGCAAGTTGGCGTCAGCTCGCCTCGCGGCGGCAAACGTTGTGGCACTCCCCGAGGCCCGCGATGCCGGTGACGACAACGTTGCCGTCCTGGAGGTAGCGCTTGGGGTTGAGGAAGTGGCCCGAGCCGCCGGGTGTACCCGTTGCGATGACGTCCCCGGGCCCGAGCGACATTGCTTCTGAGATATAGGAAACAAGAGCGGCGACGCCGAAAAGCAAGTCCGAGGTATTGCCCTCCTGGGCCCGCTTGCCGTCGATGTCGCAGTAGAGATCCATGCCTTTTTCGTCGACAGAGGGGTCATCTCGCGTCACGAGCCATGGGCCCAGCGGTGTTGCCCTGTCGAAGGTTTTGCCTTGCAGGAACTGGGTCGTCCTGGCCTGCCAATCTCGCATGCTGACGTCGTTGAGCACTGCATAACCGGCGACCCGGTTGAGGGCGTCGGTTTGCGACACCCGCCGTGCCGGCCAGCCGATCACGACCGCGAGCTCGACCTCCCAGTCGACCGCGTCGGAAACGGCCGGCAAAAGGATCTCGTCGCGTGCGCCAATGAGGGCAGAGGGAAATTTCGCGAACAGAGTCGGGTAGGGCAACGCCTCGATCCCCTGCTCTGTGAGGTGCGCACGGTAGTTGAGGCCGACGCAGACGATCTTGCTTGGCCGCGGCACGAGCGGCGCATAGTCGACTTCGGCCAGGCTGTGGCGCTTCCCGGCTGCCCCGGCAGCTATTTGCGGCCAATCTTCCTGGGCCAGCAACGCCCCTACGTCGGCGGCGCTCACCTCGACCGCCTCGCCGTCGCCTTCTTCTACCCGAGCAGCTGTTGTCCGTGTGCCTAGACGCAAAGTGGCCAATTTCACGCCGCCCAACCTACATTGCCGGGCTGGAGGCGGGCCAAGCCGGCGCCGGCGGTCAGTCGTAAGTAGCTTCGACCCACCAGCGGTACTTTTCCCGGGCCAGCAGGTAGCACCGGCCGTCGGCCGTCAAGACCTGAAGGCGTGCCCGGCGGCGGCCTCCGGCGTCCCACCAGCGTTCTTCGAGAGGCCACGGGCCCGCCCAGGCCTCCACCTCCGACCGCCGCCGGTTGCCCGCCACCACCCAGACAGGGCTGCTGCTCACAAGGCCCCTGCCGCCGACCTCGACCGGTTTACCGTCGCCGTCGAGGACCTGCGCCGGCTGGGGCCGCCGATGAACGACGGCGGGCGCTACCCCGGGCAATTTGCCCGGCCATGGAGGGAGCCCTTCGGGGAGCGCCACGGTAGGACGCGGTTCGCCCCAGGGGACGAACACCACCTGGTCTGCGTAACCCCGGCCACCGCCCAGAAAGGCTGTGAGGACAGAGCTCGGCCCAAGGAGCCCTTGAACCCGCGCCATGGCCCGGGCAGCTCGAGCAGCAGCACCGGCGTCACCGCCCCAGAAACCGAGCTGCCTGCCGGTGTCGGGGACCACCTCTTCGGGGACGAGGGCGAGCCGGATGAGCCGGCCACCCTGCACCGCCTCGACGCCCGGGCTCTCCGGGCTGCCGCCAACGCCCGGGTCGGGCTGGGCCCAGCCCTCGAGCTGCCAACGCACGCGTTCGGCGATAGCAGCGGCGCTCAAAGCACCCTCGTGGCGCCAGCTTCGCCGGAACGTAGCCCCGTGCTCTGTTTCGACCTCGATGGCCAGGCGGGTGCACACCAGGCCTTGCCCGAGGAGGTGCTCATGCAACTGCTCGGCCAGCGCGCGGCCCACGAAAACAGCGGCCTGCAGCTGGTCGGCAGGTGGGTCGAGCTCAGCGGAGACCACCCGTTCCGGAGGAGACTGCCGCGCTCGCACATGGCGCTCCCCGAGGCCCCTGGCCAGGCGGTGGGCCTGCGAGCCAAGGACCCCGAACCGGCTGAGGACGACGTGCGCCGGGAGCTCTGCAAAGTCGCCAAGTGTCCTGAGACCGAGACGGCCGAGCAGATCTATTTGTGCCGCCAACCCGGCGTTGCCGGCGCCTGCTGCCCACCCCAGGTCGCCCGGCAACGCGTGGGCCAGGGAGCTGAGCTGGAGCGGCGCCAGGAACTGCGCGGTGCCGCCGGGAGGGATGACGAGCGAGCCCCCCTGTGGGGCGAGGCGTGCCGCTATGCCTGCAGCGAAAAGGCCGTCCGCGACACCCACCTGGCAACAACCCCCCCAGGCCGTGGCCGCTTCCCCGGCAGCTCCCCCGAGGCGGGCTGCTGACGCGCTCACCGCTCCCGCCACCCGCAGGGCGAGTGCTTCGTCGCCACCGAAGTAGCGAGATGGCCCCCGGGAGGTGAAGGCGAGCTGGCCGGGAGCGAGCACTTCGACCCCGGGGGCGAACGCCTCGACTGCTGCCACCGCAAGCTCCCAAGCACGGGCTTCGCCGGCCAGGTCGCGTTGGACCACGTCTACTTCGGGGCACGTCCCCTCCGCTTCGCGCCGGCGCATGCCCTCTCGCACGCCGGCGGCTCGAGCGGCCGGCGATGCAACGACCACCCGGTTGGCATGTACGACGACAACTTCGGCCGCCGGCCCCCGCCCGGCGGCGATAAGCGCCCAGTACGGGCAAATGGCGACGAGGGAGCGAGAAGCCCCGGGAGCGCCTAGGAGCACCCGGCGCCCCCCTTTGCCGCATGAGCAGGTTGGCGGCGGTCACCGGAGGCACCCTGGGTGCCCGGCGACAGGGTTGCGAAAGAAGCTCCGGCAAAAATACCGAGGCCGTCCACGCCAAGCCTGACGGCAGCCCGGCGGGGACGGGAAGCGGCCCCCCTGCCCCCGGCCGCCACTTCCAACTGCCCTCCGGCCAAATAGCCGAAACCGTCACCCAAGCCGTGCCACCGGTTTGCTACGACACTGAGGCGCACGTCGGCATTGCCCGGCCAATCCTCCCCAAGCACGACCAGGACCGAGCCTTGCTCACGTGCCCTTGCCTCGAGCCGGCGGGCGTGGGGAGCGCCAACCCGCTGAGGGGGCACGAAGTGCGAGGTGCACAACAGGACGACATCCATGCCCTCGAGCAACGCTGCAGTGACAACGGCCCAGTTTTTACCGGGATGAGGCACGAGAGCAATGTGCCCGAGGTCGGCACCCAGCTGGGAGGCGGCAACAAGCCCGAGGTCAGGGTGGCCAACGACGGCGCACCAGGACCCTTGCGAAGAAGGCCCGCTCAGCAAGGCGAGGGCCAAGCCTGTCGAACCTGGTGCGCTGCCCGGGTTGACGACCACCGTGCTCCCCCGCCGTAAGCCGCTCTCGGGGAAGAGGCCTACGAGCTCGGCGGCGAGCGGGAGGGCCCGGTCCTGGGCGAGCACCCTCC
>DATJMJ010000036.1:0-16338 GCA_035508795.1 Acidimicrobiales bacterium
TAGCCTCCGCCACATCCGCCGGGACCCCGACCAGGTATCGGTGACCGTCCAGCCCCTGATCCTGGTAATTGCGTTCCGCTACTTTTTCGGCGGGGCAGTCCGTACCGGTGGGACCGAGAGCTACATCAATTTCCTGATGGCTGGCATCTTCATAGAAACGGCCGCAATCTCGTCCACCACCACGGCCACCAGTGTCGCCGCTGACATGGCCGAGGGAGTTATGGAACGTTTCCGGGTACTGCCGATGGCGAAGTCGGCCGTGCTCGCCAGCCACACGGTGGCCGGCCTGGCCCGCTCACTGATCGGGACGGTGGTGATGGTCGGTGCTGGCCTCGCGGTCGGGTTCCGGCCATCGGCAGGTGTTGGTCCCTGGGCGGTCGCCATCGGCGTCACTTTGCTCGTGACGTTCTCGCTGTCATGGGTGGCGGCGGTCCTCGGGCTGCTGGCCCGCAGCGTCGAGGCGGTACAGCAGATCGCCATGGTGCTCGTCATCCCGATCTTCGCCAGCAGCGCCTTCGTCCCGACCAGAACGATGCCGGGCTGGGTGCAGGTTGTCGCCGTGAACCAGCCCATGACCCAGGCGATAGACGCCGTACGTGACGAGCTCCTCGACCTGCCTGTCGGTGACCATCTTGGGCTCGCATTGGCCTGGTTCGGTGCCATCCTGGTCGCCGCCTTCGGGACGGCAGGCTACTTGTTGAGCCGGAGGGCGAGCCTTTGAGCGTCAGGTCTCACCAGTGCCTGCCCGTCCAGCCCGAGGCGCGACGGCGAGGGGTCGCCCCGCAGCCACGGACGGCGAAGGGCGATGGTCACCCATTTGACGGACGGTCAAGCGCCACCGAGCGACGAACGCTCGGCGTCCCGCAGCCGCTCCGACCTGCCCGTACCCAGCGCGCTCGAAGGGATTCGAACCCCCAACCTTCTGATCCGTAGTCAGATGCTCTAATCCATTGAGCTACGAGCGCTGGTCGGGCTCAATCCTAGGCCATGACGGGTCGCCGCCAGCCGGTCGGGCAGGGAGCCTGTTACTCCCCGCAGAGCGCCCAGGCCGTCAGCATCGCCGTCGGGACGTAGCTCCCCGGGCACTCCCCGCTGCTCACGTACCCGAGCTCGGTCCAATAGGGACCGCTCTTCCAGTCGAACACGTACACACTGTCTTGGAACTGTGCGAGCGCGTCCTGCCCGGCCGCCGTCGACTGCTCGGTGCTCACGAGCGACGAGGGTTGGAACGCGGCGAGCGCCCAGTAGAGGGGTGGGCTGCCCGGTTGGCGCCCGTAGTAAACCTGCCCGGGGACGGTACCCGCGACGTCCTTGGCAGACAACCCCACGCCACCTGGGTCCGTAGCCAGCCACGACTTGACGAGGGACTGCTCGACACCCAAGGTGACGGGCAGCGCCTGGGCTTTGCCGGCTGGCGCGGCAGTGGTCTTGTGTGTCGTGGCGGTCCTCGGGGGGGCCGAGGTCGGAGAGGACGTGGGAGGATGAGAAGCAGAGGTCGGCGGGGCCGCGCTAACTGTCGGGCTGACGGCTGCCCCCGCGCTTGTGACCGATGGTGCACTCGACAAGCCGTTGGCGGGCCGGTTGGTCTTGTTGGCACTGCTCACCGCGAGGATGACTGCTGCGATTATGACGGCGACGGCTGCGACCATGACGAGCTCGGGCCAGGGGCCGCTCGACCTCCTGGGCCCACGCGCCCCAATGCCGGGGGCGGCGCCGTTGCCCCAACCAACCGGCACAGGTGCGTAGCCGTAACTTTCCAATTGGGTAGGTAAGGCCCCGGGCGGGAGGCTTGTTTGCCCGGAGTAAGGGGCGTACCCGTCCGGGTAGTACTCCTGGCCGTACCAGGTGCCATTAGGCCCCTCCCACTCGACCTGGTCAGCTTCGTACCAACCTTCGCCGGCCTGGACGGCTTCCTGAGGGTCATCGTCGGCCCACTCGCGGGGCTCCCCGTGCCGCCAAGAAGAGCCTTCCCCCCAGTCCGGGTATTGCTCGCCTTCGTCGTCTTGTTCGGGCCCGAAGCTCCACGCACCCGTCTGGGGCTGGCTCTCGAAGTACGGCGCACCGTTGCCCGCACCGCTGGCGCCGAGCCCGATGTCCGTGCCTACCGCTTCGCCGGGAGCCTCCAGGCCGCCCTCGGGCTCAGCGGGCTCACGTGCCCGTTGGCCATCGTGACTGCCTCTCTGATCCCCGCTCGAGCCCCGGCCGCCTCGGCTCGCCTTGTTCGCTGCCGCGCCTCCCTTAGGGCCAGTGGCAAGGTCGGCGTCTACGGAGGGGTCGATGGCAAGGTACCGGTCGGGGGTGCCGTCCGGGCCGGGTTCAGAAGCCATACTCCCTCCTTTCAGCCCATCACGCCTATCACGCCCGTTTCCCGTGTCCCCCGTGCCACTAAGTTACAACCCTCACGTGGTAGTAGACGTCGTAGCCGCCCCAGCCGTCCCTGGTGGAGTGGCGGTGGTGACGGTCGAAGAGGGTGGGGCAACAGTCGTGGCCGGCACAGCGGTCGTGGGCCCGGCGGCGGTCGTCGGTGCGACGGCGGTCGTGGACGGCACCGCCGTCGTCGCCGGAGGGGCAGTCGTCGCCGGAGGGGCAGTCGTCGCCGGAGGGGCCGTCGTCGCCGGAGGGGCCGTCGTCGCCGGAGCGGCCGTCGTCGGCACGCCCGTGAACCCCGGGCCCGGGACGACCACCCGCAGCTGCTTCGTGGCTTGATCGGGTGCAGTCACCGGGCCGGCGCTCACGACCAATGTGCTCGGGGTCGAAAGCTGCGCCTTCAGCCCGGACAGTGTGACAGCAAGGGCTTGCTGGGGCTGGACGTCGACAGTCGTGCTGACGAACTGGGTTTGCTGCCCGAGCGCCGGGGTGAGCGCGGCCGAGACCTCGGTGCCCGGCTCAGGTGCCGTGCCGTCGTCGGCGACGACGACCGTTACTGATATCGAGCTCGAGGGGGAGAGCACCTCCACGCCACTGACCGTGTTGAGGGCGCGGGGTTCAGTGGAGACGGCGTCGATGGACACTCTCTGCTTGGGCGGGGCGACCACATCGGACAGCAAGCGCTCGCCGAACGCGCTCAGGGTGCCCTGCTGGTAAGACCCCGTCGCCGGGTCCCACTGCGACGCCGGCATCGTGGTCCCCAATTTCGGCATGTCCGTGGTGAACAGCTTGTAAGCGCTGTCCCCGATTGCGAAATCGGTCGCCGCCGACGCCAGCCCCGCCGTGGCCGAGGTTGCGCTGGCTCCGCCGACCAGCTTTTGCGCTGCGTCTGCCAGCTGTTGCGCGCCTTGCTCGCGCGCCTTTAGGCATGCGTCCAGCAGGCCTGCTGCCGTAGCCACGGCGGCCGGGGGTGGGGCGTTGCTGGCGGAGCGGAACGTGGAGGCGGCTTGACTAGCAATGCCTGACAGTTCGCCGGCGACCGTAGTTGCCTTCACGGTCAGTTTTTCGCTTGTTATGTCGGCAATGTCGAGGCCCTGCGCCGTCGAAGCAGCGATGTCAGGCAACACTGCGTCAACCCAGGCTTGGCTGTCGAGAGTGCGCTGAGGCTGGGGTGAGCGAGCATGCATGGACGCGTCCACCAACAGCACGACGATGGTGATGAGGAACGGTATGACGAGCCAACGCTGGGAGGCGCCGCGGCGTCTCGACGACCGGGGCGGCATCGCCATAACCCCTCAACGATACAAACGCGACCCTCCGCCGTGCCTGGCCGGGCTCCACAATGCGCCAACGGCGGCCGGACCTGCGCCTTGGTGGCAGAGATGCGCCTGGGCCCGAGCCTGGCGGGTTGGCCGGAGCGTAACAGCTGCTCCGGAGACGGGCGGCAGCTCGCCCGGAGACCGCGGCCGAGCTAGAGGCCGTCGGTCAGGAGCCGGACGACCGCATCGGTGCCCGAGAGGTCGGGGACCACCGCATCGGCACCCAACTCCGACAGATCTCGTACCGAGAACCGGCCGGTGGCCACGAGGAGGCAATGTGCCCCGACGGCGGCGGCGCACTCGTAGTCGCGCGGCGTGTCCCCGACGACCCACGTTTGCGACGGCGCCAAGTGGGTGCCGCGGAGCGTGGCCAGTCGCTCGAGCGCTATCGGGACGAGGGCTCTACGGTCTTCATGGTCGCTGCCGTACGCCCCCGTCTCGAGGTCCAGCCATTCCTCCAAACCGAAGGCGGAGAGCTTTACGACGGCGTTCGGCGCGATGTTGCCGGTGAGCACCGAGAGATGGAGGCGCTCGTCTTTGGCCAGCGCGGCCAGCAGTTGGGCTGCGCCCGGGCAAGCACTGCCGTCCAGGGTGATCTGGTCGGCGGCGGCGGCCAGCCCGCTCTCCAGGAGAGCGAGGATCGCCGGCAGGTGCTCGGGGTCGTCAGTGTCCATCAAGGCGAGGTACTCGCGCACTATCTGCGGGTCCGTCTTGCCGCTCATTCGCACTCGTTCGGTGGGGAGGTCACCTATCACCGCCTCGATAGCCCGGTCGAACACCGCACCGCCGATCTCGCCCGCCCGCACCAGGGTCCCGTCGATGTCGAACAAGACCAACCGTTCGACCGCCACCCGCCGAACCTACCCGCTCCGGGCGTCCCGGAGCCGCTTCGCCTGTCGCAATTAACATTCGGTGCCCGCCGGTGAAAGACTGCGAGCCATGGATATCAAACCGGTTCGTATCACCGAGACGGCCGAGTGGAAGGCTCTTGCGGAGCATTTTAAAAAGCTGAGCGAGCGGCACCTGCGCGACCTGTTCCAGGCCGAGCCGGGGCGGGGGGCGTCCATGGTGGCCGAGGCAGGAGACCTGTCGCTCGACTACTCCAAAAACCGCCTCACCTCCGAGACCATCAAGCTCCTCGTCGCGGTCGCCGAACGCGCGGGTGTCCGGGAGAGGACCGAGGAGATGTTCCGGGGGGAGCACATAAACGTAACCGAGGACAGGGCCGTCCTCCACGTCGCGCTCCGGGCCCCCAAAGGCGTCCAGATAATGGAGTCAGGCCACGACGTGGTGCCCGATGTGCACAAGGTCCTCGACAGGATGGCAGCCTTCTCCAACGAAGTTCGGAGCGGCAAATGGCGGGGCTTTACCGGCAAGAGGATCAAGAACGTCGTAAACATCGGGATCGGGGGCTCCGACCTCGGGCCTGCGATGGCCTATGAGGCATTGCTGCCTTTCGCCGACAGGCAACTGAACATGCGCTTCGTTTCGAATGTCGACGGCTCCGATATTTGGGAGGCCACGGCGCACTCCGACCCGGCAGAAACGCTCTTCATCGTGAGCTCGAAGACGTTCACGACTCTCGAGACGATCGACAATGCCAAGACTGCAAGGGAATGGCTCCTTTCGAGCCTCGGGGACCAAAACGCCGTCCGCCACCATTTCGTGGCAGTCTCGACGAATGCCAAGGAAGTAGCCAACTTCGGCATAGACACGGCCAACATGTTCGAGTTCTGGGATTGGGTCGGGGGCCGTTACTCGTACGACTCGGCGATCGGGTTGTCGCTCATGATCTCGATCGGCCCGGACGCGTTCCAAGAGATGCTCGCCGGCTTCAGGGTGATCGACGAGCATTTCCGAGAGACGCCCTTCGAGCGCAACGTGCCTGTCCTCCTCGGGCTCATCGGCATCTGGTACAACAACCTGTTCGGTGCCGAGACGCAGGCCATCCTGCCCTACAACCACTACCTCTCCAAGTTCCCGGCCTACCTGCAGCAGCTGGACATGGAAAGCAACGGCAAGAGCGTGACTCTGGCCGGCCAACCGGTCGACCTTTCGACGGGGCCGGTCGTGTGGGGCACTCCCGGGACCAACGGGCAGCACGCCTATTACCAGCTGCTCCACCAGGGGACGCGGTTGATCCCCGCCGATTTCATAGGTTTTTTGCGGCCCGCTCACCGCGTCGGCGATCACCAGGATTTGTTGATGGCGAATTTCTTCGCTCAGACCGAGGCCCTGGCGTTCGGCAAAACGCCCGAGGAGGCCAGAGCCGAAGGCATCCCTGACCGCTTGGTGCCGCACCGCACCTTCCCTGGTAACCGCCCTTCAAATACCATCCTGGCGCCGGCCCTCACCCCGCGAGTGCTCGGCGAGCTCGTGGCGACCTACGAGCACAAGGTCTTCACCCAGGGAGTCATCTGGGGGATCAACAGCTTCGACCAGTGGGGGGTCGAGCTCGGCAAGTCGCTCGCCCTCAAGATCGTGCCGGAGCTGGTCTCACAGGCAGAGCCCGCCCTTGGCCACGACAGCTCGACCGATACCCTTATCCGCCGCTACCGGGCTGCTCGCCGTCCGTGACCAGCTTCCACGTGCCCGAGGCGGCCCAGCTGCTCGGCGTGAGCCCCGACACGGTGCGCCGTTGGGCGGACGCGGGCAAGCTCCGGGCAAGCAGGGACACCGCCGGGCGGCGGGTGATCGACGGCCAGTCGCTCGCCGAGTTCGCCGCCGCCATGGGCAGGTCCGTAACCGGTGAGATAGGAGCGACCGCGGCTCACTCGGCGCGCAACCGGTTCCCCGGGATAATTACAAAGGTGACCCGCGACGGCGTCATGGCCCAGGTGGACCTACAAGCGGGGCCTTTCCGCCTGGTATCGCTCATGAGCCGGGAAGCGGCCGACGAGCTCGGCTTGGAACCGGGTGTGAGCGCAGTCGCTTCGGTCAAGGCGACCAACGTAACCGTCGAAATCCCCGCCGGCGGCACTGGCGCCTGACGTCGCGCGAGGGTCCCGGCTCCGTGGGCCGGCGGTCACCGCCAAGCGGCGCAACGGGCCGACGGGAGTGGCAGCCTGTCTGTTCGCTACACCTGGCCCATGTAGCGGTAGAGGGCGCTGCGGACTAGCACGTCGAGATCTTGCGGCTTGGCGAGGATCTCCTGGCCATCCCAGATCTTGAGCTCCAGTGGGACCAGGACCTTGCGTTGCAACGATACGAGTTCGTCGTCGTTCGGCGCCGAGGCCAGCATGTCGACGATCAAGTCGAACACGACGGTCCCCCAGCCCGAAAGGGGCCTACGCGACTGGTTGAAGTCCCGGACACGGGCGAGCGAGTTGCGGTCGCTATGGGCCAAAAGGTTCAGGTAGCCCCATGCCGGCGCTGCTTCGCCACGTTCTTGGAGAGCGATCAACACGTCCCCCTGCACCAGGGCCTCAGCCATTTGGACGACCGAGATGTCTGATTTCTGCTGTGGGTGACTTGAGTTCACCACTGCTCCTGTCGTTGTCTCCGTGGGCCGGGACGAGGGTGGCCGCCGTGCGCCAGCTCCCCCTCCCGAAATATTGGGATTGGCCAACAATTGCACGCGCGTGAGCCACCTCGCACGTGTTGCCGTAAGAGGAGCGGTGTTCCGACGCGCTCGGGTGCCCCGTACGCGCGGTACGCGCGTTGAGCGCTGACAAAGGGCCCAATTGTGGCAAGAGTCGCAACAGGCGAACGAGCCCCCGACCGGCCCCCGCCGAGCCTCCGTCACGCCCCCGACCGGCTCCCGCCCGGCCCTGAGCCGCCTCAGGAAGCGTCAGCCGATCGGCGCGGCAGCTTCTGGCACTTGGCCCAGGGCTTCGAGCGCCTCGAGCACCCGGGCGGAGCAGTTGGTCATCTGGACAGCCGGGCAGAGCCGTTCCACCTCGTCGACGAGCGCTGCGAAAGCGGAGCCGGCAGGGGTGGACCGCTCAAGCGCGACGGGCTCGCCCCTGTCGCCGCCAGCCGAAACTGAGGGCTCGAGCGGGATGCTCGCAAGCAGCGGGGCCCCCACCTCGTCGGCGAGCCGCTGACCACCCCCTGTCCCGAACAGCTCGTAGCGCTCGCCGTGCTCGCAGACGAACGAGCTCATGTTTTCGACGACGCCTACCACTCGCAGGTACCCCTTGCGAGCCATCGTCGCAGCCCTCGCGGCCACCTTCTGAGCCGCCTGGGCAGGGGTGGTGACGACAATGACCTCGGCGCGCGGCAGCATCCGCGCGAGCCCCATCTGCACGTCGCCCGTGCCGGGGGGCATGTCGACCACGAGGTAGTCGAGGTCGCCCCAAGCCACCTCTTCGAGGAAATGTTGCACGGCCCGGTTGAGCATCAAGCCTCTCCACATGACCGGTTCGTCCTCGCCGGCCAGGAAACCCATCGAAGCGACCCGCAGCTCCCCACTCCCGCAAGCGCGTACCAAGGGACGGATCACCTTGCGCCCGGGCACGCTCGGGTCCCATGTGCCCTCCAACTGCCCGTGTAGCCCGAGCAGGCGTGGCACCGAGAAGCCGGCGATGTCGGCGTCAAGCACCCCCACGCAATAGCCACGGGCGGCGAGGCCAGCGGCGAGGTTGACGGCCACAGACGATTTCCCGACGCCGCCCTTGCCGGACGACACTGCGAGCACCCTGGCACGGGGAGGCACCGCCGTCGGCGGGGCTTTCTGGCTCGCTCTCCACCGGGCGCGCGCCATCAGGGCCGCTTTTTGGGCACGCCCCATTTCGGACGTCTCTACCTTGACTTGGCTCACCCCGGGCAGGGCGCCGACCCGGCCGGTCACCTCGGCCTTGATCTGGCCGCGAAGAGGGCAAGAAGGCGTCGTGAGCCCCACCCGGACGAGCACCACGCCCCCTGGGAGCACTTCGACCCGGTCGACCATGCCGAGGTCGACGATGTTGTCCCCTAGTTCGGGGTCGACCACTCCACGCAGGGCGTCTTTTACCGACGCCTCGTCCGGCGGCTGCGTCGTGGCCATGGGCCCATGGTACGGCCCCGTGCGGGCAGCCCGGATGCCGTGCCCCGCTGTACGATGGTGACAGTTCGTCGTAGGAAGTCCGCAGTCAGCAGGAGGCCGCGTGAGCATTACATCAGCAACCAACCCGACCGAGACCCTGGCCCTTACCGACGGGGCGAGCGCCAAGGTGAAGGAGCTGCTCGAGGAGGAAGGCAACTCGGAGCTTTTCTTGCGGGTCGCCGTGCGGCCCGGCGGGTGCTCGGGTTACTCGTACGAGATGTTCTTCGACACCGAGTTGGTCGATGACGACCTCCAGTCCGAGACGGGCGGGGTCAAAGTTGTCGTGGACCCCGCAAGCGCGGCGCTCCTGACGGGGGCGACACTGGACTACAAGGATGGGCTGCAGGGCGCGGGTTTTTCGATCAACAACCCAAACGCCACGCGCACCTGCGGCTGCGGCCAGTCCTTCAGCTGAGCACCCCTCGCCCGGCAGGGCCTTACTCACCGATCGTCGAAGCCGGCGAATGGCTGGTCGTCTCGGGCCAGGTAGGAGCGCGTGACGGCACCCTCGTTCCTGGGGGCGTGGCTGCGCAAACATCTCAGGCGGTGGCCAACGTCGAGAGCCTTCTTGTGAGCCGGGGCGCCAAGCTGTCCGACGTGGTCAAAACGATGGTTTTCCTTGCAGACATATCCGACTTCGCAGTGATGAACGATGCCTATGTCGCAGCGTTCGCCGACCACCGCCCGGCTCGTTCGACGATCGGGGTCGCCGGGCTTCCGCTCGGTGCTCTCGTGGAAGTTGAGGCCTGGGCGAGGCGGGAGCCCTAGAGCGCCCAGCGGCTCTGGCCGAAGCGGTAGCCCACAGACCGCACCGTCGAGATCAGGTTGGCTTGCTCCTCGCCGAGCTTGGCCCGCAGGCGGCGGATGTGCACGTCGACCGTGCGCGCACCGCCGTAGTACTCGTAGCCCCAGACGCGCGAGAGCAGCGTCTCCCGGGTGAAGACCTTCCCCGGGTGCGTCGCAAGGAACTTGAGCAGCTCGTACTCCATAAACGTCAGCGAGAGCGGCCGGCCGGCCACCGAGGCCTGGTAGGTCTCGAGGTTGAGCACGAGGGGGCCGTACTCGACGAGCTCGGGCCGCAGCCCTCTCCCGGTTCGCCAAAACAGGTGGGCCAGGCGCGCCTCGAGCTCCCTCGGGTCGCAGGGCGTGGCGCAGAAGTCGTCGAACAGGTCCTCGCGCAGTTCGAGAGCACCGAGCTGCTGGGGCGACAGGACCAGCAGGAGGGGAGCGAACGGGACGTCTCGCTTGCGAAGAGCGCGGCACAGTGCGAAGGCCGCGTCCGGCTGGTCGTCGGCGCAGACGACGCCACCGGACCACCCATCTTCGGGCTCGTACTGCTCGGCGTCGGCGAGCGAGGTGACCGACTTCCACGTGTAGCTCGCCATCGCCAGGGCGTGCCCGACCGCAGCCGGTGGCGGGCCCGGGAAGACGAGTAGCGGCTCCACAGTTCTCCTATCGGCCGGCGGGGGAGGTTGCTGTCGGGGACATCTGGTCGTGCGCCCGGCCGGCTTCTATAGCGCTTCCAGGTAGCGGCGCACCTCGAAAGGCGTTACCTCCGCCTTGTAGGCAGCCCACTCGGCGCGCTTGTTGCGGAGGAACCATTCGAAGACGTGCTCCCCGAGCGCGCCGGCCACGAGCTCGGAGCCTTCCATGACGTCGAGCGCCTCGGCGAGGGACGCCGGCAGTGCGTTGATTCCTTCTGCGAGCCGCTCCTGCGCTGACATCCGGTAGATGTTGGCCGAGGCTTCCTTGGGCAGTTGGTAGTGCCCTTTTACACCCGCGAGGCCGGCCGCAAGTACGACGGCCCATGCGAGATAGGGGTTGGTGGAGGGGTCCGGCGAGCGGTACTCGATCCGTGTCGAGTCGCGCTTGCCCTTTTTGGTGGGGGGTACGCGTACGAGAGCGGAGCGGTTGTTCTGCGCCCAGGAAAGGTAGACGGGCGCCTCGATCAGAGGCTGGTCCTCCTGCGACACGATCAGCCGCTTGTAGGAGTTGACCCACTGGTTGGTTATGGCAGTTATCTCGCGGGCGTGGTGGAGCACCCCGGCGATGAACTGGCGCGCGACTTCGGAGAGGTGGTACTCGTCCGAGTCGTCGTAGAAGGCATTGGTGTCGCCGTCGAAGAGCGACATGTGCGTGTGCATGCCCGAACCCTGCACGCCACTCAGCGGCTTGGGCATGAAGGTCGCCAGTATGCCGCTCCTGGCTGCCATTTCCTTGACCACCACCCTCACGAGCATGACCGTGTCGGCCATCGTCATGGCATCGGTGTAGCGAAGGTCGATCTCGTGCTGGCTCGGCGCGTCCTCGTGCTGGCTGTACTCGACCGGTATCCCCATTTCCTCGAGCATGAGCACCGTCTCACGGCGGAGCGCGGTGGCGCGGTCGTTGCCCATGAGCTCGAAGTAGGAACCCTCGTCGAGGGGGTGGGGCGGTTGGCCGGGCGCGCCCGGAGGCTCGAAGTAGAAGTACTCCAGCTCGGGCGCCACATAAAACGAGAAACCCTGGTCGCGAGCCTGGTCGAGCGCCCGTCGCAAAACGTAGCGCGGGTCGCCTTCGAAAGGGGTGCCGTCGAGGTTGAGGATGTCGCAGACCACCCGGGCGACCGGTGCCCCGCCAGTGAGGTAGGGGAGGAGCTGGAAGGTCTTCGGGTCCGGCACGGCGAGGACGTCGCTCTCCTGGACCCGCGAAAAGCCGTCTATAGCCGACCCGTCGAAGGTCATGCCCTCGTCGAGAGCGTTTTCCAGCTCGGCAGGCGTGATGTTGAACGCTTTGGGGATACCGAGCACGTCCGTGAACCAAAGTTGGACAAAACGGATGCCGCGCTCCTCGACGGTCCTCAGCACGTAGTCCTTTTGGGAGTCCATAGCATCTCCTCGGCCCCGGCGCGGCCGGGGCGCCGACAGGGCGCCGGCCGGGCACCGCTCGTGCGCCAGCCCCTTCGCCTATGCAACGATAGACCGCGAGCGGGGTGCTCGCCGGTCTCGCCAGCCAGCAGCCTGCGACGTTCACACAGAGTTCACAGAGGAGCAACACAGCTGCCATACGGCCGTGCCACGGTGGGCTGCCGCGGTGGTGCGTCCAGTGTTGCCACCTCTGAACCAGATTAGAAAGGGGTAGTACCTTGGCCTTCGAGAGGCGTACGCCTGAGGAGGTCCTGTCGCAGGTCCACCAGGAGGGCGTCGAGATCATCGACGTGCGCTTCTGCGACTTGCCCGGGCTCATGCAGCACTTCTCCATCCCCGCTCACGAGCTCACCGAAGGCGCCTTTGAGGACGGCCTCGGCTTCGACGGGTCCTCAATACGCGGTTTCCAAGAAATCCAGGAATCCGACATGCTCTTGGTCCCGGACCCGGACACTGCTGTCCTCGACCCGTTCCGCCAGCACAAGACGCTCAACATCAATTGCTTCGTGCGCGACCCTGTTACGGGCGAGTCCTACAGCCGTGACCCGCGCTACGTAGCAAAAAAGGCAGAAGATTACTTGGTTTCGACGGGAGTGGCGGATACCGCCTACTTCGGGCCCGAGGCAGAGTTCTTTATTTTCAACGACATCCGCTTCGACCAGAACGCCCACGAGGGCTACTACCACATCGACTCTGTCGAGGGGATCTGGAACACAGGTAAGGGCGGAGAGCCGAACCTCGGTTTCAAGCCAAGGCACAAGGAAGGTTATTTCCCGATCCCACCGATGGACCATTTCCAAGACCTGCGCTCGGAAATGATCCTGATGATGGAGAAAATGGGCATCGAGATCGAAGTGCAGCACCACGAGGTCGGCACTGCCGGCCAGGCGGAGATCGACATGCGCTTCGACACGTTGCTTGCGATGGCCGACAAGCTGATGCTCTACAAGTACGTCGTAAAGAGCGTGGCGCGCGCCAACGGGCTTACTGCGACGTTCATGCCGAAGCCGCTTTACGGCGACAACGGTTCGGGCATGCACGTCCACAGCTCGCTCTGGAGCGGCGGCGACCCGCTGTTCGCCTCCGAGCTCGGCTACGCGGGCCTTTCCGACATGGGCCGCCACTACATCGGTGGCCTGCTCAAGCACGCCCCGGCCATCCTCGCCTTCGCAGCACCGACGACCAACAGCTACAAGCGGTTGGTGCCCGGTTACGAGGCCCCCGTGAACCTCGTCTATTCGCAGCGCAACCGCTCGGCGGCTTGCCGGATCCCGCTCTACTCCAAGAGCCCGAAGGCAAAGCGGGTCGAGTTCCGCTGCCCGGACCCGTCCTGCAACCCCTACCTGGCCTTCTCCGCGATCTTGATGGCGGGCCTCGACGGTGTCCAAAACAAGATCGAGCCGCCCGACCCGGTCGACAAAGACCTCTACGACCTGCCGCCCGAGGAGCTCGCCAAGGTGCCCCAGGTCCCCGGTTCGCTGCAGGAGTCACTGGCTGCCCTCGAAGCTGACCACGAGTTCCTCCAGGCAGGCGGCGTCTTTACGGACGACCTGATCGAAACCTGGGTCGAGTACAAGCGCGAGCACGAGATCGACCCCGTCCGGCTCAGGCCGCACCCCTGGGAGTTCTACCTCTACTACGACATCTAGGCCCTGGCCTCCGGGCTCGCCCGAACGTGCCCTAAAACCTGCCACCCTGCTCGGCCATGCACGCCGTGGATGACCGAGCGGGGAGCCGGGCCCCCGGGGCTCTTGCCGCGCGCTCGCCGGTCCTCCTTCGCCAGCCGACGCTCCTGAGCCGCGGCCGGATCGTCGAGCCGACAGCGCTCCGGTCCGGGACCTGTTGCCCGGTGCCCCGAGCGGCTACCTTACAAGCAGCGTCCCCGACCGACGGTGGGCCGCTCCGGGAGCCATCGCAAACGCTCCGGCGAGGGAGGGAAACGTGATGTCGAGCGCGCAGCCGATCGACGTGAGGGACATGGCGATCGTTCACCAAACGTTCCGCAAAGGGTACGCAGAGGCGGCAGGTCTCGTGCGCGCCGCCGCAGCACCGTCGCCGGCCCGCGTCACCTTCTTGGCCGACCACGTAGATTTCGGCCTGGCAATGCTGCACTTCCACCACGAGGGCGAAGACGAGCTGCTCTACCCCAAGCTGATCGAGCGTGCCCCAGAAAAGGCGGCGGTAACCGAGCAGACCAAGCTCCAGCACGACGAGATCGGCAAAGCCATCGACGTAGTCTCGGCGGCGTGCAAGGCCTGGCGCCAGAGGCCTGCGCCAGATACCGGTGAAGCGCTGGCAAGCGCTCTCGAGCGGCTCAACGTGGTTGTCCAGCCACACCTCGACGACGAAGAGCAAAAGGTCGTCCCGCTCGCCGCGGTGACACTGACGAAGAAGGAGTGGGACGCCATCGGCGAGCACGCAGTCGCCCAGATCCCGCGTGACAAAAAGGGTGTCGCGTTCGGGATGATCCTCGAACCGCTCGAGCCAGCCGACCGCGCCTACATGATGCGTTTCCTACCAGCCCCTGTGCGCTTGCTCTACCCGGTCCTGATCGGACGTGCCTGGAAGAAGTACGCAGCCACGCTGCGCACGGGGACCTGAACTGCAGCTGAGCATGGTGCTACCTGATGAGCTCTGAGCAGTACGAAGGCCCTGGTCCGCGCCAGTACGCGGTTCGTTCTTACAACCAGCGCATGGCGAGACGGGTGGCCCGCAGGGCCCATGTCGACGGCGAAGGTGCTGCGGCGGTCGCCTTCACGTTCAACAACCTCGCGACCATGACGGTCTTCGGCATGGTCGAGGACACCGCGAGGTTCGTCCCGGTCATCGGCCCCCTCGTCGACTTGGCGTTCAGCATCGTTGGTTTCTACTTCCACCGGATCGTGCTGGTCACGGACCAGAAGGTCTATGTGTTCCGCGACTGGCCGCTCCACTACCCGGGGAAGCTGCTGATGACGCATGGACGTGGACCGGGCGTCGTGCAGCTAGGGGCACCGGCCGCCTCGTCGTTCATGCGGTTCATCCGGCGCGGTCAGCTGACCTTCCGGGACGGGACGACCGTGTACCACACCGTCATCTTCATCCGCCGGGCGCGGTACATCGCACAGGAAGCCAACCTGCCCGCAGGCCACTAGCGCCCGGCACCCGTGCTGAGGTCCTCCCTTTGCCGGCGTGCGTGCCCTATCGTCAACGACCGGGTGTGCCAACCGTACCGAGGACAGCGATGCTGAGGGTGCCGCGGCCCCGGCAGGTGGCCTGACGTGGCGATGGTCCCCGGGCCTCAGCTGCGGCCTCTCGGCCTCGGCGAGCGGCTCGATGCGTCTTTCAAGATTTTCGGCCGCAACTTCTCGCCCATGGCCAAGGCGATCTTGGTCATCGCCGTGCCGGCCGGGCTAGTAGACGCCCTCATCACCATCTCGACTGCACTGCCGCGCAACGCAGTGAGCGGTACGTCCACAGCCAACCTGACCGGTGGCAACGTCTCTGCATACGTGGCCGGGCTCCTCGTCGTGCTCGCAATAACTGAGGTTGTCACGGCCGTTGCGACAGCGACTTGCTATCGCATCATCGCCAACGCCTATCTCGGCCAGCCGGTCCAATGGCGCGCCGCGCTGCGAGCGGGGGCAGCACGCTTCTTTTCCATCCTCTGGATCGTGTTCCTGACCATTTGCGCGATCAGTTTGCCGGCGGCGGCGCTCACCGTATTGGTCGTGCTGTTCGCCGTCGTGCACGTGACGGCCATTGCAGTGCTCGTGGGCGTCGTCGGTGGCCTGGCATGGCTTGTTTTCCTGATCTGGTTCGGTGCTTGCAGCCAGTTGGCGGTGCCCACTTTGATGATCGAGGACATCCGCGGCTGGAAGGCCATCAGGCGGTCCATAGGGCTGTGCCGGCGTATGTGGTGGTCGGTCTTTGGCACCGAGCTGGTGGCGAACATCATCGTCGGGATCGCCAGCGTGGCGATCGAGATCGTCGCCGCAGTGGCGACGGCGGCAACAGGTGATAGCGCCACCGCGTCGGGCATTACCGGGTTTTTCACACGTACCGTTACCCTCCTGGTCGCCACGCCCTTCTCGGCGGCCGTGCTGGTGGTGCTGTCGATCGACCTCAGGGTGCGCAAGGAGGGGTTCGACATCCATCTGCTTGCATCCCGGATGGGGGTGGCTGCAAGCCCCACGGCCCTGTCGTTCGTCCAGCCGCAATACGGGTGGGGCCAGGGCCCGTTCGGCCCCGGGGCGGCCGGTGGCGCCGGCGGTGCCGGGGCGGCAGGTGGTGCCGGGGCGGCAGGTGGTGCCGGGGCGGCCGGTGGCTGGTGGCCCGCTCCAACGGCAACGGGCTACCCGCCGCCCACCATGCCTTACCCCCCTCCGTCGTCGGGGCAGGGATGGCCGCCTCCCCAACCCCCTGTGGCTCCCCCCGGCGCCGGGCCGCCGCCCGCTCACCCGCCCGCTTACCCGGTGCCGCCTTACCCCCACCCACCCACGGGCCCCGGCCCAGCCGTCCCACCACCCGCTGGTGGCGGAACTCCCGTGGAGCCTCCCGGCGACAATGCCACGGGGAGTTCCCCGGGTACGGGCTAGCCATGCCCACCAGTGGCGGCACAGGCGGCAGTTTCGCCTCAACGGCGCGCAACCAGGTCGAGCACATCCTGTCACGACCGCCGTACAGCACCTCGGGCAACGGCCCACGGCCGCTGGCGGGTATCTTCCGTGCTCTGGGGCGT
>DATJMJ010000037.1:0-8906 GCA_035508795.1 Acidimicrobiales bacterium
CTGCGTCCAGGCCGACGCGAAGTTGCCGAAATGCGGGGGCACCGGGGGCTGCAAGGGGTGCGCTCCGAACTGCTGGGCGGACTCCAGGGAGATCATTATGACGTAGACGATCGGGACCAGGAACAGCAGCGCTATCAGCACCCCGGTGGCGAACCTCCGCACCAGCAGAGGGTTGTTCATTTGCACGCGGCACTCTCCCCGTCAATCCTGGCCCCGTCAATCCTGGCCCCGTCAATCCTGGCCCAGTTCATCCGAGGAGCCTCCTCTCGCGCGACCTGAGCAGCCCCGCCAGCGGGATGGCCACGATGACCGCCACGGCCAGCAGGGTTACGGTTACTGCTGCCCCGAGGCCAAGGTCTGCGCTCTGCCCGAACGCCGTGTTGAAAGCCAGCATGCCGAGGGTGTTGGTGCCGGCCGCCCCGTCTGTCAGGATGTAAATGAGGTTATAGGTGGTAAGCGAGCCGACGACGGCGAACAGGACGTTCACCGAGACGGCCCGGGCCAACATCGGCCAAGTTATGAACCGGAGCCTCTGCCACGACGAGACGCCGTCGAGCGCAGCCGCCTCATGGATGGACTGGGGCACCGTCATGAGCCCTCCGATGTAGACAAGCATGGTGAAGCCGAGGTTCTGCCAGACCTGGACGATGATCACCAGTGGCATGGCCACATTGTTCGCACCGAAGAAGGCCGAGTGAATGCCAAATGCCCCGAAGACCGACGCCGCCGGGCTGGACACGGGGTCGAACAGCAGGAGCCATACGATGCCGACCACTGTGACGCCCAGGACGATCGGGAAGAAGGCGAGGATGCGTAGTGCCGAGGAAATCTTGCTGTCCCCCCGGAGCCTGTGAGCGAGGGCGAGCGCGACCACATTTTGCACCACGGTGACACCCACGACGAAGAACAGCGTGTCGAGGATGCTGGAGACGAAGCCAGGCCCCTGGGTCGAGAAGAGGATGTTGTAGTTGGTAAGGCCGACAAACGAAGTGGGCGTGCCCGGGAAGCCCGAGTAGTTCGTAAAAGAGACCACGATGTTGGCAACTGTCGGGACGATGCCGAACAACAGGTAGAACCCGAGCCCGACGCTCAAACCGGCCCACATCCAGGCTCGTGAGGGCAGCGACAAAAGGCGCGCCGGCTGTGGTTTTGCCCGTACCCAGGAGCGGGCCCGGCGAGCCCCGGGCCCCAGCCCCGAGGGTGGTTTCGGGAAGGCCGGGCGCCTGAGTCTTGAGTGCGACGGGATCAGCTGGCCCGACATCGGTAGCTCGACGCGCCCAGACGCGAGCGACGCGGCGCCTCGGCTATGGGGGCTGAGGCGCCTCGTTCGCTCAGTTGTTTAACCGTCACGTTCTCCGGTAGGTTTTCCGGTCCGCCCGATCGAGAACTACATCTTCCAGCTCTGCTGGATGAGCTTGGCGGCTTCCTGGGGGGTCTTGCTCCCGGCGATGACGGCCTCCTGGAGCAAGGGGAACTCGACCGGGGTGTCGTAGTAGCCTTCGGTCGCCACAAGGTTGGGCATCTCGGTGCCGTCCTCGACACCCTTACCGAGCCACGTACCGAGGGCCTTGGCGGCGAAGGTGCTGTAGCTACCGCCCGTCTCGCTCGGGGAGATACCCGTTATGTCGACGTACTGCTCGTATATCGGCGTGCTGGCGAAGAACTTCAGCCAGGCGAGGGCGGCAGGGATGTTGTGGCTTTTGCGCAGGACCTCGAAGTTGAGGTCCGGCTGCAGGGTGGGCTGGTTGTCGGCGGCCACGTTGCTGCCCGGGAGGGGGAAGGTGCCGACCTGGATCTTGGCATTTTCCGATGGGATACTGGAGAGGTCCCAAGAGCCGTCCACGAGCATCGCCGCCTTTCCATTGGCGAAGGCGCTGGGCATGGTCTCCCATGACACCCCCGTATAACCCGGCTCGAAGTACTTGCCGATCGCCGCCTCCTCGGTCAAGACCTTCGCCATGTCGGGATCGTTCCACTTGACGGCGCCGGTTTGCAGGTCCGTCGCCAGGTTATGGCCGGCAACGTGGGGTTGCCACAGCTCCGCCATGAGCTCTTCGGTGACGAACTGCTGGATGTAGAAAGCCGCACCGCTTCCCACACCGAACCACAAGGGCGTCACGCCGTGGGCTTTCAGCGTGCTCAGTACCGTGAGGAACTGGTTGTACGTGGTGGGCACGGCCAGGTTGTACTTGGCGAAGATGGACTTGTTGTAAAAAATGACACCTCGCTGGTACTGCCCCGAAAGCACACCATAAATTTCGCCTTTGTAGCTCTCCAGTTGGAGGGCACCACTTGTGAACTCATGGATCCATGGCTGGTTGTTGAGGGGGAGGTAGGCATCGCTGTCCGCCCACAGCTCGGTCGGTGTCATCGTGGCCCGGGTCGGGTGGAGCGGCAAGGGCTGGATCGAGTTGACATCGGTCACGATGTCTGCCGTGCCTGCGTCGACGCTGGTCTCGAGGAGCGTCGCGTACCCGGTCGTGTCGTTGGCGGCCGTTTCGAGCTGCACGTGCACTTGGGGGTACTTCTGCATGAACTCCTGGTCGATCTTGGTCAGCGCCTTCACGGCGGGGGGGTTGACCCAAGTGATTATCTTGAGTGTCCCCGAGACCCCGGTGGTCGCCGCCGATGCGATGCTCGGCTGCATGAGGGCCCCCGCGGTGAGGGTGGCGATGCTTATGGCCGCCGCTGCTCGTGCCGGCCGGGACTTATGGGACGACAAGGTAGGACCTCCTTGTGAAGTTCGTCACGTTTGGGTTGTAGCAGGCGGTTGAACGCTGCTCCGCTGGAGCGGGCCGCCGATGTTGGTTGTTGTCATGTGCCTCCCATGGTCTAGACCAAAACGAGTGGTCTAGTCCAGTCACCCCGAGGCTCGTGACGGTCAGGCGCTGCCCCCCGCCCCCCGATCCCTGCTCAGAGCTACAAAGAGCTCGGGGCTCTCGGGGTTGGCAACGGCGGTGAGCTCGAGCGCCTCCCCGTAGCGGAGTCCCCCAACGGCGTCCCGCAGCCGTGTCCCGGCGTGCCAGAGGATAACCCACCGGCAAGTGGGCCCGGCTCGCTGCGTGCCAAGTACCTCCCAGTTCAGTGAGGACAAACGGCGAAGTTCCTGGGGTTTCCATCACGAAACCGGGGTCAAGGGCACCCCGGACAGCAACCGGCTCGAACCACCCTCCAGACACGGCCCGGAAGTAGTTGAGCGACGGCGGCACCTCGCGAACGTCGCCTTGGGCCCAGCGCGAAGCCGTGACGCTGGCGCTCATGGACGCCGTGCGGGAACTCGTCGAGGAGCTCAACCCGGAGCACCAGCGAGACCATCGCTCACATTGGGACGCTCCGCGACACAGCCGGCACCGGCGCGCGGACATTTTCGATCGGGTCAGGTGGTCGGCCGACGAGATCGTCGTGCTGTCCGCCCAGATGGTCGAGTCCCAACCGTGGCGCACCCAGCTCGGGCGCAAAAGCCTCGAGGAGGCAAGCCGTGAGGAGCGATCGCTCGCCACGAGCTCAACGCTGCGGATCCTTGCCCGCCTGGTCGACGCCGAGACGAACCCGCTGGAGCGCCTGGAGCGCGACACGCCGGCGGTACAGCTGCAGCGACGCCACTACCCGGCCCTGCGGGCAGCGAAGCTCCCGGTCGCAGTGAAAGCCATGCGCCGCCAGCACCAGGCAGCCGAGGTCCTCCTCGAGCTCTTTGAACACATTCGGGCCGCGTGAGCGGGGCCCGTCGGACAGGTTTGACCAGGGCTAACAGGCAGCTCGTCCCTTAGTGGTCACTCGCCAGCGCGACACTTGTGGTCGAACACAAGTTCGGAAGCTTAGGGACGGGGTCCTCGGACGTGGCTGAGTGCCCGTCCTACGATGGGAGGTGGTGCAAGTGTCCGCGCATGACATTGCGGCAGAGCTGCGACGCCGCAAGCCCGGGATCGGTAACTACAGCCTCCACAAGTTGCTCTACTTTGCACAGGGCTATCACCTCGCATGGACCGGAAGGCCGCTGTTCAGGGAGCACATAGAGGCTTGGCGGGATGGTCCTGTCGTTGCGCAGTTGTGGTACGACGAACGTCACCATCAACCCGTGCGGGGACCGGGGGCACTGCAAGAGGGAGATTTACGCGTCATTGACTACGTTCTGAGTCGTCACGGGATGCTTTCGGCCGCTGAGCTAATAGAGCTGACCCACGCTGAGGGCAGTCCGTGGGACCAGGTACGCGACAGGGATTCACCTGGTCAGAACGAGGAGATCACCACCGACTCAATGGCCGAGTGGTTCCAGAAGGACGCGGAGCTGGGAGCGCTCCGTGCTGAAGTCGATCGCGTCGGCCAGCGCGGGTTTGATCTTGCCGCGGGAGAAAGCCTGCCTGGACTTGCCTCGGCGCTCGAACGCGTCCTAAACGGTGAACGCGTCAATGATCCTGCGCCAAACTGACGGATTCGCTCCATGTCCGGCCGCTGACGGCAGAGGACGTTGCTCTTGCGGACTTCGCCAGCGTCGCGTTCGGAGAACCTGAGCTTACCGGGGAAATAGTTAGCGAACAGCTCTCCGCTGCGATTCGGACTGGGTGGCGCGACGGCCTAGGTCTCTGGGTCTCAGACGAGCTTGTTGGTCTGACCGTGTGGGGTCCGGAGAGGGACCCAGCGACACTATTTCGATTCGGCGACAAATTGTGGCGAAACGTTGTTCTCGCGGTCCGGTACGAACACCGGCGTCAGGGCTATGGACGACAACTGAAACGTAAGCTCATCGAGCTGGCTCGGGATTCGGAAGTGCTTGCCATCACTTCAGTGGTCGCATGGGACAACAAGCCCATGCTGGAACTCAACCGCCAGCTTGGAGGGTCGATCGTCCAAATGCCGGCTGAACAAGGGGTCGATAGGGAATTTGCCCTCTGTATCGTTCCCGTCCTAGCGATCGTGTGACTGCGGGTGAAGTCGGTTCCTCGTAAGTGAGCGCGAGTTCGGCAGCTGGGCAGAACATTGGCAGCTGGAAGGGCGAGTGTGGTCGGTCCCGAGGGGAGTCGCTCCCCCGGGGCCGACCGACAGTGGGGGCGCGCGAACATAACGACCGTGGAGGAAGTCGACGTCGTGGCCGTCGCCGAGCACATCGTCGCTCTAGAGGCTGACCGAGCAAAGGACCCCGACAAGACAAGCGGCCCGCATCTTCGCCTTCCTCGACGGACGGGTTGGACGGCGACGACTGACTACGCCGGCGCCTGGAGCGCAGAGCGGGGCCGGTGTTTCCGGTTCATGTATGGGACCGAGGATGGCCACTCCGGCCCGTTGGCTGCCAAGTCCCTCTGACGACCTCTTAGGCGCCTGCGGCTAGGCGCCTTATTTAGCTGTTCAGAAGTGGTGGAGGCGAGGAGAATCGAACTCCCGGACCTCTTGCATGCCATGCAAGCGCTCTACCAACTGAGCTACGCCCCCCGGAGGGTTATCCCGAAGACCAGCAGCTTACCCTCCCCGACAGCGCGGGCGCCCGTCCGACGGGCCGCTCAGGCCCGCCTGCCCGATCAGGAGGCCGGCTGGTGCTCCCGGAAACGGAACATGGCTTCGAGGTGCTCGAGGAGGTCGCTCAGCACGTCCGGCTGGACCGTCAGCCTGCGCCGGTCGCCGTTGCTGCCCGAGGACACGAGCCCGGCTTCCCGGAGGATCTTGACGTGGTTGCTCACTGTCGGCTGGGCGAGCGAGAAATGGGAAGCAAGGTCGCTCACGGTCTGGGGGGAGGTCCCGAGAGCGACGAGCATCGCCAGGCGGGTCGGGTCCGAGATCGTCTTCAGACGGCGGGCCAGCAACTCGGTGCGAGCCCGGGCCTGAGCCGCCGAACCGTCGGCGCGCACGCCGATAAGCACCGTCCCGGGTAGGTCGACGAGGGATCCGAGATGGGCGAAAAAGGCGGGCACGATGGCGATGGTGTCGGCGGCCGTGGCGCCTGCCACCAGCTCGTTCATCCGTCCCTGGTCGCAGTGCATGTCGGTGTTGGCCACCTCCCTCCAAGGAGCTCCGCGGCGCTGGAGGTCATGGCGAGCGGCTACGGAGATGTTTACGGCCAATAGGCCGTCGCGCTCCCAATCGGCTGACACCGCCGACCACACGTCCCTCACGAGCCGCACATAGCCCCTGCGAGCTTCCGGCGACGAACGCAGTTTGTTGAGCCGGCGGAGGAGGGCCTCGCGGTCCGCCGGTGTCTCCGAGGCGAGGCGGAGGTCTGTGGGGGCGTTCGCACAGAGCTCCTCGAGCCGCCCGAGCAGCTCCTCCGGGTCGAGCGAAAACAACAGGCCACCGTGATGAGCAAGGATCATCAACTCGATCGACCCGCCGCAGCTGGTCACCTCATCGGGTAGCCAGAACGCCCGCACACGCTGGCCGAGCTCGGGGAACTCCTCGTACGCCTTGCCCAGGACCGCGTGGTCGCGCTTGAACTCCGGGCGCCAAGCGGCAGCCATCGTCCAGTCCAGCTCGACGGCGATCGAGCCGCTGACGACGACCGTCGGCAGCGTCCCCGGGGGCTCTTCGTGGAAGAGGGGCATAGCTCTTTGACTATATCAAAATATTTACTCTATTCGGTGCGCCAAGATCGTAATATGTAGATATGACTATGAACGCATGGGCGATCGAGCGGCTCGGGCGAGACCATGCCAGCCAACTTCAGCGTGAGTCAGCCACCCACCGAATCGCTCTGGCAGGACAGTTCCCCCGCAAAGCGCGGCGGCGCGGCGGGCATGAAGGTCGCCGGCACCTCCCAGCGCGCTGGACGGGACGGCTGCTGATCCGTGCCGGCGCCCGCCTGGCCGGGACTCCGGTCTTCGTCGCCGCCGACCGCCCCGCTAAGGCCGTCTAACGGGAGGCACCGCCCTCATCCGGGGCAGATCCGCCACGTCAGGGGGCTCACCCCCAAGGCGACCGAGCGTTGACCAGGTTGAAGTGCTAGCGGGGTGGCAGCAGAGCCAGGTCGGCCCGGCTGATGAGACCAGTAGCGAGAGCCCATTCTGCAAGGTGCTGGAGGGCATTTTCCCCGAGCAGGTTGGGGACCCCGGCATTGGTGAGCCGGGTACGCAGGTACTCGACGCGCTTCACAAGAGTCGTGCGGGGCCAGTCGAGCCTCGCAGCAGCGTCCGCATAGCTCTTGGGGTGCGGGTCGTAGCGCGGGAACGGCTCGAGGTACCCCGCAAACAGGGCGACGAGGGACAGCTTGTCCGCCGGCGTGATCGACACGTCGGAAGCCGCGCTCGTCGGGTTGCCTTCGACCTCGAGCGTCGGCACAGGTCCCCCGGCCTGGTCCGCCCTGGCCTCGGCTTCTGGCAGGTCGACCGTGAGCGCGTGGCGCCGCGTGGCCCCCTCGACAATGACCGTGATCGGAGCTGTGACGGCGATACGGCGTCCCGGAGGCAGGACGGTGCGGATGCCGACGTCGTCTACGACTTCGAGCGGGCGGACCGTGCTCTTGTTGACGAGCCACCACACCCCTGCGTCTGCTTCCAGCGACCCGGCGATCCGCGATATCCCCAGATCCGAGGGGTCGAGGCAGAGCGTCGTGCGCTGGGACCGGCCGAAGGTGAGCCCCTCCCCCTCCGCGACCTCGTAGCGCTGGCCGCGCAGCCCGATCGTGATGGAGTTGGGCTCGTTCACAACAGGCAACGTACTGCGCGGACGAGGCGCGACTGCATGGCATATCCGAACTACAAAGCGCACATCGCCCCACGGCAGGTCACGTACCCTGGGTGCCCATGAACTACGCGTACGACGCGCAGGAGGTCGAAGCCCGCTGGCAGGTGCGCTGGGACGAAGAGCACACCTTTGAGGTGCGCAACGACGACCCGCGGCGACCCTTTTACATCCTGTGCATGTACCCGTACCCGAGCGGGGCCGCCCACCAGGGCCACGTACGCAACTACACCTTCGGCGACCTCAACGTGCGCTGGCGCACGATGCAGGGTTACGCAGTGCTGAGCCCGTTCGGTTTCGACAGTTTCGGCCTCCCTGCAGAAAACGCTGCGATAAAGACCGGTACCCACCCGCGCATCTTCACCGAAGCGCGCATCGCCGAGCTGACCAGCTCGGTCCGCCGCCTCGGCGCAGGTTACGACTGGCGGCGGCTGGTCCGCAGCCACGACCCCAGCTATATGCGCTTCAACCAGGTGATCTTCAACCGGTTCCTCGAGGCGGGCCTCGCCTACCGCAAGAAGGCTCCCGTCAACTGGTGCCCCGGCTGCAACACCGTGCTGGCCAACGAGCAGGTACGGGCCGACGGCACCTGCGAGCGCAGCGGCGACCTGGTCGTGAAGAAAGACCTCGAGCAGTGGTTCTTCCGGATCACCGATTACGCGGACGAAATGTTGCGCGCCCTGGACGCGCTCGAATGGCCCGAACGGGTCAAGACGATGCAGCGCAACTGGATCGGCAGGTCCGAGGGGGCACAGTTCACCATGCACGTCAAGGGCGGCGGGGGCGAGATCGATGTGTTCACGACGCGACCCGACACTGCCTTCGGCATGACCTTCGTCGTCCTGGCGCCCGAGCACCCTCTGGTGGCGTCAATTACGCCGCCGGCTTTCCGCGACGCCGTCGATGCTTTCATCGAACGGGTGCGCCAGGAGCCGGAGTTCGAACGCCAGTCTTTTGACGGCTCCCTGGACAAGCGCGGCATCTTTACGGGCGCGTTTGCAGTCAACCCCTTCAACGGACAGGAAGTGCCCATTTTCCTTGCCGACTATGTACTGATGGGCTACGGCACGGGCGCAATAATGGCCGTCCCCGGCCAGGACCAGCGCGACTGGGAGTTTGCCAGGGCGTACGACCTGCCGATCGTGCGCACCGTGGAGCCGCCGCACGGTTGGGAGGGCGAGGCGTACACGGGCGACGGCCCGGCAATCAACAGCGAGTGGCTGGACGGCTTGGGAGTGACAGCC
>DATJMJ010000038.1:0-40782 GCA_035508795.1 Acidimicrobiales bacterium
GCTTACCGCGCGTTCGGTTCGTTCCAGGAGGGCACGAACCTCAAATCGTGGCTGTACAAGATCCTCACCAACACATTTATCAATGCTTACCGGTCGCGCCGCAGGCGGCCCGCAGAAACCGAGCTGGACGACGTCGAGGACCTCTACCTTTACCGCCGGCTCGGCGGGTCGGAGGCGGCGGCAATGGGCCGGAGCGCGGAAGATCTCGTCCTCGACCGCTTTAGCGAGGCCGAGGTGAAGTCGGCCGTCGAATCGCTCCCCGAACCTTTCCGCCTGGCGGTGGTACTGGCCGACGTCGAGGGTTTTTCGTACAAGGAGATCGCCGAGATACTCGACGTCCCGATCGGTACCGTGATGAGCCGGCTCCACCGGGGAAGAAGGGCGCTCCAAAAGGTGTTGGGTACATTTGCAGAGGAGCGGAGGCTGTCCGCTCCGGCCGATGTACCCAGCTAGGGAGCACCTGGAGGCAGGCGAGCTTATGTCAGAGCAGGCTTCGGCCGACGGGCACCGGCTAAGTCACCAAAGGCCGGTGGTGGACCCCTGTCAGGAAGCGATCGGCACGTTGTACGGCTTTCTCGATGGTGAGCTCACCGCTGACCGCCGCCTCCAGATCCAGCACCATCTCGAAGAGTGCGCACCGTGTTTCCAGGCGTTCGATTTCGAGGCCGAGCTGAAGGTGCTGATAGCGCGAAAGTGCCGCGACGAGGTGCCGGATTCCCTGCGCCGGAGAGTCGCGGACGCGCTGAGGGCAGAAGACGTGCCCTCGTGAATAGCGGTGCAGGCTTTGGGGTAGATGGGCTTGCGTCCGGGAAGGAAGCGGCTTCAGCGAGCGTTGGTGGAGTAGATGAGCGAACGGTCCCTAGGTGGTCACAGTTTGAGCGGCAGCGAGCGGCCATCCAAGGCGTTCGCACGCGACCGCACCTGCCGGCACGCCGGCTGCAACACCAAGCTCTCCATCTACAACAACGGCAAGTACTGTTTCCAGCACGAGCCGATGGCTGTGCCCCGCACGCGCGGGCGCAAGATCGCCTGAGCAGCCTGAGAGGACTGCCTCCCCGAGGGGCGGCGGCCGGTGAGGTGGCTGTTCAGTCGTGACGATGCCCTCGGACGGGCCAATCGCCTGGGATCTTGCCGAACGCGTGGCGACCCGGGTCGCCTCCCGCCAGCCTTGGGTGCCGGCGGGGCGTCTCACGGTGTTGGAAGAGGACTTCGCCGAGCTGACTGCCGAGGCCGAGCAGCTCGTCTGTGACGAGACCGGCCTCCGGCCGCTGAGCGGTCCCGTAAGGGCGCGGGTCACCGACCGGCCGGGCTGGGTCGTCGCCAACGTGGCTTCGTTCCAGCGGCTACTGCGACCGCTCACGGACAAGCTCGAGGCCGTCCTGTCCAAGCCGGCTCCGATGCTCGGGCCGGTCCCGATGCGCCTGCCGCCTCAGGTCAGCCGCAACATCGGAGGCGCCCAGTTGGGGATCCTGCTCGGCTGGATGTCGACGCGCGTCCTCGGGCAGTACGACCAGCTCCTCATCGAGGACGAAGCACCCGAGGACCAGGACATCGTTTATTACGTTGGCCCGAACGTCATCGAGCTCGAAGACCGCTTCGGCTTCCAGCCCCGGCAGTTCCGCCTCTGGATCGCGCTCCACGAGGTCACCCACCGGGCCCAGTTCGCAGGCGTCCCCTGGTTGCGACCACATTTCCTCAGCCTCGTCACTTCGCTCATCGAAGGTGTCGACCCCGACCCCCGGCGCTTCCTAGACGCTTTGAAGAGAGCGGTCGGTCAAGCCAGGGAGGGTCACAACCCCCTTGACGAGGGTGGGCTGGTCGCGCTCCTCGCTTCCCCGGAACAACGGCAGGTGCTCGACCGCATCGGCGGCCTCATGAGCCTCCTCGAGGGCCATGGCGACGTCGTGATGAACCAGGCGGCGGTGGGGCGCATCCCTCAGGCACCACGCTTCGCCCAAGCCCTCCAGGAGCGCCGGGAGCGCAAGGGCCCTGCCAGGGTGGTGAGCTCGCTTGTCGGGCTCGAAGCCAAGTTGAAGCAGTACGAGCAGGGCGAGCGGTTCATCGAGGCGGTCTACGCGAGCGGTGGGCGAGAGCTCTTCGACCGTATTTGGGAAGGGCCCGAATGGCTGCCGACCCTGCGCGAGGTCAAAGAGCCTTGGCGCTGGGCCCAACGGGCCGGCGGCCTCGGCCGCACGGCCTGAAGCCTGGCGGACGGCCACGCCTTGGCTAGCACCGTCCCGGCTAAGCACCAGGGACAGGACCGGCTCCCCCCTGGCGTCCCCTGGCCCGACGAGACGCGCCAATTGCTGAGCCGTTGTACTTTCCCACCACCAGGTGAGCCTGTCGTCTGTGCAGTATCGGGGGGCGCCGACTCGGTGGCGATGCTCGCCCTGGCGTGCGCTGCGGGCTGCGAAGCTCATGCGCTGCACATCGACCACGGGCTACGTTCCGCCAGCTCGTCCGAAGCGGCGGTCGTGCGGTCGGCAGCGCACCGTTTGGGGGCCACGTCGGCCTCGTTGGCGATAAACGTCCCCGACGGTCCCGACCTGGAGGCGCGGGCGCGCCTCGCCCGTTACGACGCGCTTCCCGAAGGGGTTCTCGTCGCCCACACGGCGGACGACCAAGCGGAGACACTCCTCCTCAACCTGCTGCGGGGCACGGGCCTCGATGGCCTCGCTGGCATGGCGCCCGAGGGGGGTGGGGCGCGCAAGGTGCGCCGGCCGGTCCTGGCTCTGCGGCGGGCCGAGACGGCGGCGTTTGCCGGAGCCCTCGGTTTGCCGGTTGTGACCGACCCCAGCAACTTCGACCCGAGGTTCCGGCGCAACCGGGTCCGCAACGAGGTACTTCCCCTGCTGGCCCAGGTCTTTGAAAGGGACCCTGTCCCCCTGCTCGCCCGCACGGCGCAACTGGTTGCCGACGATGCCTGCCTTCTGTCCTCGCTGTCGGGCGCCCTCGACCCCCTCGATACGAAAGCGCTCCGCGCCGCGCCGGAGCCTCTCGCAAAGCGCGCGCTGCGTTCGTGGTTGCGGGCGACGGCGGGCGAAGAGCAACACCCTCCTTCGCTGGGGGAGCTCGAGCGGGTCTGGTCGGTCGTGACCGGCGAGGCAAAGGCCTGCCAACTGGCCGGAGGGAGAAGAGTCAGCCGGCGAGCTGGTCGCCTCAGTTTGGACGCGGCTAGGTTTTCAAACCCGTGAGCGGTTGGGCCGACGACGACCCCAATGTCGGAGGAGTCGTCGTGGGCGAGGAGCGGATCCGCGAGCGCATCGGCGAGCTCGGTGCGCAGATAACTGCCGACTACGAGGGCCGGCCCCCCTTGCTGGTAGGGGTGCTGAAGGGGGCGTTCATGTTCATGAGCGACCTCGCACGGGCGATCAAGCTCCCCGTCGAGGTCGACTTCATGGCGGTTGCCTCTTATGGGAGCAGCACACGCACAAGCGGCGTCGTGCGGATCGTGAAGGACCTGGACACCGACCTGGCGGACCGCCACGTCCTGGTCGTCGAGGACATAATCGACTCCGGGCTCACTTTGGCGTTCCTGTTGCGCAACCTCGCCGCCCGTCACCCGGCGAGCCTCGCCGTCTGCGCCTTGCTTGCAAAAGATGTCGGCGTGGCCGGGCCCGAGCTCGCCTACGTGGGCTTCCACATACCTCGCGATTTCGTTGTCGGCTACGGGCTCGACATCGCCGAGCGCTACCGCAACCTGGGATCTGTCCGGCGCTATGCCGGGCCGGAAGCCCAGTAGTGGCACCCGGCCCAACCGGCCCGGACCAACCTCGAGGGGAGGTGGACCTCGCTCGTGTGGCGGCGGCCGTCAGGGAGATCCTTGCAGCGATCGGGGAGGACCCCGACCGCGACGGCCTGAGGGACACGCCCCAACGCGTCGCCCGCATGTACGCAGAGATCTTCTCGGGGTTGCGGGAGGACCCCGGGGAGCATTTGAAAGCCACCTTCGAGGCGGAGCACGACGAGCTGGTCCTCGTCCGCGACATACAGCTCTACAGCCTCTGCGAGCACCACCTGCTGCCATGGATGGGCAAGGCGCACGTTGCCTACATCCCCGGCGACAGCCGCCGCATTACGGGGCTTTCCAAGCTCGCCCGCCTCGTCGAGGGCTATGCGAGGCGCCCCCAGGTCCAAGAACGGCTTACCTCCCAGGTGGCCGACACTGTCGTGAGGATGCTCGAACCGCGTGGTGCACTGGTCGTCGTCGAAGCCGAGCACCTCTGCATGTCGATGAGAGGTGTCCGCAAACCCGGCGCGATGACGGTCACCTCAGCCGTCAGGGGACATTTCCTGACCAGTGAAGCCGCGCGGGCCGAAGTCTTCAGCCTCATCCAGCGGGGCACCGGCTAGCGCTCCGAGCGCCCGGCTGCGCGGCCGCCCGGCTGCTCGGGCCGCACCGGGCAGGCCCGCACCGGGTAGGCCAGTCGCCTACTTGATCACGAACAATGCGCCCCCGACGAGGATGAGCACTGTGCCGGCCCACCACAGCACTCTCGCCACAGTCTCGTATAGCTCGGGCTCGAGCTGCTGGCCGGGCCCGAAGCACCTCTTGCGCCAGTGCGGGCCGAAGGCCCACCAAAAGCAGACGGCCCCGTAGGCCGAGATCATCGCTCCGAGGCCCGCGTGCAGGTAGGACATCGTCCACCAGGTAGAGGCGGCAGAAATACTCATTTTCACGAAGGCCCAGACCCGTGTGAACCGCACACGGCGCCGGCGCCGTTGCGAAGCCTTCGCCTGCCAAGCGCCCACCGTGCCGGCAGGGCTCGCTCCTGTCGACAGGTCGAGCGGGCGGCCTACGGCGACGGGCGGCGCCCCGGCGTGCTCGGCGTGCCCTGTGCCTTCTTGTGCCGGCTCGGCCACGCCGAGACCCGACGCGGCGGCACGAGCGCGCCGTCTTTCGGCAGCGGCCCAATCGGACAAGTTGAGGTCGTCGCTCGCTGGGGCACCCGGGACGGGCCCGGCCATCCCTCCGGTCGGCGGTGTGGCCACACAGCAAGGTTCGTCAGCACCAGCTTGCCGCTTGAGCACGCAAACGGTCCGGGGACGTCAGGAAGCAGCCTCTGTCGTTAGTAAGCTGACCGGTTGCGATGACCCTTGTTATGGGCGTGCTCAACGTCACGCCGGATTCCTTCTACGACGGGGGGCGTTGGCAAGGGGCGGCAGCGGTTGCCCGGGGCTGCGAGATGGTGGAGGAGGGTGCCGCCTTCGTAGACGTTGGCGGCGAGTCTTCGAGGCCGTACGCGACTCCAGTCGACGAAGACGAAGAACTTCGCAGGGTGGTCCCGGTCGTGCGCGACCTCGCCCAAGAGGTCGGCGGCCGGGCGCGGGTATCGGTCGACACCCGCAAGCGGAGGGTCGCCGAAGCCGCGCTTGATGCCGGGGCGACGGTGCTGAACGACATTTCGGCGTCGCTGTGGCGCGTCGCCGCCGACCGCGGCGCAGGCTGGGTCGCCATGCACATGAAGGGTGAGCCTTCGGACATGATGTCCCAGGCCAATTATTGCGACGTCGTCGGGGAGGTCAAAGCATTCCTCGAGGAACGCGCCACGCAGGCCGCAAGCGAAGGAGCGCGCGAGATTTGGGTCGACCCCGGGATAGGTTTCGCAAAAACGACAGCTCAAAACCTGGTGCTGCTGCGGCACTTGAGGGAGCTCGTCTCCTCCGGGTGGCCGGTGGCGCTGGGCCTGTCTCGCAAGAGGTTCACAGGCGTTGTCGCTTCGGGCTCCGAGGCCAGCCCGGCACCTGCCGAAGACCGTCTCGAGACCTCGCTGGCCGGAGCGGTCTGGGCGATGGCGCAAGGTGTTGCGATCGTGCGCACCCACGACGTGAAGGTGACGGCAGATGCCGCCAGGCTGGTAGGGCAAGTATGAAGGTCGTGCATCGATGAGAGGCAAGTGGGCCGCAGGCATAAAGCCGAGGTTTTTTACCTGGGTCATCAAAGACCAGCTGGCCGTGTGCGAAAGGCCGGGAGGTTACGCCCGCAACCACCGCAAGGTGCGCAGGCGCGAGGAGATCCTCTGGATCAAGTGCCAGAGCTTCACAAGGGTCGTCTCCCTGCTGGCGTCCCCGCACAACCTGCACGCGTACGACGAGGAAAAAGTGCCTTGGTCGCACATGCCTTTTGCCGCGAACGACGACCCGGCGAGCGTCCTGCCCGACCTTTACGAGCAATTGCGGGCCTGGTTGCGCGACGGCGAACGTGTCATGCTCCATCAGGAAGAGGTTGGTGACCGCTTGCTCGGCGTCATAGCGGGCTACCTCAACTGGAGCGGGCTTATCGCCGACGGCGCTCAGTCGGTGGCGATCGTCGAACGGCTCTTCGGCAGGCAGATGGGCCCGCAGGGAAGGGAGCTGGTAGCCATGGTCCCCGACTTCCCCAGGCCAGGCCAGGTCGCTCGCGCGGCCGGTGCCTGACAACCTCCCACAGCCAGGCACGGGAGCGCCCGGTGCCGACCGCATCGAGCTGAGGGGCCTCCGCTTCGTCGGGCGCCATGGCGCCCTGCCCGAGGAGGCCGGCCGCGCCCAGCCGTTCGAGATCGACGTGGACCTCTACGCCGCCTTGGCTCCGGCGGGCACCACCGACGACCTCGCCCTGACGGTCGATTACGGCGCTGTCTGCGAGGCTGTGCGCCTCGTCATCGAGGGGGAGCACGTCCGGCTGCTTGAGCGCCTCGCGCAAAAAGTAGCCGCAGAAGTTCTTGCCGTGGCTGGGGAACGTGCATCTGCCGTGGACGTCGTCGTACGCAAGGTCCGTCCCCCGGTGCCTTACGTGATGGCGTCGGCGGCGGCGCACATCTTCCGGCGTGCCGGTGAGCTCTAGGAGCGGCGCCGGTGCCTGAGGGGATGATCCAGGGCCCTGCTCGAGGCGCCGGGACATCCGCCGACGAGGTTGCCCCCGTCCGCAGGGCGTTCGTCGCTCTTGGCTCCAACCTGGGTGACAGATGGGGCCACCTGCGCACAGGTGCCGCCCTCCTGCCCGACGTCGTCCGGGCCTCACGGGTGTACGAGACCGAGCCCGTGGGCGGGCCGCCTCAAGGCCCGTACCTCAACATGGTCTTAGAGCTATCGACGGCGATGTCGCCCGAAGAGCTCCTGCGGCGAGCCAAGCGGGCGGAGGCGGCAGCCGGGCGGGTGCGCGCCGAACGCTGGGGGCCTCGCACCCTCGACGTCGACATCCTCCTCGTCGGGGATCTCCGGGTCGGCTCCCCCGAGCTCACGGTCCCCCACCCGAGGATGTGGGAGCGAGGCTTTGTCATGGTCCCCCTCGAGGATCTTGCCCCGGAGCTCGTGGCCGGTCGCCTGAGCCAGGGCCATCGTCAGGGAACCCGGCTGGCCGGCGACTTCGCGCTGCAAGCAGGACGATGATCGTAACCGAGGAAGCCGACGAGCTGCGCCGGTTCCTCGACGGAGCGCGTTCGTCAGGCAAGGTCGTGGGTTTTCACCTGACGACGGGTGCCCTCCACGGGGGGCACCGCTCAAATATCCGCAAGATGGCTGCAGAATGCGACGTCTCGGCCGTGAGCATCTTCGCCAGTCCGCTCCAGTTCGGGCCCTGCAAGGGGCCCAGGGGGTACCCGAGGGACCTCGACGGCGACCTGGCCCAAGCCGAGGAGGCGGGCGCTGACGTCGTGCTTGCGCCAAAAGCCACGTGGGACGTGGGTTGTTCGACTGCCGTGAGGGTCAAGGGGTTCGAGGCGGTCCTCGAGGGCCGGTCGCTCCCCGGGTACTTCGAGGGCGTGGCGACGGTGGTCACCAAACTGCTCTCGGCCGTCGGGCCGTGCTACGCGTACTTCGGCGAAAAGGACTACCAACAACTGGTCCTGGTCCGCCGGCTCGTCGAGGATCTCTCGCTGGCGGCGGCGGTCGTCGCCTGCCCGGTCGTGCGTGAAACCGACGGCCTGGCGCTCTCGAGCCGTAACTGCCTCCTGAGCCCTGACGAGCGCGCCGGCGCACGGGCCCTTTACTGGTCCCTGCTGGCTGGCAAGCGCGCGATCGAGGAGAAGGGCATTACGGCCCCGAAGCTCGTCCGGTCGGCGATGCTCGAGGTCGCATCGCGCGAACCTCTTTTCGACCTCGACTACGCCGTCGTGGCCGACCCCGAGCAACTGGAGGAACCCGAAGTGATCGACGGAGAGGTAAGGCTGCTCATCGCCGGCCGGCTTGGAAGGACGCGGCTGATCGACAACGTCGGCGCGAGCCGAGGGGAGGACTGAGGCAAATGCTGATGGCGATCGACGTAGGCAACACTCAGATCGTCGTGGGCCTGTTCGCAGACGACGGCCAGGTTGGCAGCGGCGACCTGCTCCATCACTGGCGGGTGGCGACGCACCGCATGTACACGGCTGACGAGTTCGCATTGCAACTGTCCCAGTTGCTCGCCCTCGACGGCCTGGAGTTGTCGAGCATTACGGGCGCTTCGGTGGCATGCGTAGTCCCACCCCTGCAGATAGCCCTTCGCGAAATGACCAGCAGGCGGCTGAGCGTGCCTTCGGTTTTCGTCGAGCCGGGCGTCCGCACGGGGATGCCCGTGCTGGTCGACAACGAACGAGAGCTCGGGGCGGACCGGATCGCCGACGCGGTGGCCGCATTCGAGCGTTACGGCGGCCCCACGATCGTGGTGGACCTGGGGACGGCAACCAATTTCGAGGTTGTCTCGCAGCGCGGCGAGTACCTTGGGGGCGTGCTTTTCCCAGGGGTGGAGGTATCGCTCAACGCCCTGTCGGCACAGGCGGCTTTGCTGCCGCGTGTCGATATCGCACCTCCGCGTTCCGTGCTCGGGAAAAATACGGTCGAGCAGCTCCAGGCCGGCATCTTCTACGGTTTTGGCGCCCTCGTCGAGGGAGTGTGCGCCAAGCTCGAGGCGGAGGTCGGGCCGGCGACAGTCGTAGCGACGGGCGGCCTGGCGGGGGTCCTGCTCGGGTCGACGTCGGTGGTCGACCATTACGAACCATGGTTGACCCTGTACGGTCTTCGCACGATCTACCATCGGGCCCTGTCCGGTGAGTGAGGATTTCCCTTACCGTTTCGAAGCCACCGCTTCCGCCGGGTCGCTCCAGGAGCGCTTCGCCCAACTGGCGCCGGGTTCTGGCTCGGGCGTGACCGTGTCGGTGGCAGGGCGCGTCCTGCTGCGGCGCGAGATGGGCAAGCTCACGTTCATGACGATGGGCGATTGGACAGGCACTGTCCAGCTGTTCGCCTCCACCGGGTGGACTTCCCGCTTCGACGAGCTCAACCGGCTGTCGCTCGGGGACTGGGTCGGGGCGACGGGAGAGGTGGTCCGTACCCGGACGGGGGAGCTTTCTGTCAAGGTGGCCAGCTGGGCCCTGCTCGCGAAGGCTCAGCGTTCCTTCGGGGACAAGTACCGCGGGATAAGCGACGTCGACACCCGTTACCGGCAGCGCTATGCGGATCTATGGGCCAACCCGCGGTCCCGTGAGGCCCTGCTCGCCCGTAGCCGGGCGGTCTCGGTCCTGCGGCATTTCCTCGAGGCACGAGGCTTCGTAGAAGTCGAGACACCGATGTTCCACGCCGTCCCGGGCGGTGCGACCGCTCGTCCCTTCGTGACGCACCACAATGCGCTCGACATGGATCTCTTCTTGCGCATCGCCATAGAGCTGCACCTGAAGCGCCTCGTCGTCGGAGGGCTCGAAAAGGTCTTCGAGATAGGCCGAGTTTTCCGCAACGAGGGCCTTTCGCCCAGGCACAACCCCGAGTTCACGATGCTCGAGCTCTACCAGGCTTACGCCGATTACCACGACATGATGGCACTCACGGAGGAAATGGTGTCGCATGTGGCGCTGGAGGTCGCCGGCGGGACGAAGCTCGAGTTCGCGGGCCGCGCCCTCGACCTGACGCCTCCATGGCGCAGGGCGACGATGCTCGAGCTGATAGCCGAGCACACAGGCCACGAGTTGAGCCTCGACCTCCCGGTCGGCGAGCTGCGCGAGCGCGCCGGCGGCTTCGGGATCCCGGTCGAGGCGAGCTGGGGGGCGGGCAAGCTCATCCTCGAGATTTACGAAAAGACTGCAGAACCGGACCTGTGGGGGCCCGTGTTCGTCATGGACTACCCGAAAGAGGTCTCGCCGTTGGCGCGACCGCATCGCGAAAAGGCAGGTTTTGTCGAGCGTTTCGAGGCAGTCGTGGCAGGGCGCGAGCTGGCGAACGCGTTCTCGGAGCTAACGGACCCCGCAGAGCAGCGCGCCAATTTTGAGGCCCAGGCCGGCGCCCGCGCCGGCGGCGACGAAGAAGCCATGCCCGTCGACGAAGATTACCTCCGTGCGCTCGAGTACGGCCTGCCGCCTACCGGCGGCCTCGGGGTCGGCATCGACCGCCTCGTGATGCTCATCACAGGGGCGGAATCGATCCGCGACGTCATCGCCTTCCCGACGCTGCGCCCTGAACCGGCCTAGCGGGAAGACGAGACTTACTGCGCTCCCGACCTCCTCTGGAACACTTCCCGGTAACGGGTGGGTGACATGCCGTACGCCGTCCTGAAACGCCTGGTCATGTAATTGCTGTCCGACCAGCCGGCACTCGCGCTCACCCGGGTCATGGACATGTCGCCCTCGAGCAGGAGCTGAGCCGTCAGCTCGAGGCGGTGCCGCTCAAGGTACTGGAGAGGGCTGATGCCAAGCTCACGGGTAAACAAGCGGCACAGGTAGGAGGACGATATGTGGACCTGCCCGGCCAGTTCCCGAAGGGCCCAGTCGTGCTCGGGGGCACTGTCCAGCAGTTCTGTGGCGGCGATCACGGCGGGGTGGGTCGTTGCGAACCTCTGGCCCGGCTTCACGTACGTGAAGGCGGGGGCAAGTGCGTCGAGCACTACGAGAAGTTGGCCGAGGCGTGCGAGGCTGCGCTCGTCGCGTGGGGAGGGCCGGGCGAGCTCGACGAGGTATTGCTCGAAGCTCGCGAGCGCGACCGACGAAGCTCCGCTGAGCGGCAGCTTTCCCCCTTCGTCATCGGTCCCAAGCTGAGCCGTCCCCGTGGCGGGGACCCCGGCGGTCATTATGCGCGCCGACGTGAATGCGGCAAGGACCGGGTGGCTCCGCAGTGAGGCAAGCTCACCGGAAAGAGTTTTATAGGGTATGTAAAGGTTCCAGATCTGGAAGTCGGCGCTCGGGCTGTCATACGCGTGCCATTCGCCCGGGCGCACTACCAACACCATCCCCGCAACGATCTGGCAGGACCCGGACCGCATCCGGTGCACCGCGCTGCCGGACCTGACGACGACGATCTCCATGAACTCGTGGGCATGATCGGCCTGGGCGGTCCCGTGCCTCCACAGCTCGGCTGCCGCAACGACGTCCCGCTGGTGGAGGATGGAGCGCTCCGAATAGACGTGCATTGCCCGAACGGATGGTTTGTGACGGGTGGTCCCGGGCACCGGCATGCTCTTTCGTTACGAGTTGTCCTAGCTGACTGCAAGGGTATGCGGCCGCTCTTGGCCTCTACGCGGGTCTTTGATCCGATTATGTCAAAATAATCCTAACACTCGTCATTGTGGTGCTAGTCATGGGCGTTCGCCGGTGTGACGATTGAGCCTGGGAGCCTTGCTCCCGCATGATGCCGAACAGGGGGATCCGTGCCGGGGTTTGAAAGGGCCCGTTCAGCTGGTCGCGCCGAGGGTTCTCTCGTTGTCCGTGAGCGAGCCTTGGCGTTGCCGCGAGCCCCGGTCCGTGCCGGGGCGCGAGGTCCCCGCCGCTCTGGCCCGGGCAGCCGCTACCGGCCCGCCCTGGCGGCGTTGTTGTTGCCGAGCCTTCTCCTGATCGGCGTGTTCAGTTACTACCCGGCGGTGCGGAGCCTCATTGGCGGCTTCTACGCCTGGAACGGCTTTTCCCCGCCTACCTACGCAGGTGTATCCCAGTTCAAGCAGTACATCCAGTCGCCGACTTTCGCCACGGAGATGAGGCACCTGCTCATCCTCGTCGGGGGCAGCATTGCCATAACGCTTGTCTCGCAGTTCACCGCAGCGGAGATAGTCACCCATCTGCCGGCCAGGACCGGGCGCGTCGTCAAGTACGTCCTCGTCCTCCCGATCGTTTTCCCGCCACTGGTGCTCATCGAGGTCTGGGACTACCTGCTCGAGCCGGGCACAGGATTAATCGACCGTACTGCTTCGGATGTCGGGCTACCTCACCCAGCCTGGCTGAGCGACCCCCATACCGCTCTAGTCGGGATCCTCCTCATCGGCTTCCCGTGGATATCGAACCTCGGTTTCCTCATCTTTCTCGGAGGCTTGCAAAACCTGCCAAGAGACATAACAGACGCGGCCACAGTCGATGGGACGAGCTGGCTGCAACGCACGTTCCACGTCGACATCCCGTTATTGATGCCTCAGTTCCGCATCGTCGTGGTCCTCTCCGGCATCTACGCAGTGCAGAACTTTATCCCGATCCTCCTCCTCACCAACGGGGGCCCGGGCACGGCGACACTCGTGCCAGGGCTGGACATGTACCAATCGGCCTTTCAAAACGACCAGTACGGCTACGGCATGGCTATAGGGACCCTCCTTTTCGCCGCGATGCTCGTTTTCACCCTGGTCACCATGAGGGCCCTTCGCCCCCGGACCCGTTAGCAAAACCAACCGAACCAAAAAGAAGGGAGACAAGAATGCGTCAAATCAGTAAGCGGGCCTGCCTGGCAGTTGTGACGGCAGTCGCGCTCGCCGGGCCGGGCATCGCCACGAGCGTAGGAGCTCTGCCGGCAGCTGCATCATCCTCGACGGTCATAAAGGCCGTCCTCCCCCCCAACACCGGCCCGATCAGCGCTTCGGACAACGCCGGCCTGGCTAAGGTGACGTCGCAGTACGAGAAAGCTCATCCCGGCGTCAGCGTCCAGTGGCTGCCGAACAACACTTCGAGCATTACCCAGGCCAATGCCACCGTCGAAAGCGAAGCTTCCGGCGGGGCCGCCCCCGACCTCGTCTGGGAGCAGTACGGGCCGGTGACCTCCGGCTCCATCCCTGCCGGCCTGCTGCAAAACATCAAACCCTACCTGGAAAAACCCAACCCGTACGTGCCAGGCAACAAGAGCTGGCTTTCGCTGTTCCCGGCGTCGGTGGTCCCCTACATGACCTCCCCCAACGGTGACATCGACATCATCTTGGGGTCCGCGGTCGAGACGGGCATGTTTTACAGCAAGGCTTTGTTTGCCAAGGCAGGCATCGCCTCGGCCCCGACCACCTGGGCGCAGTTCATGGCCGACCTCGCAAAGCTGAAGACGGCCGGGATCCAGCCCTTCGTTTTCGCTGACGGCGGCCTGTGCAACCCGTCGTGGTACGAGCGTCTCGCAACGAGCTCGCTCCTGGCCGACGACGTAGCGCAGTTCGACGTCAACCACGCGCAGGTGACGACCGGCCTGGACGTCGCTGTGGGCATACACAAGGGCATAATCAGCATGAGCAACCCGCGCTACGCCGAAGTCTGGAAGCTCCTCGGCCAGCTGGCGCCGTACTCGTATTCCGGTGCGTCGACCTACGACGCCTGCTCGAGCGAGACAGCCACGACGCCACCTTTGGACTCGCAGGCCCTCCTGACAGAGGGCAAGGTGGCCATCGTCTGGGGTGGCAGCTGGTACATCCCCAACCTCAACTCCATCGGCTGGGAAGGCAAGTACGGCGTCTTCCCCGAGCCGACGATCACGTCGGCGACAACGCAGTACGCCCTCAATACCGTCACAGCGGGCGTGATCGGTGGGCCGAACGGCAACGGCCAATGGGGCGTCACCTCCCAAAAGGCCGATAGCAGCATGACGCCGGCGAAGACGGCGGTGGTCATGGACTTCCTTGCATGGCTTTTCAAGCCTGCGAACCTCGGTTACTGGATCAACCAGAGCCAAAAGGGCGGCGAGATACCCCTCGAGACGGGCGCACCGCTGCTGAGCCTGCCCGGACTGAAAAGCCTCATACCGGCAGGCAAGGTCCCGACCGTCATCGACGTCGTCCTCGACGACGTGCTGACTACGGCGGCAACGACCCAGGGCCTCAGGCTCGTGCAGGAGTACATGGACGGGTCCCTTTCCTACTCGGCCTTCGCGTCCCAGTGGCAGTCCCTCCTCACCTCGGCCGCGGCGGCCTGGGCGTCGCAAAATCACGTCAACCTGGGCCAGTACTAAGTGACGGCTGACAAGGCATGAGCGCAAGCCCGGCCGCTCTCCTGCCCAATGCCCACCGGCCGGCTCGCGCCGGCCGGTGGGTCAAGCCGTCCCGACGGCGGGCTGTCTATGCCGCCATCACGGTCGTGGCCGGTGCCTTCTTGGTGTTGATGACCTACTTCCCGCTCATCTTCGTAGCCTCCAACTCCCTCAAGTCTGGCGGCAATATCTTTACCAATGGGGTGTTCACCCTTTTCAACCAGTTCGACTTCCACAATTACGCAGTTGCGTGGTCCGGGATAGACCAGCCGCTGCTCAATACCGTCATTGTGGCGGCGCTTTCCGTCGTCATCGGGGTGCTGGCGGCGGCGCTCGGCGCCTACGCCTTTTCGCAGCTCCGCTTCCGCGGCAAGTCGGTGTTGTTCATGGCCTACGTTTGCCTGCTTTTCGTGCCGTGGACGCTCACCCTGATCCCGCTCTTCCTGACCGTGCAGAAGCTCCACATGTTCAACACCTGGTGGGCACTGATCCTGCCCTACTCCGCAACGGCCCAGCCTTTGCTCGTCCTTATCTTTCGCGGCTTTTTCGACCAGATACCCGACGAACTGCTCCAGAGCGCCCGCGTGGACGGCTGCTCAGAACGCCAGGTCCTCAGGCGCGTCGTCGCACCGCTCACGCGGCCCATCCTGTTCACGGGTGCGATCCTGGTGACGATCAACGTCTGGGGGGACTACCTCTGGCCCACGATCGTCATCCAGGACCCCCACCGGCTCACCATTTCGGCAGGCATGATCCAGTTCGTCAACAGCTTCGGCGTCAACTTGAGTGAAGGGGGAGCCGTCTTCGCCGCCTACATCATCGTGACGGCGCCGATGTTCCTGCTGGTGGGGCTGAGCATGCGTTACTTCGTCTCCGGGCTTACAGAAGGGGCTTTGAAGCTGTGAGCGCGCCACCCCTTTTGCCGGTTCGCCTGCGCTGCGCCCACAAGGCCGCCCCGCTCGCCGTCGAGGCCGACCACATCAGGTTCAGCTGGGCGCTCGAGGGCGACGGCGCCGGCCGCGGGCAGGTGGCCTACCAGGTTGTCGTCGAGGATGACGAACGGGCCTCCCCATCGGTTGGGCCTCTCTGGGACAGCGGGCGGGAGCCGTCGGCAGCCTCTACCGGCATCGCCTACTCGGGCCCTGCGCTGTCACCGGCGCACGCTTATAGATGGCAGGTCCGGGTGTGGGACGAGCAAGGCCAACTGGGGCCATGGAGCAGGCCTGCGACCTTCGAGACGGCCCTCGGGGGCCCAGAGGCCTGGGAAGCCTGCTGGATCGGGCTCGGGCACGGCCCGGGCCATTTCGGCGTGCCTTCCGGCGACGGCCTCGCCGACCCTGTCACGGCCGCCATGAGGCCCGCTCCGTACCTGCGCCGCTCTTTCGCCATCGAGGGGGAGGTCGCCAAGGCCCGTCTGTACGCCACCGCTCTCGGGGTCTACGAGCTGACCGCCAACGGCCAACGTGTTGGTGACGCCGTGCTCGCTCCGGGGTGGACCGACTACAACCGGCGCCTGCTTTACCAGGCTTACGACGTCACGGGCCTGTTGCTCCACGGCGAAAATGTCCTCGGCGCCGTCGTTGCCGACGGCTGGGCATGCGGCTTTTTTGGTTTCGACGCCAAGCGGCGGGGTGCCCATTACAGCCAGGCCCCCCAGTTGCTCGCCCAGCTCGTCGTGCGCTACAGGGACGGCAGGCAAGAGGTTGTGGGCACCGACGAGCGCTGGCAAAGTTCGACGGGCGCGGTCAAGTACGCCGACCTCCTCATGGGCGAGCGGCGGGAAGCAGAGCTCGAGCCCGACGGGTGGGACCGCCCGGGGTACGACGCGTCGGCTTGGCGCCCCGTGATTTGCCGGGAACGCCAGCGCCGCGAGCTCGGCGGCCCTATCCTGCTCGCCGACCCGGGCCCGCCGGTGCGGGTCACCGAGGAGATCCCCGCAAAAAGCGTTACCAGGCTCCTGGGCGGCAAACTAATCGCCGACTTCGGCCAAAACCTTGCCGGCTGGTCGCGGCTGGTCGTCAAAAGTCCCGCCGGCACCGTGATAACAGCCCGTCACGGGGAGATGCTCAACGAGGACGGCAGCCTCTACCTCGACAACCTCCGCACGGCACGCCAGACAGACAGTTACGTGGCCAGAGGGGGCCGGGAGGTCCTCGCCCCCAGGTTCACTTTCCACGGCTTCCGATACGCCGAGATCGAGGGGCTGGGCGAGGACCCAGAACCCGGCGACGTCAGCGCTCGGGTAGCTCACTCGGAGATGGAGCGAACGGGATGGTTCGAATGCTCGTCCGGGGAGCTCAACAGGCTCTACGCGAACATCGACTGGGGGCAGCGGGGCAATTTCATCAGCATCCCAACCGACTGCCCGCAGCGCGACGAGCGGCTCGGGTGGCTGGGCGACGCCCAGATCTTCGCAAGGACCGCAGCCTATAACCGAGATGTGGCGGCTTTTTTTTCCAAATGGCTGGATGATGTGGCTGACAGCCAGCTCCCGTCCGGGGCCTACCCGGATTACGCGCCCCACCTCGGTTACGACCTTCGCTCGGCGGGCTCGCCGGCCTGGGCGGACGCCGGCATCATCGTCCCGTGGACGATGTACAAGATGTACGGCGACAGGTCGGACCTCGAGCGCAACTTTGCGTCGATGGAGGCCTGGATGGGCTACCTGGAGCGGAACAACCCCTACCGGCTCTGGGAAAACGACCTCGGGAGCAATTACGGGGACTGGCTGGCGCCAAAGGGCGACCCGACGCCGCCGGAACTCGTGGCCACGGCCTACTGGGCTTACGATGCCTTCCTCATGGCGGAGGTGGCGCACGAGACCGGTCGTGCCGCAAAGGCCAAGAAGTACCGCCAGCTCGCCCAGGAAATCCGCCTCGCTTTCCAGCAGGCGTTCATCAAGCCCGACGGTTCGGTCGGCCACGGCACGCAGACAGGCTATGCCCTGGCCCTGTACTTCGGGCTCGTCCCCGACGACTTGAAAGCCGCAAGCGCCGCGGCGTTGGTATCGGCTATAGAGGCGGAGGACTGGCACCTCACGACGGGCTTCGTCGGGGTTGGTTACCTGTTGCCCGCGCTCAGCGCCAACAGTTACTCCGACATCGCTTACCGCGTGCTCGAGCAGAAGTCGTTCCCATCATGGCTGTACACGGTCGACCGCGGTGCGACGACGATCTGGGAGCGTTGGGACGGCTGGACGGAGGAGGGGGGCTTCCAGTCTCCGAAGATGAACTCGTTCAACCATTACTCGCTCGGCTCGGTCGGGGAATGGCTCTACCGCTACGTCCTCGGCATCGAGCTGGCCCCGGGCGCTGCGGGGTTCGACCGCCTGGTAGTGAGGCCCCACCCCGGGGGCTCTCTCAGCTACGCCCGTGGTTCGTACAAATCGGCTCGGGGAGAGATCAGGACGGCGTGGCGTAGGGAGGGTGGCGAGCTCGAGGTCGATATCGAGTTGCCGCCCAACGTCACCGCCAGCGTTCGCATCCCCTCGGCGAGCCCGGTCTCGGTCGTCGGGCCCGACGGCAGGGGGCCTACTACGGTGGCGCACTACCCCGGCGCCCTCGGCGAGCTCGAAGCGGTGTTCGAAGTGGGATCGGGGAGGTACTCCTTCACCGGGCCGGACCTTCCGCCAAGGGGCGCGCGCGGCGGGGAGGGTGGTCACGACCTCCCGCGCGAGCTCGGCCCTGTGGCCCGGGCTAGACGGCCGCCGCAGGGCGGATATTCGCGTTGAGGTGAAAGACGTTGCCCGGGTCGTACTTCGCCTTCAGCTTGCTGAGCCGCTCGTACTTCTCCGGGCCGTAGCTGGCGACCACCCGGTCCTGTTCGAGGTCGGCGACGAAGTTCACGTAGCCCCCTACCGCACTTGCGTAAGGGGCAAGGTCTGACCAAAAAGACCGCACCCACTCCCGGTCGGTTTCGAGCAACTCGGCGGTGGGCGCGACCGCTGCGATGTTGAGCACGTAATGTGCGCTCCGGCTCACTCCGAAGGCCGTCTCGTCGTCGCGGTGACGGGCGTACTCACCTCCGAGGTTGAACATCGGCATGAACGACATCGGTGACGCTTTGTGGGGAAGGTGCCTGGCGATCACGTCGATCACCGGGTCGCTCAACTCGTCGAGCGAGACCGACTTCTCATAGGCGCGGATACCCCACGGGGCGCTTTCGTCGAACATCTGCTGCAACTGCGCGTAGGGGAGCGGCGCGTCGAAAGCAAAGGTCGGAGGGGCCGCATCACGTAGTTGTGCGACGGCTCGGGAGTGCGCTTCGGCTGTCCCGAACCCGACCAGGAGCACCGCCATGCCGGTCACGCCCCGGTACTGCTCGGGCACGAAAGGCGCCGGAGGTGCGTTCAAGCCGGCCAAGAAGGCTGCCACGTCGTCGGGCAGTTGCGCCACCTGGTCGCGGGCGGCCCTGAATGCCGCGGGACCGTGATCGAGGTCCCAGAACGACAGAGCGAACTGCACCAGCGGGCCAACCTCGTGCAACCGGAACTCGAAGGCCGTGACGACGCCGAAATTGCCGCCGCCTCCCCGCAGGCCCCAGAACAAGTCAGGGTGGTCCTCGGCCGACGCCCGGACGATGGCGCCGTCGGCTGTCACGACCTCCGCCGATACGAGGTTGTCGCAACTCAGGCCTGCTTTGCGCGTCAGCCAGCCGATCCCGCCCCCGAGAGCCAACCCGCCCACACCCGTGTGGCTGATGAAGCCTCCCGGTGCGGCCAAGGCGTGTTCCTGCGTCGCCGCGTCGAGTTGGGACCAGCGAGCCCCACCGCCGCAAACAACGCGTTTGGCGAGCGGGTCGACACGGACGTCGGACATCAGCCCGAGGTCGATCATTACAGCGTCGTCGGCGATGCACGAGCCGGAAAAGTTGTGCCCGCCGCCGCGTACTGCGATGTCCCGCCCCGCGTTTCGGGCGAGCGCGACGGCTTCCACGACATCTGCGGTGGAGGTCGCCTGGACGATCACCCACGGACGGCGGTCGATATGGCCGTTCCAAACGCACGCTGCCCGCACTGCGTCGTAGTCGCTGTCGGCGGCTGTCACGACCCTGCCGGCAAACCTTCCCCCGGTCGGCCCCGAAACGCCTTGGACGTCGTCTGCCACAGTCGCCTCCTGTCCGCGCGCCTTGTGCCGGCGTGCCAGCGACCATATTGGAGAAACCGTCCCGGCGCAATCCTCGTGCGAATGGCGCTGGAGGCCAACTCTGGGCGCGCTCGAGCATCCCCGCCCGGGTTGACGAAGCGCGACCAGTGTGAGCCGAATTGTGGGCCGATTTTCAACGCGCCCGGCGCCCACCCGCCAGGCGCCCGACATTCCGCAATCAGAAGGAAGGTTGGCGACCGCCGGAGTTGACTTGGCCCTCGGCGACCAGCCACGAGAGCGATTCGAAGACCGCTTCGAGGGAGGTGTACCGGGGCTGGTAACCGAGCACCTGCTTGGCTTTTTGGATGCTGATGGAAGGCGAGCGGGCGATGTGCTCCCAAGTCGCGGTCGCATCCTCCTTGTCCCATCCGTCTTTCCAGCTCTCGTAGGGCCGGAACGACAACCGGGCGGGTTGCCCGAACCAACCGGCGACTGCCTCGGCATAGCCACGCAAGGTGAGAGCACGTTCAGAGACGACGTGGAAGGCTTCGCCGGAGGCCATTTCCGGCTGCTCCAGTGCTTCTACGAATGCCTGCGCGACGTCGTCCGCGTGCACGTGGTGGACTGTTTCCAGGCCGAAGTTGGGCAGGTCGAGCTCCTCGCCGCATGCCAGCCGCTCGAAAACCTCGACGTTGAAGTTGCCTGCCGGGTTGACGGGGGGCCAACCAGGGCCGACGATGTGGCCCGGGTGCAGCACTGTGCAGCGCAGCGCCCCGCGGCGCGCCTCGCCGAGCAACAAGTCTTCGACCGCCTTTTTTTTCACTCCGTAATCGCCGAACGGCCGCCGAACGGCTTGCTCGGTGAGCGGGACTTCTACGCCGTGCCCGTGCACCCAGATGGTGCCGCAATGCAGCAGGTAACTCGCGACGGGTGCTAGCGCATTTGCGAGGTGAGCCGCCGAGGGCACGTCGTAGCAAACCAGATCTATGACGGCACCCGGCTTGCCTGCTGCCACCCTGGGGCCAAAGGTGCCCGCTTGGTCCTCGGCCACCCGGTCGAGGTGGACGACCTCGACTTCGTCCCAAGCCGGGTGTTGCACGTACGGCTGCCGGCCCCCCCGGCTCATTGCCACCACCTCGTGCCCGGCTGCGACGAGCCTGGGCACCAGGTAGCTGCCGATATGACCGGTGGCCCCGACGACGACGACCTTCACACCCAAGACGTTATGGCATTACGTCTTGGTGCTCCACTACTCGCTCGCGGCCGCTCGGCGTGTACTGGATGCTTTCGCGGCTGACGGCCCTGCGGTTCGAGCCGGCGAAGAAGACCGCTCCTCCGATGATCACCGAAATAATCCCGACGACCAGGAGTATGACGCCGACCGTGTTGATGTTGAACCCGGTGGTCGTGACGGTAACGGCCCAACTCAGGACGGCGCCTACGACAACGAGCACGAGGCCCAAACCGATCAGTCCGGTACCGGCTCCTCTGTACATTTGTTCTCTCCCTTTTTCAGTCCGGCGGGGCGCTTTGGCCGGCGCTCGGTTTATGGCTGCCGAAAAGCTTGCGGGAGGACTTGTACCCAGCTCGTTGTCGTTTCATTTATGCGCCGGAAAGAAGGGAACCCCTGTGCCTACCCGGCGTCACGAGAAATGCGCTCACAGGCTCGGCAAAGGCTCGCCTGAAGCTCAGCTCAGGCTTGCTCCGCGGGCCCGGCACCGGCTGGGCCCCGCGCCCGGCGCCCGGCGCCGCGCTCAGGCCGAACGCAACGCCAGGTCGTCGAGCAACCTGTCGGCCATGCCTGCGAGCGTTTCGCGGACGGCTTTCACACCCGAGGCAGCACCGTTGCCTTTTCGCGGGACGGCGCGGCTTGAAGGGGGCGGCATCGCGCTTACAGCCTCAGCAGCGCGGTGCGCCCAGCGCCTGCCTTCTGCAATCGAGCTTTGGACAGCATCGGTAGCAAGGATTATGTCGCGGGCCTTGTCGAGCTCCGGGCCATCCAGCGGGCGCGCGAGGAGGGCGGCGAGCTCGGGACCTGCTTCACGATCGGCCAGCGCGCGTATCACCGGGAGCGTGTAGGTACCTTCCAACATGTCGTGCCCTGCCGGTTTGCCGAGCTCGGCCTCGGTGCAGACAAGGTCCCGGACGTCGTCCCATATCTGGAAAGCCATACCGAAGGAATGGCCGAAGCGGGCGAGCGCCTCGACCTCACCTGCGGGCGCCTCGGAGACGATGCCGCCTATTTTCGCCGAGGCGGACAACAAGGAGGCCGTCTTGGACGAGATCGCCTCGAAGTAGGCCTCCTCGGGCCGCCCGGTCGAAAACGCATAGCGCAGTTGCGCCATTTCTCCCTGGCAGAGCTTGCTGATCGTGGTAGCGAGCACGTTGACGACCTTCGTCCCCAGCCCCGCGGCGATCTCGGAGGCCTTCGCCAGGAGGAAATCTCCCGCAAGGATGGCCACGAGGTTGCCCCAACGTGCGTTGACGCTTTCGACGCCGCGCCTGGAGCTGGCCTCGTCTATCACGTCGTCGTGGTAGAGCGAGCCCATGTGGACAAGCTCTATCGACACAGCTCCTTGGACCACACGCTGGCCGGCTGTCGCACCAGTCGCTGCCGCGGACGCCACCGACAGCGCCGGGCGAAGCCTCTTGCCTCCCGCGTCGACGAGATGGGCCGCCACTTCTGACAGGAGCGGTTCGGGGCAGGCGACCGCCAGGCGGAGCTCAGATTCGACCCGGGCAAGGCTTTCGTCGAGGCCGGGAAGGGAGAGGAGCTCCCAGACGTTCATTACTTGACGATATGCGACGGCCTGGGCCAAGTTCGAACCGGTGCAACTCGTCGCGCGTTCAGGGGGCCTCCGGCAAGCATCGTGGAGAGCAGTGCGGGCGGTGCCTGGCAGCGCCGGGCAGCGCGGGCGGTGCCGGCAGTGACGAGCGCCGCGGCAGGCCGGATGGAGGGGCACTTGGGGCGCGTGGGGCAGCCCAACGCCCGGTTGCAGCCGGCGAGTGGTAAGACGAGCGATGGTGGTACCGAGGACCTACGCCTCTGTGGCGCTGGCCCTCTGAAGATGGAGGCTACGGGTACACTGGGGTTCTCAAGAACCCGATGGAAAGGGTATTGATGGCTTGCATTGGGAGCTGGGTAGGGACCGCAGGCAAGGGCGGTACTTGCTCGCTCACGGTGCTGAGCACGGGATCTGCTGAGGAGGCTGCGAGCGTTGTTTGAGCGCTTTACCGACCGAGCACGAAGAGTGCTGGTGCTGGCCCAGGAAGAGGCGCGGCTGCTCAACCACAATTTCATAGGGACCGAGCACATCCTGCTCGGGTTGATCCACGAGGGTGAAGGGGTAGCGGCAAAGGCGCTCGAGTCGCTCGGGATCAGCTTGGAAGCGGTGCGCGAGAAAGTGGAAGAGACGATCGGCCCCGCCGGGACCGCGACCACCGGCTCCCCGCCGTTCACGCCTCGAGCCAAGAAGGTGCTCGAGCTGTCGCTGCGCGAAGCTCTCCAGCTCGGTCACAACTACATCGGGACCGAGCACATGCTGCTCGGTTTGGTGCGAGAGGGCGAGGGTGTGGCGGCTCAGGTGCTCGTCAGCCTCGGCGCCGACCTTTCGAGAGTCCGCCAGCAGGTCATCCAGCTGCTGTCCGGCTACCAGGCGAGCGGCCCGGAGAAGGCGCCCGCCGGCACGGCCCCCAGCAGCCAGGACGTCCCGGCCGGGAGCCCCGTCCTGGACCAGTTCGGCCGCAACCTCACCCAGTTGGCGAGAGAGCGCAAGCTCGACCCGGTGATCGGGCGCGAGCGCGAGATCGAGCGTGTCATGCAGGTGCTGTCACGGCGCACCAAAAACAACCCCGTGCTCATCGGCGAGCCGGGCGTGGGCAAGACGGCCATCGTCGAGGGCCTGTCGCAGCGGATCGTCGCCGGGGACGTCCCCGAGACGTTGCGGGGCAAGCAGCTCTACACGCTTGACCTCGGTGCGCTCGTTGCCGGGTCCCGGTACCGCGGTGACTTCGAAGAGCGCCTCAAGAAGGTGCTGAAGGAGATCCGGACGCGGGGCGACATCATCCTGTTCATCGACGAGCTGCACACCCTCGTCGGCGCGGGCGCCGCCGAAGGCGCCATCGACGCGGCTTCCATCCTCAAGCCGATGCTGGCTCGTGGGGAGCTTCAGACGATCGGCGCGACGACGCTCGACGAGTACCGCAAGCACCTCGAGAAGGACGCGGCGCTCGAGCGGCGGTTCCAGCCGATCAAGGTGGAGGAGCCGTCGCTGGCTCACACCATCGAGATCCTGAAGGGCCTGCGCGACCGCTACGAGGCGCACCATGGCGTCACGATCACCGACCAGGCTGTCGTGACCGCCGCCAACCTCGCCGACCGCTATATCGCCGACAGGTACCTGCCCGACAAGGCGATCGACCTGATCGACGAGGCGGGTAGCCGGCTGCGCATCCGCCGCATGTCGACGCCGCCCGACTACAAGGCGATCGAGGAAGAGATAGCCAAAGCCCGCAAGGACAAGGAACTGGCTATCGAAAAGCAAAATTTCGAGCAGGCCAAGAAGCTGCGCGAGAAAGAGGAGGAGCTCCTCCAGCGCAAGGCCGCAAAGGAGCAGGAGTGGCGCGCCGAGGGCGTGGACCTGTTCGACGTGGTGGACGAAGAGGTGATCGCTGAGGTCCTCGCCAACTGGACCGGTATCCCCGTCTACAAGTTGACGGAGGAGGAGACGTCCAAGCTGGTGCGGATGGAGGAAGAGCTGCACAAGCGGATCATCGGGCAAAACGACGCCCTGAAGGCGGTGTCCCAGGCGATCAGGCGTACGCGTGCCGGCCTCAAGGACCCCAAGCGCCCGAGCGGGTCGTTCATTTTCCTCGGCCCATCGGGCGTAGGCAAGACCGAGACGGCCAAGGCGCTCGCCGAGTTCCTCTTCGGCGACGAGTCAGCCCTCGTCCAGCTGGACATGTCCGAGTACATGGAAAAGCACACGGTCAGCCGCCTCGTCGGTTCGCCTCCGGGCTATGTCGGCTACGAAGAGGGCGGCCAGTTGACCGAGGCCGTCCGGCGCAAGCCGTTCTCGGTCGTCCTGTTCGACGAGATCGAAAAGGCGCACCCCGACGTGTTCAATGCCCTCCTCCAGATCCTGGAGGACGGCCGGCTCACCGATGCGCAGGGCCGCACAGTCGACTTCAAGAACACGGTCATCATCATGACTTCCAACCTGGGCACGGCCGACCTGCGCAAGGCTTCAGTGGGCTTCGCCAAGGCTGACGAGGCCGTGACGCACGAGAAGATGAAGACCAAGGTCAACGACGCCTTGAAGCAGCACTTCCGCCCCGAGTTCCTCAACCGGATCGACGAAGTGATCGTCTTCCACGAGCTCACAAAGGACGAGATCACCGAGATCGTCGACCTGTACATGCGCCGGGTCCGCGAGCAGCTCGAATCGCAGGGTCTGTCTGTCGAGCTCACCCGGTCCGCCAAGTACCTCGTAGTCGAGAAGGGTTACGACTCGGCAATGGGTGCGAGGCCGCTGCGCAGAGCGCTCCAGCGGTTCGTGGAGGACCCGTTGTCAGAGAAGATCCTCTGGAAGGAGTTCCGCGCCGGGGACACGATCATCGTCGATGCCGAAAACGGCGAGGTCACCTTCCGGGCCATGGAGCACTTCGAACCGCCGCCGGTAGAGCTCGCCGGTGCGGGCAGCAGCGACTGACCTGGCGGCGGCCACTTAGCAGGCCAAAACTGCGGCACGGGCGCAGGGCAGCCTTTGCCGCAGTTTTGGTGATAGTCGTCGCCTCGCTCAGTGGGTGTGGAGCGGTCGCCGACGTCCGTGTCGACGTACTTCGCTCCGGCGGGGGTTCGGTGAGCGTCACCGTGACGTTCCCCAAGGGCACCGCCTCGGCGATCGAGGACCTCAAGGCTGGCTTGCCCCTGGCGGACCTTCGCCAAGCAGGTTGGGCGGTGACCGGTCCGGACGTGCTACCCGGTGGGAGCACGGTGGTGTCAGCCAGCCATCCCTTCCAACGGCTGTCGCAGCTGCCGGACCTCGTGGCCGATATCGCCGGCAACGGCCCCCCGGGCGAGAGGCCGTTCCGCTTGTCGGTTTCGGAGCGCCACGGCTTCCTCGACGACCACTTCGCGGTTTCGGGGACGGTTGACCTGTCGTGCTCGCTCTCGTGCTTCGATGACCCCCACCTGCAACAAGACGTTGGCTATCCCCTCGGCCTGCCCCCCTCCCAGCTTGCCCAGCTGCTCGGCCCCGACCCCTCCCGCGAGCTCACCTTCGCATTTCAGGTTGCCCTCCCGGGTGCTATCGGGCGGGCCGACACACCCACCCGTACCGGCAACCTCCTCGAGTGGCGGCCGAGCTTGGGTCGCAAGCTGGCCCTCCAGGCAACGTCGCGAGTGGTCAATACCGCCACGGTGTGGTTACTGACCGCCGCCATTGCGGCAGGTACGGTCCTGGCCCTGTCGACTGCGGTCGTCGCCCTCCGGCGGCGGCGCCGCGGCGCAGGCCGCCCCAAGGCCCGTCCGGGAGGCGGCCAGGGCGGCCCAGGTGGCCCAGGTGGCCCAGGTGGCCCAGGTGGCTCAGGCAGGCCGAGCGGCCTCCGTAGCGGTCACAGGGCCCCGGCTAACCTACGGCCCCGATGAGCAAGCTGCGTACGCTCCACACGTGCCAGGCCTGCGGGTCCTCGCAGCCTCGCTGGGCCGGGCGCTGCAACACCTGCGGCGAGTGGAACACGCTGCATGAGGTGGTCATCGACCTGAGCGCTCACGGCCCCGGGGGCAGGAGCGGGCCAGTGGCGGCCGGCGGGCCGGGCTTGGGCCAGTCGAGCGTCCCGGTCGCCCTGGCGGAGGTGGACATCAATGGCGGAGCGCCAATGCCCACCGGCCTCGACGAGCTGGACCGGGTGCTCTCGGGCGGCTTGTTACCCGGCTCTGCGACCCTCCTGGGCGGAGAGCCTGGGACCGGCAAATCGACGCTCCTTCTCCAAGCCCTGGCGTCGATGTCGTCTTCGGGGCCTACTTCGCCGGGCAGGCGCTGCCTCCTGGTCGCTGCCGAGGAGCCGGCTCAACAGGTCCGGCGGCGGGCAGCGCGGCTCGGGGCGGACGTGCCCGGGATATTCGTCGTGGCAAGCGGCGAGCTCGATGCGATCGAGGCCGCTGTAGCCGACCTTGCGCCCGACGTGGTGGTGGTCGATTCGGTCCAGGCAGTCCAGGACCCTGGCCTCGGGCTTCCGGCCGGCTCGCTCGTCCAGGTCCGCGAGTGCGCCACAAGGCTCACGGCTATGGCGCGCTCCTCGGGCGCCGCCTTGGTCCTGGTAGGCCACGTGACAAAGGACGGCGCGCTGGCCGGGCCGCGCACGTTGGAGCACCTTGTTGACACCGTGCTCAGTTTCGAGGGGGACCGCTACCTCTCGCTCCGTGCGCTCCGTGCCGTGAAGCACCGGTTCGGGCCGACCGGCGAGACCGGGCTGTTCGAGATGAGCGAGAAGGGCCTCGCCGGCGTCCCCGACCCGAGCGCCCTGTTCCTCGGCGACCGGCTGGCCGGCTCGCCCGGCTCGGCCGTCGCGGTCCCGGTCGAGGGCTACCGGCCGGTCCTGGTCGAGGTACAAGCTCTCGTCCGCAAAGCTCAGATCCCTCGCCGGTCGGTTGCCGGGGTCGACCCGGGCCGGGTGGGCCTCCTGGTCGCCGTACTGGACCGCAGGGCCGGGGTGCCCGTGGGCGACTGCGACGTGTACGTCTCTGTGGCTGGCGGCGCCCGCGCGGCGGAGCCTGCGGCTGACTTGGCGATTTGCCTGGCTATCGCCTCGTCTTGTTTCGGCGTCCCGGTCCCCGCCGACCTGGTGGCCATCGGGGAGGTCGGGCTCGGCGGCGAACTACGCAGGGCCCCCGGCATGGCCAAGAGGTTGGCGGAGGCGAGGCGCCTGGGCTTCGCTACTGCGTTGGTCCCCGGTGTCGAGGGCCTGGGCCGCCAGGGAGCGGCGGCGCCCCGGGGCGAGCCGGCCGACGTGGTGACCGCACCGAGCCTCGCGGTTGCGCTCACCTTCGCTTTTGGGGAGAAGCCCTCGGTGCTTCGCCGCGGCGCCGGCGCGGGCAGACCGAGCGATCGTAACAGTCTTGTGACATTGCCCACGCCCTGATCGGTTAGCATCAGCCGGTGCCGGAGAGGCTGAGCGCAGCCATGATCGAGGCCCTCGGCTCCATTGCCCCAGGGAGGCAGCTGCGGGAGGGGCTGGACCGCATCCTTCAGGCCAACATGGGCGCGCTCATCGTCGTCGGCGACGGCCCCGAAGTGCTTTCGATCTGCTCGGGAGGGTTTCTCCTCGACTCCGAGTTCAGCCCTCAACGGCTATCGGAGCTCGCCAAGATGGACGGCGCGATAATCCTCGCCCGCGACTCGAGCCGGATCGCCCGGGCCAACGTCCACCTCGTCCCAAACCCCAATGTCGCAACGACCGAGACCGGGACCCGCCACCGCACAGCGGAAAGGGTCGCTCGATCTCTCGACGTCCCGGTCATAACCGTCTCCGAGGACCGTTCCGTCATCACGGTCTACCGCGGCGAGCAGCAGCGCCCGCTGGTGCCGGTCGAGCGGCTCCTTGCGAGAGCGAACCAGGCCCTCGAGACGCTCGTCGGTTACAGGGGCCGCCTTGATGTGGTCACAAATGCCCTCTCCGCGCTCGAGGTCGAGGACATGGTCACGACGCGCGACGTCGTCACCGTGCTGCAGCGCACCGAAATGGTGCGGCGCATTGCCGAAGAGGTCGAGGGTTACAGCATCGAGCTCGGGACCGACAGCCGGCTCGTCCGGCTCCAGCTGGAGGAGACGCTTGCCGGTGTGGAAGAGGAGCGCCGCCAGGTCGTACGCGATTACCTGGCGTCCGGCCCCGATTGGGAAGTGCACGACGCGCTGAGCGCGTTGACCCAACTCTCGACCGAAAGCCTCGTCGACCTCTCCAAAGTCGCCAGCGTGCTCCAACTCGGCGCACCGGGCTCCGACCTCGACACTGCTCTGCGGCCCTACGGGTACAGGCTCTTGTCTAAGATCCCACGGCTGCCTGACCAGGTCGTACGCAACATCGTGGACCGTTACGGGGGTCTTCAGGAGATCCTGCACGCGAGCATCGACGACCTCGACAGCGTCGAAGGCATCGACGTCACAGGCGCGCGGTTCGTAAAGGAGGGCCTCGGGCGGCTCGCAGAGGCGAGCATCCTCGACCGGCTCGGCTGAGCGCTCGTTTGGCCCCCTGTTTGGTAACAGCTTCCGAAAAGCCCTACCCTGGATCCAGGAAAGACCTCTCGAGCAGCATTGGAGATGCATGGCGTTTGACGTCGGGGACAAGGTTGTATATCCCCACCACGGAGCAGCGGTCGTTGAGAGGAGAGAGGTCAGGGCCGATTTCGGCGAGCAACGCGAATACCTTGTGCTGCGCCTCGCTTACGGCGACTTGACGCTCAAAGTCCCGGTCGATTCGACATCCGACGTCGGCATCCGTGAAGTGATAAACGACGAGGAGGTCGAGGAGGTTTTCGCCGTCCTTCGCAAGAAGGACGTCCGGATGCCCACCAACTGGTCCCGCCGTTATAAAAACCACGTCGAGAAGCTGAAGTCGGGCGACATCTACCAAGTGGCCGAGGTGGTCCGCAACCTTTCCAACCGCGACAAGGACAAGGGCTTGTCGGCGGGCGAGAAGCGGATGCTCAACCGGGCACGCCAGATACTTGTTTCGGAGCTGACCTTTGCTATCGGCGTCTCCGAAGCCGAGGCCGAAAAAAAGCTCGACGAAGCGCTCCCCTAGTGCCTAGCGGGCCGCTGGCCTGGGCCGTCGTTGTCGCCGCCGGCAGCGGCTCTCGTTTTGGCAGCTACAAGCAGTTCGCCCGTCTCGGTGGCCGGGAGGTCGTCGAGTGGTCTTTGGAAGCGGCCGGGCGTTGCTGTGCCGGAGCAGTCCTTGTGGTGCCGGCTGAGCTCGTGGCCAGCCATCAGGGCAAGGCTGACAGCGTGGTGGCTGGAGAGGCGACAAGAGCCGGCTCGGTCCGGGCTGGACTGGCGGCAGTCCCAGCGCAAGTAGACATCGTCGTGGTCCACGATGCCGCACGACCTCTGGCGAGCGATGCGACCTGGAGAGCTGTGATCGCAGCCGTCAGTGCGGGCGCCGAGGCAGCCGTCCCGTGCGTACCGGTCACCGACACGATCAAGCAGCGCGTGGCCGAAGGCCGGCTGGTCACTCTGCCCCGCGGCACGCTCGTGGCGGCCCAAACGCCTCAAGCCTTCCGTGCCTCGAGCCTCCGGTCGGCCCATGCCGGCGAAGCCGAGGCAACCGACGACGCCTCCCTCGTAGAAGCGGCGGGTGGGCAGGTGGTGGAGGTGCCCGGCGAGCCCGGCAACCTCAAGATCACCGCCCCCTCCGACCTGGCGGTGGCCGAGGCGCTGCTCAGGACGTCAGCCCGCTCGAGCCGGGGCGAAGTGGGCGGAGCCGGTGGAGCTGACCGAGCGGGCCGAGCCGGCCTTTGAGCTTCCGCATCGGGCAGGGTTTCGACATCCACCCGTTCTCGCAAGACCCTGCTCGCAAGCTCGTACTTGCAGGCGTCGAGATCCCCGGCCCCGGCCTGCATGGCCACAGCGATGGGGACGTCGTGTGCCATGCAGTGGCCGACGCGCTTCTCGGAGCGTCGGTGCTCGGCGACATCGGCAAGATGTTCCCCGACACCGAAGAGCGTTGGGCGGGAGCCGACAGCATGCAATTGCTATCGGCCGCGTGGGCCCGGGTCAGCGCTTCGGGTTGGAAGGCGGTAAACGTTGACTGCACCGTCATTGCAGAGGCTCCCCGCCTTGGGGGGTTCAGGGAGCAAATGCAGGACAAGCTTGCGAGCGTTGTCGGCTGCCCGGTCTCGGTCAAGGCCAAGCGTGGGGAGGGCCTTGGCGCGCTCGGGCGCCGTGAAGGTATCGCCTGCATGGCGATCGCCCTTTTAGAGGGCTTGTGAGGCCTGATCGCCGCCAGGGAGCGGCCTCACCTCGTCGCTCGGAAGAGCTGGGCGGGGAGCAGGTTGAGGGGCTGCAGGCAGTCCGTCTGTTGCTGTCCGCCGGGAAGCGCCCCGTCCGGAGGATCTGGTTGTCCGAAGCGAGGGCGAGAGCACCGCAAGGCCCGCTGGCGGATGTGATAGCGCTGGCGCGAGACCGAGGCGTCCGTATCGAGCTGCGGACCAACGAGAACATTGCGGAGATGTCCGCGACGGGTGCTGCGCAGGGAGCCATCGCCTGGGCAGAGCCAGTGGTGGCGGTCGACCTCGACGACGTGCTGCGCAGGGCGGTCCCAACCGGAGAACCGGCTTTCCTCGTCGTGCTCGACGGCGTCACCGACCCCGGGAACTTTGGCGCTGTCCTGCGGACTGCCGCTTGTGCAGGCGCGCATGGGGTCGTCGTAAGCCGGCACCGTTCTGCAGCACTGACGCCTGCCGCAGTCAAAGCGGCGGCCGGGGCGGTCGAGCTGGTACCGATCGCACAGGTGGCCGGCGCTCCGGCTGCCCTTTCCGAGCTCTCCAGGGCGGGGGTATGGGTGGCCGGCATGGAACCCGGAGCCGGCGGGGATCTCTGGTCCTCAAGCATCCTCGATGGGCCGGTGGCGATCGTGCTCGGCTCCGAGGGAGCCGGGATTTCCCGGCTTGCCCGCAAGCGCTGCGACGTGCTCTTACAGATCCCGCAAGCCTTGGCGCTCGGTTCGCTCAACATTGCCGCGGCGGCCGCTGTCGCCTGTTTCGAGGTCGCCAGGCGCCGGTCGGGGGCGTCGGGGTCACGCAAGGCGCTATAGCGCCCTATAGCGGAGGGCCTCGGCGCGCCGCGTGCGCTTGACGTGCCCCGATGTGGGGTAAACGCATTGAGGTGCTGTTGGCTCAACCCGGGGGCAAGACGATGGCGTCGGAAGGGCCGCTCGTCGAGGAGGTGAGGACGAAGGTCTTCGAGGTCCCGACAGACCAGCCTGAGGCCGACGGCACTCTTCAATGGCGCTTCACCACGGTTGTGGTAGCAGAGGTGCGCGCGGGCGGTGAGATCGGCACCGGATGGACCTATAGCGGCCCCGGCGCTCAGGCGGTTATCGACGAAAAGCTTGCAGCAGAGGTCGCGGGCAAGCCCGTGCTGGACCTACCCGCATTGTGGCAGGCGATGGCGCGCAGTTGCCGCAACCTGGGCCGGCCGGGGCTTGTGTCGTGCGCCATCTCTGCGGTCGATACGGCTCTTTGGGACCTGAAGGCGCGCTTGGTGGGCCTGCCGCTTTCGCTACTTTTTGGTAGGTGCCGCCGGGAGGTCCCGTTGTACGGCAGCGGTGGCTTCACTTCGTACGACGACGCAACGACTGTCGCCCAACTCGAGCAATGGGTCACGGAGTGGGGGATGGACAAGGTGAAGTTAAAGGTCGGCGAGTCTTGGGGAACAAGACCCGGCCGGGACCTCGAGCGGGTGGCTCTTGCGAGGAAGGTGATCGGCGACGGTGCGGAGCTTTTTGTCGACGCCAATGGCGGGTACGGTCGCAAGCAAGCGCTGAGGATGGGCAAAAGGTTCACCGAAGAGCATGGCGTGTCCTGGTTCGAGGAGCCCGTCTCGTCCGACGACCTGGCCGGCCTTCGTGAAGTGAAGGAGCAGTGTGAGGCTGACGTCGCTGCGGGTGAGTACGGCTACGACCCCTCGTACTTCGCCAAGATGATCGACGCAGGCGCAGTGGACTGCATCCAAGTGGACGTGACCAGGTGCTGCGGCTACACGGGGTTCGTCCAAGTCGCCGCACTTGCCGCGGCTCACAACCTCGACGTCTCGGCCCACTGCGCCCCCAACCTCCACTCCCATGTGGCCGCCTCCCTTGGCAACCTCCGCCATGTGGAGTACTTCCACGACCACCATCGCGTCGAAAACCTCCTTTTTGAGGGCACCCTTTCGCCCGATGGCGGGGTGCTCCGGCCCCGGTGCGACTCGTTGGGCCACGGCATGGCCCTGCGACCGGGTTCGGACGAGTACCGGCGTGGCTGACAGAGCGAGCCGCTCGGGCCCGGCGGCCAAAAACCCGTCACCCGTCACCGGGAAGCGGGCCCAGGTGAACAAGGGGGTGCCGACCAGCCGGTGCAGGGCGAAGGGTTTGGGCTGTAGGCTCCCGCTCTTGGTGGACAACCTTACGGGCCGAGCTTCCGAGGGCGAGTTCGCTGAGCTGTTCGCAGCGACGAGTTCTGCTGCGGGCGGAGGGGACTTGGACGACCTGCTGACAAACCTGGCCTCGCGGGCGCGGGCATTGATGAGAGCGGACACCTCAGCAGTGCTGCTGCTCGACGAAAGCGGCAAGACTCTCGTAGCACGGGCCGCCGCCGGGCTGGAGGAAGAGGTCCGCCAGGGCGTGCGTGTCCCCGTAGGACGAGGGTTCGCCGGACGAGTTGCCGCCGACAAGGCGCCGGTGATCCTCGATAGCGTCGAAATGGGAAGGGTTGTAAACCCGATCCTGCCGGCAAAAGGTATCCGGGCCATGCTCGGCGTCCCTCTCATAAGCAATGGAGACCTCCTGGGAGTCCTCCATGTCGGGAGTTTCACCAAAGGCCGCTTCACCTCGGACGATGCCCGGCTGCTGGAACGTGCTGCGACGAACATTGCGAGCGCGATCCAAATACGGATGCTGACGGTCGAAAAGGCAGCGGCTGAGCTCCTGGAACGCAGCCTCATGCCGTCCGAATTGCCGGAATGCCCCGGCCTCGACCTGGCGGCTCGTTACGTCCCGGCCGAAAGTGCTGTCGGCGGGGACTGGTACGACGTCTTCGTGCTGCCCGAGGGGGAGCTCTGGGTCGTGACCGGGGACGTGGCCGGCCATGGCCTCCGTGGGGCCGTGATCATGGGCAGGGTCCGCAGCACGCTGCGCGCCTACGCCCTGCTCGGCGGGACCCCGTCCGAAGTGCTCACGCTGACGGACCGCAAGCTCGAGCATTTTGAACCGGGCGCGCTCGTGACGATCGTGTGCGCGAGCACGCGGCCGCCGTACGACTCCTTCGTCATCTCCTCAGCCGGGCACCCCGCGCCCGTCCTCATGGGCGCGAGCGGCGCCACGTTGGTCGATGTCGACCCCGGGCCCCCGCTCGGCGTCTCCTCGGGCGTAGCGAGGACGTCGGGCACTATTGCGGTCGGCCCGGGCGAGACACTCCTCTTTTACACCGACGGGTTGGTCGAACGCCGAGGAGAGAGCCTCGACAGTGGTTTTGCGCGTCTCCTGCGCGCTGCCAAGGTAAATGAGGCCGAACTCGTTTGTGCCCGGGTCATGCAGGAGCTCGTCGGAGACGTCGAACCTGCTGACGACATAGCCGTCGTCGCTGTGCGCCGGACCGCCGGCGACGACGCCGACCTCGAGCCCTGCACAGACATGGAGGGCGACTTCGCCGGGCAGATCCTGGCGGTATAACCGCGGCCCAAGGTCGCACGCGTGCTCCGCGCCCACGCGAAATACCGGGCGTGGCTTATGTTTTTTGCTGCAGCCACGCCCGGCAAGTATTACCGCACAACTCCTACCAGTAATACCAGCGACGACCGCCCCCGGCACCGGAGCGGAACGCAAATCCGGCAAGCCAGAAGATGAGGACCACGGCCGCGGCGATCCATAGAAGGTGTATCGAAAAGCCGAGCCCGAAGAGGATAATCGCTAAGAGCAACAACAATAAGATCGCTGCCATCTTTCAGTAACTCCTTATAAGTCGTGAGGCTTTCGCCTCCGGCTGGCGATGATCAATCGGTACCCATCCATCGGCCCGGTTATGCGCGCGCTGGTCTCCAGGTCTCCCCAACCGCCCCCGAAGCTCTCAGGAGCCCATCAGTTGCCAGCCAGCGACGTCGCGGCACGCGTCACGGCATGGGCGCTCTTGCGCACGTCTTGCTCGGTCGTCGCCCAATTGCTCACGCTCACCCGCATCGCGCGCCGCCCTTGCCAAGTCGTCACACCGCACCAGCAGGTGCCCTCGCGTTGTACCTCAGCGATCACCGCCTCCGTACGGCTGGCGCTACCAAACGAAACGAGCACTTGATTGAGCTTCACGTCGTTGAGGATCTCGAAACCTGCCTCGGAAAGGCAAGACGCAAAAGTGCGCGCAAGCGCGCAGCGGGTTGCCACCATTTCCGCGATCCCGGCCCGCCCGAGCGAGGCGAGCACCGCCCATACCTCTGTACCGCGGGCCCGTTGGGAGGACTGGGGCGTCAAGAACATCGGGTCCCTGTCCGGGCCGGGGGGAAGGTAGGAGGCATTGGCCTGCATTGCGGCCCGCAAGGCACTCGCGTCGCGCACGAGTGCCACCCCGCAGTCATAGGTGGTATTGAGCCACTTGTGAGAGTCGGTCGCCCACGAATCCGCACCCTGCAGGCCACTGACTTCGCTTGCGAGCTCCGGGCACGCCGCCGCCCACATGCCGAAGGCACCGTCAACGTGTACCCAGGCACCCTGGGAACGGGCCCAGTCGACCAGGTCCAAGAAGGGGTCGCTCGCGCCGGTGTTGACGTTACCGGCCTGGAGGCAGACGATTGCCGGCGCCTCGAGCCTCGGAAGGTCGCGCGGGACAATACGTCCTTGCCCGTCGACCGCAAGACGGGTCGCACGTTCACGCCCAAGGCCTACCAGCCCGAGACCCTTGGTAACAGTGGCGTGCACTTCCTCGCCGACGACGACTTCGACCTGCGGCGCGCCGACGAGGCCAAGCGCGCCGGCTTGCCAGCCGGCTCGAGAAAGGACCTCGTCGCGCGCCGCGGCCAGGCAGGTCGCATTAGCCATCGTCGCACCGCTGACAAACGCTCCCTCAGTCCCCGCGGGCAAGCCGAAAATGTCGCAGAGCCATCTCATCGCGACGCCGTCGAGCATTGTCGTCACCGGCGACATCACCGAAAGTGCGGCGTTTTGGTCCCATGCCGAGAGCAGCCAGGACGTAGCCACTGCGACGGGGTATGCGCCGCCCGTCACGAAGCCGAAATAACGGGGGCCTGCACTGGCAACGGTCGCCGGTGAGCCGACGTCGTCGAGCATTGCCACGAGCTCGCCGGGCGCCAACCCAGCGCTCGGCAACGGGAAGTCGAGCCTTGCCAGGGCCGATACGTCTTCCGGCCGGGGTGGCACGGCACGGTCCGGCAAGTCGTCGAGGTAGCGCCGTGCTCTTGTTGCAGTGTCCTCCAGCAATTGGTAGCGCTCGTGCCATTGGGGGAGGGGGACGAAATGCGGGCTCTGGTCGACCATTCTCGAGAAAGTAGTTGCAGTCCCGGTTGAGCGCTCCTGATATCCTGCCGGTCCGTGGCCCTGCGAGACGACGACCTCCACCGCAACGCTCGTAGGGCGCAGGCTGCCCTCGCGTCTGCGGGTTCGCTGAGCCAGGTGCGGGAGCTCTCGGAAAGCGCCCGCACCTCCGCCGAAGCAGCGTCTGCCCTCGGGGTCGATGTCGGCCAGATTGCCAAATCACTCGTTTTCCTGGCCGACGGGTGCCCGGTCGTGGTCGTCCTGAGCGGTTCCGACCGTGTCAGCACGGAGTTGCTCGCCGCAGAGCTAAATGCCCGGGAAGTGCGCCGGGCTACCGCCGAGGTGGTAAAGGACACGACCGGCTACCCGATCGGCGGTGTGAGCCCGGCCGGCCTCCCCGAGGACGTGCAAGCCCTCGTCGACAGAGGTCTGGACAGGTGGGACCTGGTTTGGGCAGCCGCCGGTACCCCCCATGCGGTTTTCCCCACGACCTTTGGCGAACTTCTCCGGGTGACACGCGGTAGGGCCGTTGACGTCCGGGAGGAGCCCTCGGGCCCGGCCTCGAGCCCGGCCGGCTAAGGGCGCCGCCTCAGTCCCATTCCGTCGGCAGCGAAGGGTCCCTGAAGTGGGCAACGGCGCGCCTGATCTCGTTTGCCGTCACCCGGCCGAGCGATAGCGACGGGAGCGCGTCGAAGCCGAACCAACCCGACCCGAGCGTCTCCAGCGCGGATGCCTCGACGCTCGGCCCGCTCACGCTGCACAGGAAGAAGATCTTGTAGACAGCGACGGCCAGGGCCGGGGAGTGGCCCTGGCGGTCCCGGTCCCAGATCGAGATCACCTTCGTCACTTCGACGGGCACGCCGGCCTCTTCGAGGACCTCCCGGACGACAGCGTCGGCAGGCGAATCACCCGGATCCGCCCAACCTCCCGGCACGGACCACAGGCCGTCGGCGCGCTCACGCACCATGAGCAGCTCTTCGTCCTGGTTGAACACAGCGGCGCGGACGTCGACCTTGGGAGTCGAATAACCAGTGCCTGCGGCGATCTCGAGGCGCAGTTCGGCGGCAGGGCGTCCGGCGATGGTGGCGAGGATGTCGGCTGCGAGCTCGCGCACCTGCTTGTACCTGCCAAGGTCGAAGTCGTTTTGCGAGTAGGTCAACCCGGCTTGCGCCAGGGCCGCGAGCCGCACCGCCGCCTGCTTGACCACTTGGGAGGGTTCTCCGGGTAGCACCCGTCAAGTCTTGCGCACCCGGCCAACATGAGCCATCTCCAGCCGTTGGCACGAAGGTCACGGACGCGCCGGCTCAGCTGGGTCAGTACGTCGACGCAAGCAGGACAAAAACCGCATAACAGCCGAGGATCGCCAAACCCGCTGAGCGGCCCAAACCACGTCCCGCAAAAGCGAGTGTGAGGCTCACGATCGTCAAGCCCGCGTACCAAGCGGCGACCAAAAGCCCGCCGTCCGCAACCCCGCCCACTCCCAGGAAAATGCCGGGCAGGAAGAGACCGACGACAACGTTGAGCATGTTGCTGTTCATGGCCTCGCTCAGCACGGCGGGCCCTCGCCCCCGGGCGGCAAGGAAAATGGCTCCTGCGGCGTTCGGCAGGCTGGTGACAGCGGCGAGAGCGACGCCTCCTACGATCAACTTGGGCAGCTGCCAGTAATTTCCCAAGTCCTGAGCCGCTTGTTCCATCAGCAGGCTTGCCATTACCACCACTGCGAGGCTGGCGCCGACGGCAGCAAGGTCGTGGCGCCCTTTCGACGTGTGGCTCAAAGCGCTCGCCACTTCGATTTGTTGCTCCTCTACCGCCTTACCGAGCCAGGTTGTAGCCCGGTCGCTCACCCCAAAACGGCGCAAGGTGGCCGGGGAGGAGGCGGAGACGACGACGTACGGGACCACAACGACAAGGATCAGCACCAAGGCGACAACGGCGGCTAAACCCGTCGAGACAGTGACAAGGCTGACGACGGCCACCCAGGCCGCGGCAGTCCCGTCGAGCAGGACGACCTTGCGATGAAGTGTGATCCTGCGAGCGACCAGTGCGCTCAGGCCCAGCAACGCGGCCAGGTTGAAGACGTTGGAACCAAGGACGACTCCGGTCCCTATCGTCCTTTGGCCCTGAGCGGACGCGGTCATTGCCGACGTGATCTCGGGCGAATCGGCGGCCAAAGCCACTACGAACCCGAGCATCGCCTCGGATAACCCCCAGCGGCTAGCCAGGGACTCGAGCCGTGACACGAGGACTGCACTAGCGCTCAGCGACACCACGGCAGCGAACGGGAAGAGGACAGTTGCCGTCGTGGGCGACAAGCCCATCAACAACCTTCTCGCAAGCTGCACGTAGTTGCGCGCAATGAGGTGCTCCCGTAGTCGTCCAAGCCAACGCCGACCCGACTTCCCGGCACACCCTTCACCCGAGGCTACCTTGCTCGCGCCGCGCGGGCGCCACCGGTACCGGGCAGGTTGTCCCGGGCAGGCCCGCCTAAACTTCCGACCGATGACCGGCCCGCCCCGCCAAGGCCTCTCGCCGAGAGCAAAGGAGCTGGTCGAGAAGGGCGACCTCGATCTGCTGACGAGCCACGCGAACGAGCTCGTGACCGAACGTTCTTGGGACCAGCTCGAGCTTCTCCGGGAGCACTGCCGGTCGGCGCTGCAGCGGGGCAAGCAGCTCTGGGCGGTCTCCGCCTATATCGAGTACCGCTTCTGCCTCGACGGTCCCGGGAAGTGGGCGGCGCACGCGCTCGAGATGGCCTCAGGGCGATTTACGCTCGGCCCGCTCCCCGAGGTAGCTGCCGGTACCCACAAGTGGGCCGAGCTCTCCCCCTACCTCGGTGGTACGCCGCAGGGCGCCATGGCGGCCCACGAGCGTGTCCTGAGGGGCGACGACCTCTCCGATGACAAGGTCGCCGGAGGTATGCCGCAGATTTTGGACCTCCCGTTACGGCTGGCCGAATGGGAGCCGCACTACGAACTCGCGGAGTACGAGCCCGACAAGCTCTCCGCGCCTTCGCCGCGGCTGGCACCCCTCGTCCCGGTCGTTCCGCCAAGCGTGCCTACGACAAGTGCCAACCCTCCAACTGGTGGCGACCCCGGCGTCCTCGTAGCTCTCGAGGACCTCGCGGCCACCTGGGCGAACGAATCGAACGGCAGGGTCGAAGCGGTGGCTGTGCGTGGCCACGCCCTGGACGCGGTGAGGGCGCTCGGCGCCCCGGCGGTGGCAATCGTCGAACTGCCGGTTGCTACCGCTATCTCCTGGATGGCATGGGCGGCCGCAAGTGGTGGGGCGCATGGGCGCCGTCGGGGCGCCGCGGCCGGCCGCTTTGGCGCATGGGCGGTCCTGGCGGCGCTGGCGGGAGTGTGGGAAGACTGGCCCCGGAACGAAAAAGTCCTGGGTGAAGTTGCAGAGTCCACGCACTGGTACGCCTGGGGCGCAGGTGAACCCGCCACCGGGTGGACGCTCAACCTCGCCCTGGAGACCGGGCCTCCCGCGAGCCGCACCGCTTATGCCGTGGTTGCGGCTGATGCTTATTGAGCCCGGTGCAGGTTCGGTCGCGGTCAGGAATGCTTGAAGACCGTCGAGAAGATTTCCTTATTGCTAGTGGAGTATACGGTTTTGATCTGGACCGGTCCCGGTGAGCTCAGCTGGAGATTGTCTGTTTGGAGGTTCGGGGCGGCCGCCCCGAACGGGTACCCATTTATCAGCGCGCTCGAGAAGGCCACCGTCCCGAAGTCTGGCACCGGGGAAGTCGCCCCCGGGACCCCCGGAAAATCGCCGGCCAAGATGCCTTCGCTAGTCCCGCCGCCGCCACCATTAGCGGTCACAACGAACTTGCGCGTCAGGTCAATTACCGAGCACGTCACTATTGACACGCTTTGCGACACCTCGAACTCGACCCTGTCCCCGGGCTGGGCCAGATCGCGTACGAAGTTGCGACTGGTGCCACCGACCAGCAGTGAGGGGTAATAACGGGCCGCGTGCTTGGGGGTGCAAGCCAGGTACAGGCGGGCTTGCGAGTTGACGGACTCGATGCCCACGCCGACGTAGATCGAGCTCCCCGCGGCCGGTGTGGCCTTGCAGTTGAGCCTTGGTACGACAGCTACGGCGGTCACGGTCCCCGGTACTGCGATGTAACCGGCGAAGTTGTAGCCGGCGAACGTCGTGCTCTGGGCGCTCGTTACCGGGGTGGGGACCGCGAGGCCGGGGCTCGCGACCACGAGTGCGCCCGCCATCCCCGCAGCAAGGCTCAATGCCCCTCGCGCCGTACCTCCGAGCAACTTCACGGCATGTCCACATGCACGGGCACATCGCTCCCCTTGTAGCTCCCGTCGCCGAGCTGGCCGAAATTGTTGCCGCCCCAGGCCAGCACCGCGCCTCTCGAGGTCACCGCCAGGCTCTGTAATTGGCCGGCCGCGATCGACGTCACCTTCATGCCCGGGGGGAGCTTCACCCTTACCGGGACATAGCTGTTTGCCGTGGTCCCGTCACCAAGCTGACCGTCTGCATTGTCGCCCCACGCAAGCACCCGGCCGCCCGAGATTATTGCGAGGCTATGGCCGGGGCCGGCAACGTACGAACCCACTCCGTAGAGCGGGCCTCCCGCGGCGATAGCCGTCGCCTTTGTGCCAGCAGGCAGCTTGACGTTTACGGGGACATAGCTGTCCGCACTGACGCCGTCACCGAGCTCGCCGTCTGCGTTATAGCCCCATGCGAGCACCTTGCCCGTCGAGGTGAGCGCCAGGCTGTAATAGCCCCCTGCGGCGATAGCCGTCACCCGTGTGCCGGCGGGCAGCTTCACCGTCACCGGCACGTCGCTGTTTACCGTGCCGCCGTCACCGAGCTCGCCGTCGGTGTTGAAGCCCCACGCGAGCACGGCGCCCGTCGAGGTCAGCGCCAGGCTGTGGAGCGAGCCGGCGGCGATGGCGGTCACCTTTGTACCGGGGGGCAGGCTCACATTGACCGGTGTAGCGCTGGACCCTCCCATGCTTCCGTTGCCGAGAGCCCCGTAGAGGTTTAAGCCCCATGCAAGCACCTCGCCTGAGGCGGTCAGAGCGAGGCTCTGGCCCGCTCCGGCGGAAACCGCCGTAACCTTGGTGCCGGCCGGCAGGTCAACTTTGACGGGCACTGCGCTGTCCGACGACCCGCCGTTACCGAGCTCGCCGTCGTCGTTTTTGCCGCAGTTGAGCACGGCCCCGGTCGAGGTCACCGCCATGGTGTGGGCGAAGCCGGCGGCGATCGCGACGACCCTCGTCCCGCCGAGCAGCCTCACCTTCTGTGGCACATCGCTGCCTTTTGCGTTCCCGTTGCAAAGTTGGCCGGTTATGTCCCAGCCCCA
>DATJMJ010000039.1:0-43056 GCA_035508795.1 Acidimicrobiales bacterium
GCGGCCGTGCCGGTTGCCAGTGCCGCCGTTTAGCAGCTGAGTGGCGAGTGATGCCCAATGTTGGCTTATCCGGAGCTCTATTGGGAGCCGTCTCATGCGCGCGTCAGACCGATTGTGTTGCCGTCGGGCAGTTGGGGAGGAACACCTTTATCGAACAATGGGACGGAGCTCGCTGGACAGTCGACAAGAGGGCCCTGGCCGTGGTGACGGTGAGCGCAGTGGCCGGGACGAAGTACATCTCGACCGGCCTCAGCCTGAGTGGCAATGTCCTAGTCGGTGCGGCGGCGGGAGCGGTGATGTGCTTGGCCGGTTGGTGGGCACTACACGCAGAGCACCGGATCCGGTTCCACCAAGGCGTCTACATCGGGCACGAGGGCGTCGTCCTGGTGCCGCCGCGGCCGGGAAAGCCGCATGCTCCCGTCAGCACGACCCTGTCACTGGCGGTGTACGTTGGGTTCCTGGCGGCGCTAGTCCCTGGGGTCGTGTCCGGTTACCACGACTCGGCCCACTCGAGGGAGACTCAGCGGGACGGCGATCGCCAAGACGGCCGGATAGCCAGGGGTCGTGTACGTGGCCCAGTTCACAGCTAGGACCCTCCGTTACCCCTACTACCTCGTCTCGACGTCGGAGTCCTTGGTCGAGCAGACCTCGGCCACAACCGGCGACCGCTCGACGATGTTGCACTATCCGAGCAGTTACGAAAACCTCGGCAAGTCCTTCCTCGTAGGCAGGAACCGGGTGGGCGTAGGCCGGCTCGTAAGTGTCCTTGTTGACCCCAAAGACCGGGAGTACGCGGAGTTCCCTGGCTTCCCGGTGGTGGGAGGCTCCGCATGGGTCGTGCCTCTTCTGTTTTGCCTTGCCGCCTGTGCGCCAATGGCCCTCGTCGCCAAGTCCCTTGCCCGCCAGTTGAGGCACGGGCTGCGGCACCACAGCCGACCGTACCTGCCAGATGGTTGAGGGAGGGCCCGGGTCACTGCGGGCTCGCCGCCGCGGTCAGGTAGGCACCAGGGGGCTGCGCGCTGGTCGCTGGACGGGGCGACGACGGGGGAGGACCGGCCGCGGGCGGGGCGACGTACGACGTCTCCCCGAGCGACGACCCCACTTCGGGTCTTGGTGGACCGCCGGCCGGCCGGGGTCGATTCGGCGTGCTCTCCCTGGTGTGGCGTAACATCACAGGCGGACCACACGAGGGGGAGCCCCCAAGAGGCATTTTTATGAAACCGGTGCCGCGCAAAATGATCCTGCTGGTCTTCGTGGTCTGCTGTGCCCTTCTTGGCGGCCGCGGCATAGGTTACGACGGCCTCGCCGGCACCAACGCTCAGGACCACCACCCTCTGGCACGGTCCTACCAGGTATCGGCGAGCGTTGGCGTTGCGGTACCTGGCAAGTCCAAAGAGCAACAAGGAAGCCTGGCGGTTGTAGGCCAGCAAAAGCTTTTCTGGGCAACCCATGGTAGAGGTGTGGCTCCCCTTTCGCTGACAAGTACGCGTGTCGCGTACGGTTCGTTCGAGATCCTCCGGGAATGAGAGCCGGCCCGGGCTAACGGCGCCATGAGGCCCCTCTCAAACGGTCGGCCCTCCTAGCGAGCACCTTTAGCCTGTGGAAATCAAACGCTTTTTTGGCTGGTCCCTCACGGGACAGCTACCCGGGTCGCTGTCGCGCCCGAACGCGCTTCGGCGCCAACCGTACACCCGATCAGCCGGATGCTCTACATCCCGCGAAAAGAGGAACCCACATGAGTGACATACTCGATTTGTTTTCAACGAGCTTCGGGGCGAACGAACACGACCCGCTCGTTGCTGGAGACGACCTTTCGTTCTCTGGAGCGCGTGACGCTTACGACCATGCGTTGGGCGCCGGAGAGCTCCTGTTGGCGCTGGACGATGGCTGCTCTCGCAGCTCCACCGTCGTGAGCTCAAAACAGCAACTCCGGGGCATGCTCCTGGCGTGGCTCCGGAGGCTGGACGATGACGCAGATAGCCAAAACGTTCCCCATTACCCGCTCAGCACTCTCACCGATGCCCTTCGGGGGTACGGCGCCCACGTGGGTGATGCGGATGCCGGCCTTGACGTGATCAATGACGAGGGAAAGTTCTTGTTGGTGGAGCGCCACAAGGGCTTGTCTGTTGACGACCGTCCGTACTGGTTTTCGCGCCACGCGTCTTTGAGGGCGGCCCGTGAGTACAACGCAAACCAGGATTGCGCCGAGGATTGGTCAGTGGAGTCGATTATCGAGCTGAGGCCTGAATGAGGTGGACGGGCTCAGGCGACTGCGAACCGCCGTAACAGTACGGCGTATTCGCAACCGGCCACCATCCCGCCAAAGCCGGTGATCTTCCGGATGAACTCCTCGGGGTCGAAGTCGCCTCCCAGGCCTTCCAGGTAAGCCCTGTGCTCGCGCAGCGAAGCTACTCCGGCGTCCAAGGTCCCCAAAACGTCGACGAAGTGGGTGGCGGGAGCCGCCCCGAAGACGTAGACGTGCTCGACCCCCTTCCAAGGGTCGCCCTGCTCGGGGAAGAGCCAGCGGTTAGCGGCATCCCGGCAGGCATCGAGCACGGCTAGGCCAGTGGCACGGTGGTCGGCGTGGTTGACGGCACCCTCGTCACCCCAAGTGAGCTCGAAGTTCATTGTCAGGACTATGTCGGGCTTGAGCCGCCGCAAGGCTCCGGCCAGGTCCCTGCGGAGCGCAAGGCCGGCCTCTACTTCGCCGTCGCGATGTCCGAGGAACTCAACGTGCCTGACCCCGACAAGGGCGGCGCTCCTTCGTTCCTCTTCCTCCCTCAGGGGGCGGGCGTCGCTTGGCGCCATGCTGTCAATGCCGGCTTCTCCGCTCGTGACCAGTACGTAGCTGACATCCTTGCCTTGGGCGGTCCAAGCGGCGATGGCACTCGCGGCACCGTACTCCAGGTCGTCGGGATGAGCGACCACGGCCACGGCTCGAGCCCAGGAATCGGGGAAAGGCTCCATTGCTTGGACCGTAGCAGTGCCCGGTACCGGGGAGCACCCGGTCCCACGAGCTTCACGCCGGCCCGGGAGCGGGGCTCATGGCCGGCGCCCTGCGAGGACGGAGGTCAGGGGCTTTCGACGATCACGAGCGTGTTCCCGTCGGGGTCGCGGAGGAAGAACATCGGCGGGGCGCCGGGAAAATTGAGCAGCTCGTCGACGTCGGCTCCGGCGGCCCGCAGAGCCGCGTGGACCGCTCCGGCGTCAGAGGCGGCCAGCCTGAGCCCGGTGTCGACCCCGGCTTTCACTCCAGGGTGCGCCGGCGGGATCGCGATGGTCGTCTCCACCCCGGGGGGTGCCACCTCGAGCCAGCGGTCGCCGGCCCCGAAGGTGGCGTCGCGACGCACTTCAAAACCGAGCGTGCCCGAGTAGAACTCCAGGGCGCGCTCCTGGTCTGTCACCGGGACGGCAACGGTGTGGACGCGGTTGATGCGGACGGGCGGCTGTGTCATGGTCCTCTCCCTCCTTGAGGGTGCTCCATGTCTAAGACGGGCATGCCCGTCGAGGCTCATCGGTGAAAGTGACCGTGTGCCCGTGTGCCCGTGTGCCCGTGACCGCTCGGGCGCTGCGGCAGACGTTTCGACCTGGGCCTGAGGACTGCTTAATTGCTGCGGGGCTGGCAGTGCCTCAGCTGGCTACATGAGCCCAAAGCGCGTCACACTGACGGCACTTGAAAACTCCGGGGAGGCCCTCCCACTCCGTGATGGCTTTGCGGCCGATGCCTGGGTGAAAACTGCGCCCGCACAAGCCGGCGCTGTCGCCGTCCTCGTCCTCGTTGACGATGTGCCACCCGGCCAGGAGCCCGCTCGGCCGGGGCAGCACCGCTCCATTGCTCAACACCCGTCTTGGTTCGACCATTACGGCCTGGACCACTACCCACTGGCTCATGGGGTCTTCTCCTGGTTGCCTGTAGGGGTGTATCGGCGGCGAGATGACCGGCCTGAACCCGCCCCGGTCGCGCCCCGGAGAAGAAACCCGAAGAGTGGCCCGCTCAGTGGCCCGCCCTGTCTCAGGCAGGGGTCAAAGTTCGCGCACCACTACGTCGTCGAGCGATGAGAGGCTGCCGGCAACGACCTCCGGATCCCCGATGACAACGGTCACGAGCCCCGATGGGGCGAAGTAACGCTTGGCGGCCTCTTGCACGTCGTCCTTTTTGAGGGCTATCACGGATTTGGGGTAGCTGCTCAAGTAGCCAGGGCCGGCCCCGTTTACGGCCAGGTCCAGCAGGGCGGTCGCCAACCCGGGTTGAGTGGCCGTCTCGAAGCTGAAGCGTCCGATGGCATGGTGCCTGGCAAGCTCCAGCTCTTCATCCGTTATGCCCGCAGTTACGAGCTTGCCCAGCTCGTAGCGGATCTCGACCAGGGCCGGCGCTACCACGGCCGTTGCCACGTCTGCCACGATCGCGAGTGTCGAACCAGCCCGGGCGTGGCGCGCCACGCTCCGCGGGGAGTACGTGTAACCGTTGCGCTCGCGGAGGTTGAGGATGAGACGGGAGGAGAACATCCCCCCGAAGATCCCCAGGGCGAGGGACGCAGCCGGCCAGTCCCCGGAGGATTGAGAGGGCAGGCTCCCGCCGAGGCGGATGTTGCTCTGGACGCTCGACGGGCGCCCGACGAGCTCGACCGGCCCGGTGCGCGGCGCACGTACCGGGGGCAAGTCCCGGCTCCCGGCGGTCCTTCCTTCGATCCATCGGCCAAGCGCCTTGCCGGCCATCGCGGTGGCCCGTGCAGGTTGCACGTCGCCGACGAGGACCAGGTGTGCGGGCCCCTCGTCGAACAGCACCGGGTGGAGCAGGCGTAACTCGGAAGCGCTCACCTGCCTCACGGCGGCCGGCGAAGGGATCTCGGTGGCATAAGGGTGCCCGCCGAACAGCCGCCGCCGCAACGCTTGGCGAGCGATCACGTCGGGAAGGCTGAGCGTTATCGAGATCTCGTCGGCGACGCGCCCCCGGTCGGCGCGGACTTCGGCCGCGGGGTAATTGGCCGCGGAAACAACGTCGGCGACCAGGTCGAGGAACGGGGCCAGGTTTTGAGCGAGCACGGAGCCCGTCAGGACAAAGCGGTCTTCGTCCACGTAACCCCCCAGGTGACCCCCGAGACCGCCCACCGCCTGCGCAAGCGAGAGCCGGCTCTCGTGCTCGGTGCCGGCCATGACGGATTCGGAAAGGACGGCGAGGGAGGCCGGTTTCTTGATCTGGGGGACCGCCAGGGGGACCGCCAAGCGGAACTCCACCAGGGGCAGCGCTGCCTGCCGTACGCACAAGGCGTGCAGGCCACCCCCCAGGTCCTGCTCGACCACATTGGGCCGCTTGGGGGCCGTGACTTTGGCGATCGCCGGGCGGCTCGGCGCTTGGGCCATTTAGCTGCCTCCAGGCTGGATTTCGAGGACGGCGCGGTGCTGGCCACGAAGGTCGGCCGCCGCCGCTGCGACGTCGGGACCGGTTACCTCTTGCATGCGGTCCGCAAGCTCGAAAAGGAGCTCCCCGCTGCGGTGGACGACCTCGATCGAGCCGATGACCCGGGCGCGCTCCAGGACGGATCCGAGGCTTCGCCACAGGTCTGCGGTCGAAGTCGCAATGACCCGGCGCAATTCCTCTGAAGTCGGGCCGAGCTGGGCTAACCGGTCGACTTCCTCGTCGATCACGCGGAGCACCGCTTCGGTCGGTGCCACCCCCGGGTGGTGGAAGATCACCTGGAAAAGGGTCGGGTCCCGCACGTAGAAGGTGTCGCTGCCGAAAGTCCCTATCAGGCAACCGATATCGGTCACGAGCTGGTCCCGGTGGACGAGCCGGCTACGTAGACGGCTCCCGTCGCCGTCGGTCAAAAGGCTGGCGAGCACGCAGGACGCCAGGTACCGGTCCAAGTCGGCCACGGGGTCGGGGCTCCGGTAGCCCACTGCCACGGCCGGCTGGGGGGCCATGAGATCCTTCACTGTCCTGTGACGGTCAGCCTTGAGCGGCGGTTCTCCTGAGGGCACGCGCTTGGGGGTGCGCCGTTGCTTTATGGCCCCGAAATAACGTTGCGCCAGGGCGGTCACCTGGTCGGGGTCGACGGCGCCGACCACTGTAAGGACGGCGTTGGAAGGGCTGTAGTACTTGTGGTAGAAGTCGTTGCAATCCTGGACTGTGGCGTGCTCGAGGTGGCTGAAATCGCCGTATCCGTTGTGGGAGTTGGCGTACGAGTCGAACGCCAAGGCAGGCAGCAGGATCCAGGGGAAGCCGCCGTACGGCCGGTTTAGGACATTGAGGCGGATCTCTTCTTTCACCACGTCGACCTGGTTCCGGAGGTTTTCCTCGGTGATCGCGAGCGATCCCATCCGGTCGGCTTCCAAAAAGAGGGCGAGCTCGAGGCCAGAAGGAGGCAAGGCCTCGTAGTAGCTCGTGACCTCGGAAAAAGTAGTCCCGTTCATCAGGCCGCCCGCCGACTCGACGAGCTTGATATGCTCCACCTTCCCGACGTTTGCAGAGCCCTGGAACATCATGTGCTCGAAAAGGTGGGCGAAGCCGGTCCTGCCTTCGGGCTCGGTCCGGAAACCTACGTCGTAAACCACGGCAACTGCCACAAGGGTGGCGGTGGGGTCGGGCACGCTGAGGACGGTGAGCCCGTTGGGCAACGTACTGCGCTCGACGCGCTGCCCCGTCCGACGCGCCGGTGCCATGGGACCGAGGTTAGCCCCCGCCCGGACGAGAGCTCAGCTTTGTCGGGACTTTTGCGACCACGATGTCGGGCCTGCCCCGGAGCGCGCCGCTCAGGACGGTGTCGAGATGGTTGTGGAGGAAAAGGTAACGGAGCCGGTCGGGCACGACCACGGGCACGAGGACGACGATGTGGCGGCGACGATGGCGGTGCAGGTCATCGATGAACTCGACGATCGGGTTGACAACCGAGGCAAATTCGGTATGCAGCACATGCAGGGGTACGCCCGGCGACCAGCGGGCCCATTCTTCTTGCAGCTTGCGTTCACTGTCGGCGCTGTCGCCCTCGGGTTCCTCGAGCACGACGCGCACTGCAATTACCTCGTCGCTCAGGGAGATCGCTTCGGAAAGGGCGTTTTCGGCTGACTTGGAGATGCCCGCCAGCGGTACAACGACGAGGGTCTCGCGCCGCCGAGGCTTTGCAGGGGACTTGCCCAGGCCGAGTGCCACTGAGGCCGCGGCATAGTACGCGTGGACCCGGGTGAACAGCCACATGAACAGCGGGACTGCGACGACGACGACCCACCCGCCGGCGGCGAACTTGGTTATCAGGAATACGGCGGTCGCAACCGCAGTGGCAAAAGCGCCCAGAGCGTTGACCGTCGCCCTGTGGCGCCATCCTTTGGGCCGCTCCTTGAACCAGTGCACGACGAGGCCCGTCTGGGAAAGCGTGAACCCCGTGAAGACCCCGATCGCGAACAGCGGGATGAGCTCGAGAGTGTTGCCGTTTACTGCGATGAGCAGGGAGCCGGACATCAGTGCCAGGGCCCATATCCCGTGTGCAAAAACCTGGCGGTCGTCGCGGAGCGAGAAGAGGTGAGGGAGGTAGTTGTCACGTCCGAGCAGGCTGGCAAGGACTGGTAGCCCTCCGAAGGATGTGTTCGCCGCCAACGCGAGCACGAGCGTGATGCTGAGGGAGACCACGTAGTAGGCCCAGTGTCTCCCGACGGCCATCGCCATGATCTGGCTGAGGACGGTCTGGTTGCTCCGTGGGCCGATATGCCACCGCCGCGCCAGTACGGCGAGGCCGATCAGCATGATGCCGAGGATCACCCCGAGCAATAGCTCTGTCCGCTTGGCACGCGCCTGGCGTGGCGGCTTGAACAAGGGCACCCCGTTGGCAATCGCCTCGACGCCGGTGAGCGCAGAGCAGCCCGAAGAAAAAGCCTTGAGGATAAGGAGTATGCCGACGGTCTCGAGGCCTTTGGCCGGCATCAGCGATCGGCCCGGTTGGGCGGCGTGGAGGGCGAAGGGGTGCACGAGGCCGATCACGATTATTGCCAGGAGGCCCACGATGAACACGAGCGTGGGCAGCAGGAAAGCCCGGGCGCTGGCACCGAGCCCGCGAAGGTTGAGCAGCGTGACGACGGCGAGTACGCCGAGGCAAATGGGGACGGTGTCGGGTTGTGCGCCCGGGAAGGCGGAGGTGAAGGCACCTACGCCCGCCGCGATCGACACCGCGACCGTCAAGGTGTAGTCGACGACGAGCGAGGCTGCCGCCAAAAGGCTTGGTCGGGCGCCAAGGTTTGCACGCGAAACTGCGTAAGCCCCCCCGCCGCCCGGGTAGGCGTCGATAACTTGCCGGTAGGAGAACACGAGCACCACGAGGAGCCCGACGATGGCGATCGTCAGTGGCAAGATGTCCTTGAGCGCCGCAACGCCGGCAGTTGCCAGCACTACGACGATCGCCTCTGGCCCGTAGGCGACCGAAGTCAGCGCGTCGAGAGAGAGGGCCGAAAGTCCCTCTACGGGGCTGATTTGCTCGGACTCGACGTCGCGGGCTCGCAGCGGCGGGCCGATAAGGAGCAGCCGCAGCGACTTGAAGGCATCAGAAGCCCTCGACCGCCGTTCTTGCATGGCCGACAACCTAGGGGCTGGGCCGGGCAACTCCCCTTTGACCGGGCCGAGGCGGGAGCCCCTCGGCGGGGGAGTGCGGTACTAGCTGAGCGCCATGGCTGCGTACATGGCTATCCCGGCCGCCATCGCGCCCTCGTCGATCGTCATCTTGTTGGAGTGATTGGGCGCAGGCTTGTCCTCGCCGGGAGGCGCCGCACCGAGGAACGCGATGCAACCCGGCACCTTTTCGAGCACGTAGGACCAGTCCTCGGCCCCCATTAGCGGCGAAGCCATCTCGTCGGCGCGGCCGGGCCCGAGGGCGCCACGAGCGACGTCGAGGGCGCGCTGTGCTTCGGCGCCGTCGTTGACAGTCACCGGGTAATTGTCCTGAGGCGACGAGATCTCCGCAGTGCACATGTGAGCGGCGGCGATGTGTGCGGCGACTTCTGCGAGCCGCTCGAGGACGAGGTCCCTCGTCTGGGGCGAAAGTGCGCGGACGGTGCCGTCGAGTACGGCAATCTCGGGGACCACGTTGAACGTCGTCCCCGCGGACACCCTGGCGACGGTGACTACGGCCGGGTCGAACAGCGGGACCCGGCGAGTGACCATGGCCTGGAGGCTCGTCACTATCTCGCATGCAACGGGTATGGGGTCGACCGTGTCGTGGGGCATCGACGCATGGCCGCCCCGGCCTCTCACGACTACCCGGAACTTGTCAGACGAGGCCATCATCGTCCCTTTCCGGGTGTGTACCGATCCCGAGGCAAATATCGGCGTTATATGGAGGGCGAAGGCGCGGTCGACTCTGCCGTGGAGCTCGAGCAGCCCCTCCTCCAACATGACCCTGGCGCCGGCATGGCCTTCCTCCCCCGGCTGGAACATAAAGATCACACGGCCGCGCACTTCGCCGCGCCGGTGCGAGACGAGCTTGGCGGCTCCTGCCAGCATCGCCACGTGGGCGTCGTGGCCACACGCGTGCATCACTCCCTCGACCTCGGACGAGTACGGCAACCCGGTATCTTCGGGCATCGGCAAAGCGTCCATGTCCGCCCGCAGCAATGTCGTCGGGCCGGGTTGGCCGCCCTCGAGCACCGCCACGACTGAACTGAGCGCGCTGCCGGTGGACACCTCGAGGCCGAGGCCACCAATGGCTTCGAGCACCAGCTGCTGGGTGTGAGGCAGGTCGAGGCCGAGCTCGGGGTGAGCGTGGACGGCCCGGCGCAGCTCCGTTGCAGCGGGGAGGAGGTCGCATGCCTCCCTCAGCGTGCTCGGCGTGCCCAGTGTGCCTCCCGCCATCTCGAGCGACTAATGGCCGGCGATCGAGTGAGGCTCGTAGGGCGCCTCGAGTGCCTCGATCTCCTCGGGGGTCAGTTGGAGCGAGAACGCCCCGAGAGCGTCCTGTAGCTGTTGGCCGCTCGTGACGCCGAGGATCGGTGCGCTGACGACGGGCTTGCTCAGCAACCATGCGAGAGCGACCTGAGCCCTGCTGGCACCGCGCTTTTCCGCCACGGAGGCAACGGTGTCGACCACCGACTTGTCGCTGTCCCTGTAGAGGCGCTTGCCGAACTCGTCGGTCGCGCTGCGCGAGGTTGTGGCGTCCCAATCCCGCGTCAGGCGCCCTCGGGCCAGGGGGCTCCATGGGATGACCCCGATGCCCTCGTCGGCGCACAAGGGCAGCATCTCCCGCTCTTCTTCGCGGTAGAGCAGGTTGTAGTGGTCCTGCATGGTTACGAACCTCGCCCAACCGTGAGCCCGCGAGGCATGGAGCATCTTGGAGAACTGCCAGGCGTACATGGACGAGGCCCCGATATAGCGAGCCTTGCCCGCTCTGACGACATCGTTGAGAGCTTCGAGGGTTTCCTCCACCGGGGTCGCCGGGTCGAAGCGGTGGATCTGGTAGAGGTCGACGTAATCCGTCCCGAGGCGCCGCAGGCTGTTGTCGATCTCGGCCAGCACGGCTTTGCGGCTGAGGCCGGCGCCGTTGGGCCCGTCGTGCATGCGGCCGTGGACCTTGGTCGCGAGCACCAGCTCTTCCCTGTTGGCGTGAGCCGCGAGCACCTTGCCGACTATCTCCTCGCTGCTACCGGCGGAGTAGACGTTGGCAGTGTCGAAAAAGTTGATGCCTGCGTCGAGGGCCTGCCTGATTATCGGCTCCGCCTTCGCCTCGTCGAGGCTCCAGGGGTGCCCGCCCCGCCCCGGCTCGCCGAAGCTCATGCACCCGAGGCAGAGCCTCGAAACATCCAACCCGGTGTGCCCCAGCTTGACGTAGTCCACCGACCCACCTCCGTTTGCTAGCGCGCGCTCGGCTTCAAGACGCGATGTCTGCCCCAAGGTATGCCATACGGACACGGTCGTCGCGCAACAAGTCACCCGCAGGGCCGGAGAGCACGACACGGCCCGTCTCGAGCACATAGCCCCTGTCCGCCAGTTCGAGTGCCTTGGCGGCATTTTGCTCGACCAGCAGGACCGTGACCCCCTGTTCCCGGATGGTGCGCAGGATCCCGAAGATGACCTGGACTATGAGCGGTGCGAGCCCCATAGAAGGCTCGTCCAGCAACAGTAGCCGGGGCTCTGCCATCAGGGCCCGGGCGATAGCGAGCATTTGTTGTTCCCCGCCCGAGAGGTTGCCGCCCAGTTGCTTGCGGCGTTCCTTCAGGATCGGGAACAGGCCGTAGGCCCGCTCGAAGCCACCGGCGGCGGCGCGCGGCTTGTGGAAGGAGCCTATTTCGAGGTTTTCGAGCACGGTCATCTGAGGGAAGATGCGCCGGCCCTCGGGTACGTGGCTGATGCCGAGCTCGACGATCGTATGCGCCGCGAACCGCGAGATGTCGACGCCTTCGAAGCGCAACGTGCCCGAATAAGCGTGGTGCAGCCCCGATATCATCCGCAGGGTCGTTGTCTTGCCTGCACCATTTGCGCCGAGGAGCGTGACGATCTCACCCTTTTCGACCGAGACGGTGAGGTCGTGCAATGCCGGCACAGCCCCGTAACGGACTTCGGCGCCGGTGACATCGAGCATCGCCATCAGCCGCCCCCGCCCTCATCCTCGCCGGCTTCAGCGGTAGGACCGTCGGCGGCGCCGCTCCCGCCCGCTGTGCTGTCGCCTGCGGTGCTGCCTCCGGTCGTGGTGTTGCCGGTCGTGGTGTTGCCGGTCGTGGTGTTCCCGGTGGCGTCGTCCTCGGCCGACCCCAGGTACGCGCTGATGACGACCGGGTCGTTTTGGATCCGGGCAGGCGAGCCCTCGGCTATCACCTGGCCGAAGTTGAGCACGATGATCCGGTTTGCCACGGACATGACAAGTTTCATGTCGTGCTCGATCAGCAGCACCGTGATACCGAGATCGTTGACGATCTTGCGGACCAGCTCGGCGAGCTCGATCTTTTCGGCTGGGTTCGTCCCGGCAGCCGGCTCGTCGAGCAGCAAGACCTCCGGCCCCGTAGCGAGGGCGCGCGCGATCTCCAGGCGGCGCCGCCCGCCGTAGGGCAATGTGCTCGACAGATGGTTGGCCCATCGGCTCAACCCGACGAAGCTGAGGAGCTCGAGGGTCTTGAGGTCGCCCTCATGCTCCTCGCGCCGCGCCCGCGGCGAGCGGAGCATCGCCCCGACCGGCCCCGTGTGTTGCCTGGCCTCGACGCCGATCTTGACGTTTTCGAACGTCGTAAGCGCGCTGAACATGCGCGAAGTTTGGAATGTCCGGGCGACGCCGAGGCGGCTCACCTTGTAAGGCCGGAGCCCGATGACGCCGACGGTGTGCCCGGACTTGCCCGTGAACAGGATGGACCCCTGCTGGGGGTGGTACACGCCCGTCAGGCAGTTGAACAAGGACGTTTTGCCTGCGCCGTTAGGGCCTATCACGGAGAGTATCTCTCCCCGGTGCAGTTCCAGCGACACGTCGTTGAGGCTCGTGACGCCGCCGAAACGGAGGGTCACGTGTTGTACGGAAAACAACACGTCAGCTGCGCCGGGGGCGCCGGTTTGGGGGGCCAGGGGCTCCGCTGCGCTCACCTCAGGCCCTCACTCCGTCTCGGGGCCGACGTAGCCCGGGTCGTCCAGGGACAGCTCCCCATAGGTCCCGGGGAGCTCGCCGACGGTGGCGGCAGAGGTTATGCGCACCGGGCCCCCGGGCGGAGGCGGGTGGCCGATGCCTTCCTCGGTGAGAAGGATCTCCCTGCGCCGCCTGCGCGAGGGGATCATCCCCTGGGGCCGGAAGATCATGAGCAGGATCAGCAGCGCCCCGAGGTAGATGAACTCGTCCTGGGAGTTGTAGCCCGAGAACTGGCGGTAATTGAGGTACTGGGGCAACCACTGGATGAAGAACGCGCCCACCACCGCACCGGCTATCGAGCCCATCCCCCCGAAGATGACGAACACCAGGACGAGGATGGAGGTCTGGACGAGGAAGTCGTACGGCACGAGGCTCTGTACCTGGCTTGCGTAGAACACGCCGGCGAAGCCCGAAGTCGAGGCCCCGATGGCGAAAGCCATCACCTTGTACTTCAACGTGTTTATGCCGAGCGAGTCGGCAGCGACCTCGTCCTCGCGGAGTGCGGTCCAGGACCGGCCCACACGGGAGTGTTCGAGGAAACGGAACGCGACCATGAAGACCATAGCGAAGGCGAGGATCAGGTAGTAATAGGGGAGTACGGTGTCCTTCCAGTAGTACTTGACGGAAAACAGGTGGAACGAAAATTGCGGGATGAAGCCGGGGGTACCTTCGGGCCCGCCCGTCACCCCGTTTAGGTTGTTGGCGACTATCTCGATGATCTCCCCGAACCCGAGCGTGACAATTGCCAGGTAGTCGCCCCGGAGGCGGAGGGTTGGGGTGCCGAGCAGCACGCCCGTGAGCATGGCGGCCACGATGGAAAAGGGGATGACCCAGAAGGGGTTGAGGATGAACGGGGGATGGATCGGCAGGGCCCCGGTAAAAAAGGCTGTCGTGTAAGCACCTATTGCCCAAAAGGCGATGTACCCGAGGTCGAGAAGGCCCGCGAAACCGACAACCACGTTGAGGCCGATGGCCAGGAGCACATAAATAGCCACCTGAGTGGTGAGGATCGACTGGACACCGGCGTTCATGTGGAGCGGCCATTCGACCGCCACTAGGAGGGCCGCCATCGTAAAGGCGGCCTTACCGTAAGGGAATTTGGCCGTCCTCGTGAAGCCTTTGAACTCGTAGGCCGGCTGGGGCGGGAGGCCGCTCTTCATCGTACGAACGAGGTCGGACCCCGCCCACGCGGCGGCGGACAGCAACAAGACCGCCCCGAGCAACATCAACACCACACCGGCGGGCCGGTTGTGGGGCAGGAGGTAGATCGACGCCAACCAGTGTGCTACCGAGTGCTTCGTGCTGGTGCGCCACATGGACCACGTGGTCCACATCAACCACCCGTAAGCGACCAGGACCAGGCCCAGCCATCCCGTTAGCCTGCGCCTGCGCCGGGCAGGGGCCCACTTGCGGGCAATAGAGACGCCAAAAAGGATGCATTCGAGCAGGACCAAGGCCACAACCAGCCACAATGTGGCACGCCCCAATGTCCGGTCGTGAGGCACCGCGCCTATCGAGCCGAGGTACCTCGACACCCTGTTTTGCATCCACGCCAGGGCGCCGTAGCACGCCAGGAACGTATAGCAGCCTATGCGGGCTGCTCTCAGTGACCTGGTTTGGAACAGGTACACAACCGGTTCCATTGCCGCCAGCACAACCCCGACCTGGATGCAGACCCCACCTTTCCAGGTGTCGCCGGGCGAGATCCACGAGACCCAGGCAAAGCCGGCGGCGACCGCAGCGGCCGCAGCGCAGAGCCGTACCCAGCGCTGCGCTATTGCCGCCATCACACGGTCCCCGAAGCTGCGGGCGAGGGCCGTCATTGCCGCCGCGTAGGACTGCCAGACCGAGACGGCGGCGAACAGGAGCAGGCCGATGCCAAGGAAGTAAAAGACCCTCGGGGATTGCAGCGAACCGGTGAACCCCGAAGTCGGGGCGCTGTTGGTCCCCTCGGGGCCGGTCATGATGGCGAGCACGAGCGAACCCACGATGCACAAGGCAAACCGTTGCACCGACGGTTTCCGGGTAAGTCCGGTGATTTGTGCCGACAGCGTGCCCCCGGCCCGGGCGCCCGGGCCGGTACCCTCGACCGGCGGCGTCACCCGGTTCGGTCCGGCGACCGTCATGCTTCTCTCCCGAGCCGCTCACCGAGAAGGCCTGTCGGGCGGAAAAGCAGGAGGACAACAAGCACTCCGAACGCGATTACGTCCTGCCATTCGGCGGATACCCAGCGCAACGGGATGCTCTCGATGATGCCGAGCAACAAGCCGCCGACCATTGCACCTCTTATGTTGCCTATCCCTCCGAGCACCGCTGCCGTAAAGGCCTTCAGCCCGGGTACGAAGCCCATCGTGTAGATGACGCCGAACTGGAGCCCGAAGAGGAACCCCGCCACACCGCCCATCAGGCCGCCGAGGACGAAAGTGACCGATATGGTCCTGTCGATGTGGACGCCCATGAGGCTCGCCGTCTCGGCATCTTGAGCGACGGCACGGATCCCCATGCCGAGCTTCGTACGGTTGACGACCATGTCGAGCACGACGAGGAGGACGAGAGCGACGACCATGGTCAGGACCCAGTCCGATTGGACGCCGATCCCGCAAAGGTAGAAGGTGTCGCCGCCGAGGACGTTGGGCGTCGGGATAAAGGCGTTGTAGCGGCCGAACTCCTTGCCAGCGAGGTTGAAAAGGAAATAGGACGCCCCGATGGCGCTGATCAGGTAGGTGAGCCTCGGGGCGTTGCGCCGTCGAAGCGGGCGGTAAGCCACACGTTCCAGAAGGAAGGCGACTGCGCCGCCGGCGCACGCCCCTGCGACGATCCCTATCAGCATCGTCCAGATTTCCCAGAAACCGTTGGGAGTGGACGAGCCGAGGACGGCGCGCATGGCGAACAGGCCGCCGAACCCGCCCGACATCATCACCTCGGAGTGGGCGAAATTGATCAGCCGGAGCACACCGTAAACGAGGGTGTAACCAAGCGCGATGAGCGCGTACAGGAAACCGTTGGCGATGCCGCCAACTATCAGCGAAACCCAGATGTTGTTGTGGACGATGAACGACGGGCAGGTCATACGGTCAAGGCCGCTCTCCGGGACGTTCGTGCGGACGGGCCTGGGGTTGGGGCTCGGGCGTCCCTGGAAGGCAAAGGGGCCGGGCACCCACGGTGGGATGCCCGGCGCCCCCTTTAGTTACCTCGTGTACCTATTCGAGCCCGAGTTCGACGAACTTGCCGCTTTGGACTTGGTAGACGTATATGGCAGAGCCGTTGATGTTGCCGTCCGACTGGAACGAGACCGTCTTGGTGATGCCGGCATAGGTGGTCTTGTGGAGCTGGTTGACCAGGTTGATGCGGTCGATCATGGTCTTGTTCGAGGCGAGGATCTTCAACGCGTCGATGATCACATTGGTGGCGTCGTAGCCCTCGGGCGAGTAGATCGCGGGTGCAAAGTGAGCGAGCTTGCTGAAGCCCGAGGAGAAGGCCTTGTCGGTCATGGTGTTGCCGACAACGGCGCAGGGGCAGCTGGCGTAGACGCCGTTCGCAGCGCTCGGCGGATTGGTGCCCGAGACGAGGGCATTGCTCTCGCTGCCGTCGCCGCTCATGACCTTGCCCTGGTAACCGGCCTTATGGAGCGCTCCGAGCAAGAGCCCGAGGTCGCAGTAGTAGCCGCCGTAGAAGACGAGCTGCGGCTTAGCGCTCGCAACCGTGGCGGCGTCGTCGGGGTACTGGGTCGGGCTGGCGGTGCCGTCACTGCACTGAGCCGTGCCGGGGAAGGTTTCCGTGGTCACCTTCGCACCGTCGGTCTTGGCCTGGGACGCGAAGCTCGAGGCCAGGCCGGCGCCGTAGGTGCTGGCGTCGCTGACGACCATGAGGTTGGTGTCCTTCAGCTTCTTCACGACGTAGTTGGCGTCAGCAGGACCCTGGATGTTGTCGCCGGCGACATCCCTGAAGAAGTTGTGCCAACCCGAGGTGGCGAGTGCCGGGTTGGTGGCCGAGGGGCTCACCGTTGCGAGGTTGTGGGCGCTGAAGGTCGGCTCGGCGGCTTTGGTCGCACCGGAGAACATCGGGCCGACAACAGCTATGACATTCGGGTTGGACACGAGCTCCTGGGCGTCGGTCGGCGAGATCGTCGGCGAGCCCTGGTCGTCCTTCTTCAAGAAACTGAGCGTGAAAGGCAGCTTCCCGAAGGTCGTGCCTGCGTTGGCCTGGTCGATTGCGAGCTCGACCGCGTACAACACGTTTTCGCCCAACTGCTGGTTGCCGCCCGACAACGGGCCTTCAAAGGCAATGACATAGTTGGGCATACTTGCTGCCGTGGCGGGTGCGGTTATCGCCGCAAGGGACACGGCGGGTACGGCCACCGCGGCCAATAATGCGGCGAACCTCTTAGTGCGGGACTTGAACATGAATCTCCTTTTGCTTTCGCGCACGCGTGCCTGACGACCGGCCAGAGACTTCCCGGCGCAGGTGCGTGACTGGTTATGAGTGGCGTCGGCGCGCGCGTCTCCAGGGCAGCGACCGATCGAGCCAGTGGTGTCTGCACTTGGCATTGGCGGGAAAGTTTAGAGGTGCCCACCCCTGGCCGCTAGGCGACCCTGCTTTGGCGCGATCGCACCGCCGACGCCATCAGCCGGCATCGACCAGGCGGGCTCCTTTTTGCGCCGGTCCCAAAACGAGGACCGCCGCCCCGTCCACCTTGCCGAGGGCCTCCACCAACTCGCCGGGGTCCTCGGGGGCGATGAGGCTCAGCGACCCCCCGGGCCCCCCCGCACCGTTGACCTTCCAGCCCAAGGCACGGTGGCGGGATGCCAGTTCGATCACGTGCTGTGCCAGGGGGTTCACGAGCATCGGGTGGAGCAGCGCCTGCGCTTCGGTGTTGGCGACCATCGCCTCGCCGTATGCCTCCAGGTCCCCCTTTACGAGCGCGTCGGCAGCCGCGGCGGCGGCGTCCCGCAGTGACCCGAGGACCTTGTCGGCGGCCGCCTGGTCGTTCGTGAGGTGCTCTATTACAGCTGTGTGAACTTCGCTCGAGTCGTGCGGCCCGAGGTAGACGGTAACTAGCCGGCTGCCCAGCGCGCCCCCGGCCGGCGCCGCGACGGCGAGCTTTTCCACTTTGAAGTTGGGGTATGGCGCCACCTCGACCAGGTTGGCCCCTCCAAAGGCGGCGGCGACCTGGTCCTGGACGCCGCTCTGACGTCCGAGGTCGACAGTCTCCACCTCGTGGGCGGCCCTCGCGAGGCCGTCAGGCCCGTCCTCGACGGCGTCAAGGGCCATGAGGGCCGTAATGAGCGCGACCACGACCGATGCCGAGGTGCCCAGGCTCGACCCGGCCGGGACCGACGACGACACCTCCACTTCGAGGTCCCAGCCTTTGGGAGCCCAGCGACGTAGCGCTGCTTCGAGCAACGGGTGACGCTCGGGCACAGCTTCGGCGGGGAAGCTGTAGTCGTCTCCGAAGTCCGGGACGCTCATCCGGACGTGTACCTGGCCGTCGTCTCGGCAGGGCGACTTGCGCACGAAGGCCTCGGCGCCCGGGTCGACGCAGAGGTGGCATACGAGGCCCTCTGCGGCGAACCAGGTGTCCGTCCAGCCCCCGGCATCGAGCACCCGCACCGGCGCCCGTGCCTTTGCCCATGTCAGGTCCATCTCAGCCCAATGTCAGCGCCCATGTCAGCGCCCATGTCAGGCCGGTGCCGGCTCTCCGGGTTGTTCATGGCCCACAGTCTTGCGCCGTTCAGTGGCCGGTGCGTGCAAGCACCAGGCCTGCACCGAGCAGACAGGACCCCCAGGAGAGCGCCACCAGCGCTTGCTCGACAGGTTGGAGCAGAGATGCTCGCGAGACGGGTCTTGCGGTGCCGTCGAGGTACCTGCGTTCGCCGGTGACGACGCTCACCCGGCGGCGAAGGTCGCGCGCCTCGCCGCTCAAGGACCGCTGCGCCCGGGAGAGCCAAAAGGCGAACGCTGCGGCCGCCAGCGCGCTCAGGCGCACGGTCGAAGTTTGCGCGTAATAAGCGGTGAGCACAGGGAACGAGCCCCATCCGAGGGCGAAAACGGTGCCGTTGTGAAGCCTGCCGCCCCAAATCTCGAGGTTGTAAGAAACGACGAGGAGCACCCCGGCGACGATGAAAGCGACAAGCCACAGCCCGACCTCGGTCACCCCGACGATCCCGAGGGCCACCGCCGCGCCGACCGCGAGCGCCGAGACCGCCCCGAGGAGGGGCGCCGGGACCGACGTGCGCAGCGGGCGGCCTTTCAGTTCGTCCAGGCCATGAGCTCCCACTCCGACGGCGAGGGCGAAGGCGAGAAGGGTAGCCAGGAGGCGCTCGAGGTGGAAATGAGGGGCCAGGGCTGCACCGATGAGGACGTAGCTCAAGTGCCAGGCCGTGTAGGGAGGGTGGAGGATGGCCACCCAGTCGCCCCAGCGTCCAGATCTCGGTGCGTACCAGGTGGGGCGCGGCCGGTCACCGCCGTCACCCGCCCCCGGAGCACTGCCACCTGGCCCCGGAGCACTGCCACCTGGCCCCGGCGGGCTGTCACCGTGGTCGCGTCGAGCCTCCCTGCTCCTCGGCAGCTCAGCGTGGCTCAGTTGCACCACCTGTGCCCTTGCGGCCGGACATGACTATGCCCGCGCCGAAGCTCATCACACGTGCGGCGACATCCTCGAAGCCGGCCAACCTCCAGGCCTCGAGGTGCCACGAGACGGGGTACTGGCGGTAGTACGAAATGATCGAACCGGGGAGGAACCGCCCGACCTCGTACCACTCGCGGCCTCCCAGCGCCAAGCCGGCGAAGGGGAGCACGGCGCTCGTGTACGCCCGCCACAGCGCGTACCGGACCGAGCCTTCGGGCACGGCGAACTCGAGGCTGGCGACATGCCCGCCAGGACGGACCACCCGCGCAAGCTCGTGCAAGGTCGCCAAGGGGTCCGAGACGTAGCGGAAGAGGTACGTGAAGCTGAGGGCATCGAAGGTCGCGTCCGGGAAAGGGAGCTGCTCACCCCTCCCGAGCACGAGGCAAACACGGTGGGAGCCGCGGCTCGCGGCCACTCTCGCCGCCCCTGTCCTCAACATCTCCGGTGTCAGGTCGAGGCCCGTCACATGGGCACCCGAGCGGGCGGACAGCTGGATCGCCACTCCGGCCGTACCGGTCGCAACGTCGAGGACGCGAGACGGCAAGCCTGCCACGGCACGGGCCACCATCTCGCGCCGCCAGCGGCCGTTCTGGCCGAACGAGAGCACTTCCGCCAGCATGTCGTAACGACCCGGGAGCCCCGCGAAAAGCCGGCGTGCGAATACGTTGGGCCCGAGATCGGGCCCGGGCACGGGCCTTGGCACCACCTCCCATGTTCGCGCCGCGGCGCCGGGAACTTCCGCGTTGGGCCATGCTCAGCTGCGGCCCCGAGGAGGCCACCCGGTCCTTCAAGCCTGCTGGAGTGGGCTCGACTGATGACTAAGGTGCTGGTAGATGCCCAGGCACGGACGGTGCGCGAGCAGGGAGTACACGCGTTGGCGGACCGGCTGAGACGGGGTGCCCAAAAAGCCGGGCAAAGCGAGGACAACGACGGGGGGCACCGTCGTCCAGGGACGGTCGGGCGTCTCAGGGCACCGCTCCCGCTCCTTAGGTACCGGGTGGCGTCGGGCCGCGGCGCGACCGAGCAACCCAACGCGACCGGTGACGGCGACGCTGCCCTCGACACTCGCTTTTGGGTCGCGTTGGTCCTGACGGGAGCTGCCGCCGGTCTATTCGGTGCCGCGATGATGTCGTTGCTGTACGGAGTGCAACATCTCGTTTACGGGTACAACTCGGGCCCGTTCGAGCAGGCGGTCGAAAAAGCGAGCGACGCGAGGCGCATAATTGCCCTAGCCGGCGCGGGTTTGCTCGGGGGCACAGCCTGGGCCCTTTTGAGGCGGTTCACGACAGGTGAACGCTCCGAGGTCGACGATGCCATTTGGACGGGCAGGGCGCGGCTTTCGTTCCGCCGTTGCCTTGGTACCAGTGTGATCTCCGAAATCGTGATCGCGGCCGGCGCGTCGCTAGGGAGGGAACAAGCGCCCAAACTGATGGGGGCGGCGTCGGGGAGCGCGCTTTCCGGTTGGCTCCGGCTCACGAACGCCCAGCGCCGCCTGATAATTGCCTGCGGCGCGGGGTCCGGCTTGGCGGCCGTTTACAACGTCCCTTTGGGCGGGGCGCTTTTCACGATAGAGGTGCTCCTCGGCTCGACCGTGCTACCTGCCGTGCTCCCGGCGGTCGCCTGCTCGTTCGTTGCGACGTTGACTGCCTGGGTGTACCTCCCGATGCACACGACCTACGTGGACATCCCCAATTATCATTTCAGCGCAACGATCATGGTCTGGGCCTGCTTGGCCGGGCCCATCATGGGGCTCCTTGCCGTCGGGTACATCCGGCTGATCGGTTGGGTGTCTTTCAACCGCGCGAGGGGCTGGAGCACGGTCCCCTCAATGGTCGTCGCCTTCAGCGTGCTCGGCCTAATAGGTTTCAAATACCCCCAATTGTTCGGGAACGGCAAAGATGTCGCCCATGACGTGCTCGTCGGCGAAGGGACCTTGTGGCTTCTTTTCGCTCTCGCGGCCCTCAAGCCTCTGGTGACGGCGATCTGCCTGAGGAGCGGCGCCGCAGGTGGTCTTTTTACGCCGACGTTGAGCTTCGGTGCATTGCTTGGTGGCTTTTTGGGCCTTGCGTGGTCGCATTTGTGGGGAGGTTCGCCCGTCGGCGCTTTTGCGATGGTGGGCGCCTCGGCGATGATCGGCGCTGCGATGCAGGCGCCGCTCGCCGGTATGGCATTAGTGCTCGAGCTCACTCACAGCGGCTTCGCGATCATGGTGCCGATGATGGCGGCGACGGCAACGGCAACTGCGGTGGCGCGCTACGTCGACGGCTACTCGATCTACTCGGTGCGGTTGCCAGCCGAGAGCGGGGGGTCGCCAGCGGCTGCGCTCCAAGGGTGACGGGCCTTGGCGGCGCCGGCGAGCCGGCGGTCGGCACCGGTTGATCGTCGCCTCGCAAGCCCACTAACAGCGCAAGGCTGGAGAGCGCGAAGGGTGGTGAGGGTGGCGATGGAAGTGATGGTGCGGGACGGGCAAAAGCGTGGAGCCCAAGTGCGGCGCCGGCGCGCACTGGCGCCTTGCTCGTTTCAGGCAGCGGCCCTGGCCCTGGTAGCGGCCCTGGCCCTGGCCGTTGCTCCTGTGTACTCGGTGGCTGCCTCCCCGGCGGCGCCGCTCGCCGCGGAGCCCTCGTCCCTCGCCTCAGCGAACTGCACTGCCACGGGCGGGCCTGGTGTCGGGAGGTCAGCCTCGGGCGTCGCCGCCCGTAACCCCGTGGGGAAGGCTGCGGCCGATCTGGCCCCGGCTCATTCGTCGATAACCGAGCAGGAGCCGGGTACCGACCAGCCCGACATCGTGAAGACAGACGGCCAGTTGCTCGTCGTGCTGCGCCAGCAACCTCCTGCGGTCCAGGTGATGGACCTCGCGCAGGTACCCCCACAAAACAACGGTGTTTCGCTCCTTCCCGACTTGGGGCCAGCCGACGGCTTGTTGCTGTCGAACGGCTTGGTCATCGTGGTCGGGACCAAGCTGACCCTGCTGCCTGTAGTGGCGAGAGCCACCGGGAGCGACAAAACCTCGCTGCCGATGGAGCGCGTCAGCGAGGAGACCTACGCCGAGGTGGTGAGCCTTGCCGTACCGGCGCACCCGAGCGTAGAGCGGACGCTCTTTTTCGACGGGGAGCTCGAGGGCGCTCGCTTGATAAACGGGCGGGTCTTCCTCGTGCTCATGGGAAGCTCTGCGCTTTTTGCTCCGACCACTGGTCCAAAGGCTGCGGCCTCGGGCTCTGCCTCACGGTCTGATCAGGGCCCGGCTCCGGTTCCCCCGTGCGGCCCGGGAGAGGCGGGCCCGCAAGCGGTTGTCGCACCCGTCCCCGGGACGCTCACTGTAGCTTCGTTCGACCCTGCCGGGACATCTCCTCCCGCACACGTCACCGTGGGCGTGGCGACTGCTACCTACCCGTACCAAAACCTGTACGCGAGCGCCGTTTACGCAAACGGCTCGGACATTTTCGTGGCAGTCGGTGGCACGCTCCCGACGGCACCGTGCCCGGTGGCTGCGGACGTGGTGAGCGAGTGTTGCGGGCCGGTCGTGACGCCGACTTGTTGTAGCGGCGGGCCTGAGACCGGGGCGGCTGGGGAGCCCACTGTCCCCGGGATCTGCTGCCCGGTCGAACAGGGGACGGCTTGCCCGATGCTCCTGCGCCAGGCGGTGGCACCCGTTGTGCCCGTCTTTGGCACTTCGAGCACGCGGATCTACGGTTTCGCCGTCTCGGGCACGCCCGGCATTCGCTACCTCGGAGCCGGCGAGGTCCCGGGCGCTGTGCTTGGAGCGTACTCACTGTCGGCTTGGGGGAGCGACGTCGGTATTGTTTCCGCCGTCGCTCAGGCAAGCGCGCACCCACTTACCCCGGGCGCACGCAGCGGCGGGGCAGTGGCGGCAGTGGCGGCCTCGTTCCCCGGTGACTTCGTGACCATCCTTCGAGCCGAGGGCGGCGCCTTGGTGACGGTTGGTGCCCTGAGATGGGCGCTTGGGGCGGGGACAATCTCTGCTGTGCTGTTCGACGGCGATTCGGCCTACGTAGCGACAAACTCCGCCCCCACCACGGTTGCTTCCACTTTGTACACCATCGACTTGAGCAACCCGCTCGTGCCCAAGCTCCTAGGAGCGACAAGTCTTCCTCTGGGCGTCAATGCGCTCGAGCCCTTGAGCGATGGGCTTTTTGCCGGGTTGGGCCAGTCGCCCCCGAGCGGCACGCATCCCGGCGGCCTGCAGGTGGACGTCATCGACGGCTCCTCCACCGGGAGCCCATCCGTCGTGTCTACCGACTTGCTCGCCGCCGGTACGAGCTCGCCTGCCGAGAGCGATCCTCAGGCATTGTCGTGGTGGCCACGGTCGGATCTCCTCGTCGTTCCTGTGGACAGCGCCACCGCTGAGGGCGTGTCGGGGACGGCGGATCTGTGGTCGGTTGACCCGAGCGGCGCACTGGACCTCCTGGGGAGCGTCGCCCAGCCGGCGACCGCGCCTGCCGTGAATTTGCCTGGGCCGGTTGGTGGCCTGCACCCGGAGATAGAGCGCGCCGTCGTGACCGGCCAGTACCTTTTCACGGTTTCCGGGGAGGGGACCCTCGTGAGCGACCTGAGCTCGCTGGCTCAGGTCGAGTGGGCGCCTTTCGACAGCGGGGCGGCGTGACCCGGACCTGGGCGCATGGCCCGATCGGAGGTTTGGCGGGAAACGCCTGGTGTTGCGACGTACCAGGGAGCCTGGCCTAGTGGTCCCGAGCGTCAGGGAAATCGAACGCGAGCTCCTGATCGCTGCCGCAGCAGGCGATGCGAAAGCGGTGAAGTGGCTGCTCGACGATGTGGCACCCGTCGTCTACGGGTTTGTCTTCGCACGAGTGGGTGGCGGGCAGGCGGTCGCCGAGGACTTGTTGCAGGAGACATTGCTCGAGGCTGTCAAGTCCGCCAGGAGCTTCCGCGGGGATGCCGCCGCTACTACCTGGGTTTGCGCCATCGCCCGGAGGCGGTTGGCCCGCCATTACGAGTCCGAAAGACGAGCCGAGATAGCGAGGAACTCGATGCGCCTAGTGGCCGAAGGCAGCCCGGCGGAGGAAGTCGCGTCGATCGCCGAGGCAGTCGAACGTCAGGACGAGGTCGTAAGGGCGCTTGGGCGGTTGCCTGCCCTGCAACGCCAGGTCCTGGTCCTCAAGTACATGGAGGGGCTTTCGGTGCAGGACATCGCCGGTCAGGTCGGCCGGAGCAGGGTGCAAGTCCAATCTCTCCTGCAAAGGGGCCGAGAAGGCCTGCGACGAGAACTGGAGGCGGGAGGTGCCTGAGCCGCGCAACTACGACGAACACCCCGAGCTGCTGCTGAGCGGGGCCGACCGGCCGAGGCCGCTCCCCGTCGCGCTTAGGGCACAACTGGAGGAGGTATTGGGGGCCGCGGCCGCTCGGCCGCTCTCTCCCGAAGTCCGCGACAGGCTCGAAAGCCGCCTCGTACCGTCGAAAACGAGCAGGTGGTCCTGGCGCGCGAGGAGGGCGGGGGCGGCGGAAGCGGGCCCGGCGGGGCCGGCGAGGACATGGGACCGCAGGACGGTTGTCGTAGCAGTCGGTGTTGCTGCCGCTATCGCTGTCCTGGCGGGCGTCGTCGTGCCCGGGATGGTCCGCACTTCGCGCCCGAGCGCCACTGCGGCGAGGTCATTGCCGGCAGCTGGGCCCAGACAAGCACCGTTGAGGAAGGCAGCCGCTCCGCCAGTGCGGCACTCTCCCGGTGTCCCGTACGTGGTCGCCCCACGCGTGACAGCGACGACTCCGGCTGCCGCCGGGACACCCGCTCCCGTGGCCGCTCCGGCTTCGCGCTCCGGCCCGGCGCAGCCTCCCGCAGCAGGAGCGCTGGCGGCGGGCGGGATCTTCTCGGTCGACAAAGTCAACCCACGTTCGGGGCCGACCGCGGGCGGCAACCTTGTTGTCATCGAAGGCCGGGGGTTCAACGGGGTCGACTCCGTCGTCTTCGGCGCCGTGGCGGCAACCTCGGTAGAAGTGGTCTCGCCAACCGAGGTCAAGGTGCGTGCCCCTGCTCATGCAGCCGGAGCCGTTTTGGTCCGCGCTAAGGGCGCCGATGGCACCAGCTCTGCTTCGCCCGGGGGGCGCTACGTGTATACGGGGCCCTGAACAGGAGGGGCACTCGCCAGTTTGCGTTCACTCGGCGAACTGGAGGACTACTTTCACATCGCCGGGTTGGCGCTGATAGGCCTGTTGCCAATTTTCGAGCGGGACCTTGCGGGAGATCAGCTTCGCCAGCCATGCCCGGTCGGCCTTGGCGAGCGCTTCGGCACCCGCTTCGTAGTGGCTCCGGTTGGCGTTGACAGAGCCGAAGACGACGTCGTTTTCGAGCACCATGTGGCGGTTGAGCTCGCCGGCATCTATCCCGAGCTGGCGCCCCTTGGCTGAAACCCCGGTCAGGCAGAGGACGCCGTTGGGGGCCATGATGTCCATCGCATCGAAGACCAACTGGCCGACACCGGTGCACTCGACGACGATGTCGGGGGCGAGGCCCGTCGAGGCGAGGTCGCCGTGGTGGTAAGTGCCGCCCAGGGCCGCTACGAGGTCAGGTTTCAGGCCCGCGGTGACCTGGTCGAGGACGTGGACCTCGAGGCCGCGCTGTACCGCGAGGAGAGACGCGAGCAGGCCTATCGGCCCGGCCCCGGTGACGAGCACCGTACGGGGCTGCCATTTCGCCCGGGCGCCGATCCGTCCGATGTGGTCCCAGGCCTTTGCGACCACGGTCGTCGGCTCGAGCAGGACACCGAGGTCGCCGACCGATGGGGACACTTTGACTAGGAAGTCCGGCGTGATGCGGTACCTTTCACGGGCGTAACCGTGGTGCTCCTTGATACCCCACTCGGTGTACTTGCCGTTGCGGCACATGTCCCATTCGCCGGCTGCGCAGTTGTAACAGGGCACGGGGTCGGGCCGGCGGACGATGCCGACCACGTGGTCGCCGGGCGAGAACCCCGACCCGGCCGGCGCCTCCAGCACCTCTCCGAGCGATTCGTGGCCGAGGGCCAGCCTGGTCTCCCCGGGGGGCGGCCAGCCATACTCGCCGGCAACGATCTCGATATCGGTCCCGCAGATACCGATCGCCCGAGTCTTTACCAGGACAGGCCCGTCTTCTTCGGGAGGTTCGGGAAGATCCGTTAGGTCCACGGAGTTCGCCTGGAGGGGTACCACGGTCACGGCGCGCATGGTAAGCACGGTACAGGAGGAATGATTTAACCAATGCCCGCCATGTCAGGCCCGCTCCAGGGCAAGCTCCTAGTCGCCGCGCCACGCCTCGTCGACCCCAACTTCGCCCGGACCGTCGTCCTCGTGCTGGCGCACAGCGACCAGGGGGCCGTCGGGCTCGTGCTCAACCGCCCCACCGTGACCCTCGTCGGCGCGCCGCTCCCCGAGTGGGAGGAGCTTGCCTCGGAGCCGGCGGTCGTTTTCGTCGGGGGCCCCGTGAGCGAGGGGTCAATTTGCCTGGCGCGTGCGCGCCCGCAGGTCTCCGTGCCCGAGACCGGTTACCTGCCTCTCGACGGCACGCTCGGGACGATCGACCTCGAGGCCGACCCTGCGTTCGTGAGCCCGTGCATCGAAAAGATGCGGGTCTTTGCAGGTTACGGCGGTTGGGCGCCCGACCAGCTCGAAGGGGAGATCGACGAGGGCGCTTGGTACGTGCTCGACGCTGTCGACGAAGACGTGTTCAGCGACGAGCCGGAAACCCTGTGGAAAAGGGTTCTCCGCCGCCAGGGTGGCCGCCTTGCGCTGGTATCCGCCTACCCTTCGGACCCGTCGCTCAACTAGCTGTCGGACGCCGGGCTTTGGCCGGGGGGGTGGGGCCGGGCGGGTGGGGGCCGGGTGGGGTCGAGGCGCGGTGCAGCCGGGCCGGCCAAGCTCGGGCATTAAAAACGGTGACATTTTGGTCGCGCTCGAGCAACGCGGTTGCGCTCGGTGGCGATTTTTCGTGCCCAAGCGCGACCAGAGTTCTCAAGCGCGACCAGACTTTTCCGTCGATCAGCCCCGCAGGTGCAGTACGGCTCGCAACGGCAACCCCTGAGGTCGTTATCAGCGCAACAGCCCAAGAACGCAAGACACGCCGCCAGGCACAAGTGCCTCAGGCTCAGATGGCCTGTTCGCGCTCGGCGCCAGAGGGAGCTTGGTCCCGCGCCCGCGCCCTCTGACGTGCCCGCGAAGCGATATCGAGCGCCACCTTGCGCAAACGCACAGAAGTGGGCGTAACTTCGGCGCATTCGTCTTCCCGTAGGAACTCCAGGGCTTGTTCGAGCGACAGGACGAGCGGAGGCGACAGGCGCACGAGCTCCTCGGCGGTGGAAGAGCGCATGTTGGTGAGCTTGCGTTCCTTTGTCGGGTTGACGTCCATATCTTCTCGCCGGGCATTTTCGCCGATGATCATCCCCTCGTAAACTTCTATGCCCGGGCCTATGAAAAGGGTGCCGCGCTCTTGGAGGTTGAGGAGCGCGTACGTAGCCGTCTTGCCGCTCCGGTCGGCCACGAGGGACCCGTTTTGCCTTGTCCGGATCTCGCCGGCCCAGGGTTCCCACCCGTCGAGCACGTGGTGGAGCTGAGCAGTCCCCTTTGTCTCGGTCAACAATTGAGAGCGCAGGCCGATGAGCCCTCTCGAGGGCACGAGCCAATCGGTGCGCCCCCAACCGGTCCCGTGGCTGACGACATTTTGCACCCGGCCCTTGCGCCCCGACAGGAGCCTGGTCACGGTGCCCATGTGCTCCTCGGGGATGTCGAGCGAAACTCTCTCGACGGGTTCGTGGATCTTGCCGTCGACGACCTTGGTCAGCACTTGCGGTTTGCCCACCGTGAGCTCGAAACCTTCCCGGCGCATCAGCTCGACGAGCACGGCAAGGGCGAGCTCGCCCCGGCCCTGGACTTCCCAAGTGTCGGGCCGGCTCGTCGGCTGGACCTTTATCGAGACGTTGCCGACGAGCTCTGCGTCGAGGCGCCCTTTTAGCAGCCTGGCGGTGAGCTTTGTCCCCTCTTTGCCTGCGAGAGGTGATGTGTTGACGCCGATCGTCATCGAGATGGCCGGCTCGTCCACGCGCACCCCGGGGAGAGGCCTCGGGTCGGAGAGGTCCGCCAATGTGTCGCCGATCATGATCTCGGGCACCCCGGCGACTGCGATGATGTCGCCCGGCCCGGCGCCTTCGGGCCCAGCGTCGACTCGTTGGAGCGCGTCGGTCACGTACAGCTCGGCGATGCGCGCTCGTTTTATTTCGCCGTCAGTTTGACGGCACCAGGCGACATTTTCTCCCTTGTGCACCCAGCCCTGATGGATGCGGCAGATCGCCAGCCGGCCCACGTAGGGGGAGGCGTCCAGGTTGGCGACGAGCGCCTGGAACGGGTGGCCCTCCTCGTACACGGGCGCCGGGATGTGGTCCACGAGCAACTCGAACAAGAGCTTGAGCCCGGGGGCGTCCTGCACCTCCTCGGGGGATAGGGCGGCCTGGCCGGTGCGGGCGTTGCAGTAGATGACCGGGAACTCGATCTGGTGCTCGTCGGCGCCGAGGTCGATGAACAAGTCGTAGACGGCGTCGAGGACCTCGGCCGGGCGGGCGTCGGAGCGGTCGACCTTGTTGATCACGACCAGGACCGGGAGCCTGGCTTCGAGGCACTTGCGCAGCACGAAGCGTGTCTGGGGGAGGGGGCCTTCGCTCGCGTCCACGAGGAGGAGGGCCCCGTCGACCATCGTGAGCGCGCGCTCCACCTCGCCGCCGAAATCGGCGTGGCCGGGGGTGTCGACGATGTTGACGGTGAGCCCGCCGTAGTGGACGGCCGTGTTCTTGGCGAGGATCGTGATGCCTTTTTCCCGCTCGAGGTCGGTCGAGTCCATGACCCGCTCAGCGACCTCCTCGTTGGCCCGGAACGCGCCCGACTGCCGCAGCATCGCGTCGACAAGGGTGGTCTTGCCGTGATCGACGTGGGCGACGATGGCCACGTTTCGGATGTCAGCGCGTTTCATTTTCCTCGTGTTGGTCCGGGATGGGGCGACGGGTGGTCTTGCTCGCCCTAGGGGCACTGGCCGGGGCGCCCGTGCACCGACCAGGGTACCGCCTGGGAGGCCGGGAGCTGCTGCAATCGGCGTCACGCGCCCCTCGCCGAGCCCGGGCCCGGCCGCTTGGCGCGACGCCGTCAGGCCCGTATCAGCGCTCGCTTCGTTTGCGCAGCTTCCCGAGCAGGCCGGCGGAGGGGCGTTCGCTGCGACGGCGGTGCTCTTCCATCCGGCGGCGGATCAGCTCCCGCCTGGCCTGGAGGTCCCGGTAGGTGAGCTCGTCTACGTCCTCGGAGACGCCGACCGCCGCCCTGACTGCCGAAATCTCGAGCGGGTGCTGGCGCGGGTCGATCCCGATGTCGTGGGCGATCCGGTCGCCGTAGCGGGTGCTGAAATAGGCGGCGATCTCGGCGACCTCGGCGAAAAGGTCGACGTCGGGGGCGAGCGTGGCGAGGGACCCATCCACGAACAGCAGGTCCTTCACGAACAGCATGAGGATCTTGGGGAACCGGGCGCCGTACTCGAGCAGGCGCTTGGTGATCTCCCTGATCTCGGCGAGGAGAGCTTCGGGCGCAAGCGTCGTCGGGTCGATGATCGGCTTGTCGAGGCCGAGGTCCTGGGCGAGGGCGTCGATGTCAGTGTCGGGGGGCACCGCGCCCATGTCGCGCAGCGCCGCAAGCTGGAGGCGGGGGTCGTTGAGGCTCCCGCCCATCAGGAGCCGGAGGAACGCCACCCGCCGCACCTCGTCGAGCCTTCCGGTGATCCCGTAGTCGAGCAGCGCAACCCTGCCGTCGGGCCGTACGAAGAGGTTGCCCCCGTGGAGGTCCCCATGGAACACCCCGAACAGGGTGGCACCCTCGAGGAAAGCGATGAGCAATGCCCTGACGACCGCCGAGGTGTCGATCCCCGCTCGGTGCATCCCTTCGACGTCGTCCCAGCCGAAGCCGTCCAGGCGTTCCATCACGAGCAACCGCCTGGTGACGAGGGTGGGGTGGGGGCGGGGTACGACGACCGAGCGCTGGTTCGTCTCGGCCAGGACCCTCGCAATGTCGAGCATGTTGTCGGCTTCGAGGCGGAAGTCGAGCTCTTCGACGATCGTCTCGGCGAAAAGCTCGACGAGGGCCGGCGGGTTGGCGAGCGCCGCCACCGGGATGCGCCCTATCAGGAGGGGGGCAAGCCAGCTCATCGCCGCAATGTCGCGCTGGACGAGGGTGTTGACCTGCGGGCGCTGGACCTTGGCGACGACCTCCTCCCCGGTGCGGAGACGGGCTGCGTGGACCTGGGCGATCGAGGCTGCAGCTATCGGCTCGGTTTCGAAGTGCTCGAAGACCTCCTCGAGCGGCCGTCCCAGTTCGGCCTCGACCACTTGCCTGACGAGTTCGAACGGCTCGGCAGGCACACGGTCGCGCAACAGCCGGAACTCCGAGACGAGCTCGGGCGGGAAGACGCCTTCCCCCGACGAAAGGATCTGGCCGAGCTTTATGTAGGTGGGGCCGAGCCGTTCGAAGGCTTTGCGCAGGCGCCGCGAGAGGCCCGCACGCGACACCTCGCGCCTGCCGGTCCGGTCCGCCTGCCTCTTTTCGGCAAGCCGCCACGCCAGGATGGCCCACCCGAGCCTCGCCGTCGTCGACAGCACCCTCTCTCCGGGCGGGAGCCGGCGGCGGCGGAGCACCCGGGGGACCCGGGCGGCTGTTTCAACCCGCAGCTCGTCGATGCCGGCGCGCCAGGCCAGTTGCTCACCGGTCAGCACCCACGGGGCATTGTCGCTGAAAGCGCCGAGCTCGAGGTCCGCCGGGGAAGTACCGGGCCGAGAAGGATCGTCGCCGGCTGTGCTCATCGTCGCTTGCCGACCCTATAGGTTTTCGCGCCACTCTCCTGCCGGGATGCCCTGCGGTACGCTCGGCGAATGACGGAGAAGCTGCAAGCCGGTGCGGTGGCGCCCGATTTCACGCTGCCGGACCAGTCCGGCGAGCCGGTCTCGTTGTCGGGGCTGGGGGGCCGGCGCGTGCTCGTTTACTTCTACCCCAAGGCCGACACGCCTGGTTGTACAGCGCAAGCCTGCGGGCTGCGCGACGTCCTGCCCCAGGTTGGCAACACAGCGGTGCTCGGGATAAGCCCCGACACTCCCAAGCGCCAGGCGGCTTTTGACAAGAAGTACGGGCTCGGTTTCCCGCTCCTTTCGGACCCCGACCATGCCGTTGCGGAGGCTTACGGCGTCTGGGCGAAGAAAAGCATGTACGGCCGGGAGTACATGGGCATCGAGCGGTCAGCGTTCCTGGTAGGCGAGGACGGGCGGCTCGAACAGGTCTGGTACAAGATTTCTCCCGCAGCAACCGCCGAAAACCTCCTCAAATCCATCGCCTGAACTGAGCCGAGGCGGCGACGAGCCGAAGGCGCCAAGCCGGCCCCGGCGCTCGCTCCCCCCTGTCCGCCGGGCGGCCCGCCTTGGCTTGTCGTGCGTTGAGCGCTATGCCGGGACGAACACGAGGCAGCCGTTATGGCCGCCAAAACCGAAGGAATTGGATATCACCGGGCCGGGTTCCCAATCCCTCGGGCCCCCGGTGACGACGTCGAGCTGGAACGACGGGTCGACGTTGCGGGTGGCCGCTGTGGGGGGGATCTGGCGGTGCTCGAAGCTCAGCGCGACAGCTACCGCCTCGATGGCACCGGCGCCGGCGAGAGTGTGGCCGATAACACCCTTCACCGACGTCACGGCCGGGCCGGGGTAGCCAAAAACCTTGTAGATCGCTTCGGCTTCGGCGGCGTCGCCAGGAGGGGTCGAGGTCCCGTGGGCGTTGACCTGGGTGACTTCGCCGGGCGTCAACTGGGCGTCTGCGAGAGCGAGTTGCATGCAGAGCGCCGCCCCGCTCCCGTCGGGGGCAGGAGCCGTGACGTGGTGGGCATCGGCGGTGCTGGCTCCGCCGGCCAGCTCGGCGTAGATATGTGCCCCCCGGGCGAGAGCGCGGTCCCGCTCCTCGAGGACGATCGCACCGGCACCTTCCCCGATGGCGAACCCGTCACGGGCGACGTCGAACGGCATCGAAACCCCCGAACGAGTAAGCGCCGTCATATTGGCGAACCCGGCAATCCCGAGCGGCGAGAGCGGCGCCTCGCTCGACCCCGCCACCATCACGTCGCAGCGGCCCATCGCGATCAGCCGCCCGGCGTTGGCAATACTCTGGCTCCCGGCGGCGCAAGCGGTGACGGTCGTCTCGCACGGGCCGCGAAGGCCATAGCGCATGGAAACTTCGGCCGCCGCGCGGTTGCACATCATCATCGGGACGAGGAAAGGGCTGACGCGGTCGGGGCCTCTTTCCATCAGGATGTTCTGCTGCTCGCACATGGTGTCGAGGCCGCCGACGCCGGTCCCGATATGGGCGCCGGCACGGTCGGGGTCACCGCGGAGCGCCTCTATGCCGCCTGCCCCCGTGATCGCCTGGTCGGCCGCGGCGGCTGCCATCTGGACGAAGCGGTCGGCACGGCGGAGCTCTTTCGGGCCGAAGATGTGGCTCACGTCGAGACCCTCCACGGGCCGGACACGCGCCACCGGTGGTTCCGACATCAGCCCGCGCCAAAAAGCCTCGGCCCCGATGCCGCATGAAGCGACGACACCGGCTCCCGTCACGACGACCCGGCGGCCGGGGACGGCACCGGCGCCGCCCGGGCCAGGGTTGAGCGCAAGCATCAGAGCTTGGACGTCACCAGCTCGTAGGCCTGGCCAACGGTCTGGACACCTTCGAGCTCGGATTCGGGGACGTCGATCCCGAACCGTTCCTCCAGGGCCATCACGAGCTCGACGAGGTCGAGGCTGTCGGCGTCGAGGTCGTCGGCAAAACGCGCCTCGGGGACGATCTTGGTGGGTTCGACCTGTAGTACCTCGACCGCGCACTGCCTGAACAGGTCGAACGACTCTTCAGGGCCCATCTGCTCTGCCATTTGTCCTCCGTTCGCTTCCAATGGTGACTGCCAAACTTACCGGGAGGGCCCCCGGCCCCACCGCCATACGGCCGAGGCCCACGTCATCCCGGCCCCAAAACCAGCGAAAAGCACGAGGTCCCCGTCCGAGAGGCGACCGGAGCCGGCAGCTTCCGCCAGGGCGATCGGTATCGAAGCCGAAGACGTGTTACCTGTGCGCTCGATGACCGAAGCGACCCTGTCGACGGGGATACCGAGGCGCTCGGCGACGGCGTCCATGATCCGGACGTTCGCCTGGTGCGGAACGAAAAGAGCGATGTCCGCGGCCGTCACCTTGGCCCGCTCCAACGTCTTGAGTGCCGAGTCGACCGTTACGCGGACCGCCCTGCGGAAGACCTCCTGGCCCCTCATCGTCATGCCCGTGCCGGCGTGGTTGGCGTAGAAGAGAGGCTGGAGCGAGCCGTCCACGCCGACGTCCCACCCGAGCATCGCCGGGTCCCCGGGCACGGCTTCGACGACGACCGCCCCGGCGCCGTCGCCGAAGAGGAAGGCGTTTGACCGGTCGGACCAGTTGGTGATCCGGGTCAGGGTCTCGGCCCCCACGAGGAGGACGCGCTCGGCCCCGGCGCCGATGAAACCGGCCGCCGTGACAAGCCCGTAGGTGAACCCGGCGCAGGCAGCGTTGATGTCCATGCCGCCGCCCCTCACCGAAAGAGCGTGCGCAAGGGGAGACGACGTTGCCGGCACTTGCTGGTCCTGTGTCGTCGTGCAGAGGATGAGCAGGTCGATGTCCGCCCCGGTAACCCCCGCCCGTCCCATCGCGGCCCGCCCGGCTTGGGCGGCGAGCTGGGCTGTGGTCCCCATCCCGTTTTCGGGGGACCGGCTGGGAGGTACCCGGACGAAGGGGCCGTCGGCCGCCCGCCGCTGCCTGATCCCGGTCCGCTCGACGATCCACTCGTCGCTCGTGTCGAAGAGCGTCATTATGTCCTGGTTGGTGACCACCTGGTCGGGGAGCGCGCTCGCCCAGCCGGTGATGGCGTAGCCGCAGCTGTTGGCCATATGCGCTTTGCCTGCCTCAGCGGGCCCGTAGCCAGGCGACCGGCTGGCCGGACTGGACGCGTTCGCCAGGGTGCGCTATCACGCCCATCAGCTCGCCGGCAAACGGGCTGCGCACTTCGGTACCCGAGACGAAGCCAACCAGGTCGCCGATCTCGATGCTGGTGCCCTCCGCCGCCTCGCCGCCTGGCGTTGCCGGCAGCTCCAACCCGCTCGGGAGCTCGAAGAGGCCGGCGCACGGGCTGATGATGAGCCGCTCGGACACGTAGAGCCGCTCTCCCTGGTGCCCTTCGGGCGTCGCGCCCGTCGCCACAGGGCCCTCCCCGGTGAGGACCGCCACGAGGTCGTCAAGGTCGTCGGGCTCAGCAATTGCCAGAGTTGACGCCTCGGGGACGCTCGAGCGCACCATGCGCGAGAGGGGGCCGCCGGGGCCCAGTTCGCAAAAGAGCCCGTCTCCGTCCCATTCGCCCGTCCGCATGATCGCCGCCAGCGTGAGCGATGTTTGGCGCCACCGCACCGGGCTGCGAAGTTGAGCCGACAGGAGGGCCGGCCACTCCCCGCCGGCGTTGTGAGGTAGCGCGTCCACATTTGCGACGACAGGTACTGCTAGTGCGTAAAAGGTCGTGCTCTCGATGGCCTTTCGCAGGCGCGGCTGGGCCGGTGCCATCAGTGGCGTGTGGAAGGCCCCGCTCACCGCGACTTCCTTGACGCCGGTCGCACCGAGCTCGACAGCGATGCGTGCCGCTACGTCGGCGAACTCGGGCCGGCCGGCAATGACGCACTCGCCGGGGGCATTGGAGTTGGCCAGCCAGACATCGCCGTCAGCCCGACGGCAGGCGATGCGAGCCATTTCGTCGTCTATGCCCGAGATGGCAAGCATTACGCCCGGGTTTTCCTCGGCTGCTTCTTGCATCGCCTCGCCGCGCTCTGCGACCAACCGGACAGCGTCGTCGAAACCGATCGCGCCTGCCGCGACGAGAGCGGTGTACTCGCCCAGGCTGTGCCCGGCGCAGGCGGTCGGCTCTATGCCGAGGCGTTCGACCGCGTCCAGCACGACGAGACCGAGGACGAAGGTGGCGAGCTGGGCGTTACGAGTTTCCGACAGCTCCACGGCGCCCGCCTCGAGGAGAAGGTGGCCGACGTCGCGGCCCGCCAGCTCGGACGCATCCTGCACGACGTCCCAGGAAGGGTGCTCACGCCATGGCCTCCCCATGCCGGCCCGCTGAGATCCCTGGCCTGGGAAAACGAAAGCCGGCAACTACGCCCCTCCTCTGGTCATCCAACATTCTGACCCGCGTTGGGGTAGCGAAAGTAACAATCCGGTGAACGCCCGCCCGCCGGGCGCTGGTAACGCTTGGGCGGTGATGGCCGGGCCGTGCCTGCCGGCCTGGTCATTCCTCCCGGAGCACGACCGCAGCCGGGGTGGAAGAGGCAGCTCTCCCGGGTACTGCGGCCACGATATTTGCGAGGGCCAATGCGCCGAGCGCCACGAACAACATCGAAGCCGGGATGGTCGGGTGCGGGACTGCTTGGATGCTCCGGGCGAACAGGTCCCAAAGTTGCCGGCCACCGGCCACCCCGATCGGGACGCCAACGACGAGGCCCGTGAGAGCGGTGATCGAGGCCTGCCACGCCAGTGTCGTAGCCAACTGGCGCCCGGTGAAACCAAGCGTCTTCAGGAGGGCAAAGTCCTGGCGCCTCCGGCGCACGGTGGCGGCGAGGGCGAGGGCGAGCGCGAGGACCGCCCCGGTGGCCAAGCCGATCGCAAGTACGACCGGCGTGGCACCTGTTGACTGGTAGTTGACGATCTCAGCGGGCCGTTGTACGGGCAGCGCGATCACGTTGTCGCCGAGCGTTTGGGGGTCGTGGGCGAATATCTTGTCGGCGAGCGCAATAACCTGCTGCAGCTCGGCCCGGCCCTTGGCGGCGCTCACGCCGGGCCGCCGCCGGACGAAAACGAGAGCGGGGCCGTCCTGGTTGGGGTCCGGCGCCTGCGTGAACCGGAGGAACGACTCAGGCAGGTCAGCCTCGCTCACGAGGGCCCCGGTACCCATCGACGTGTGCTCGGCAAAGGTGCTCGAGCCTTGGATCGCCGGGAACGTCGCCGTGCCGACAATGGTCGCCGGGGTAGGCGGCAGGTAGAGAGGCGCCGTATTTGGAGAGCCGTAGCTGATGAACACCCGTTCGCCGACCTTCTTGTCGAGGAGAGCGAGCGTCGCCGCACCGAGGACGACTTGCGCCGGGCCCCGCAAACCGTGACCGGACAGCACGGGGGGGCCGACGGCCGGGGCCCCTGCTGTGACCAGCGCTGGGACCGTCTCACCGTCCAGTTGAAGGTTAGGGTCCTGGTACCCCGACCACGCAGCGACGCCAGGTTCGCTCGATAGCGTTTTCAATGCTTTGGGTGGGACGCCGTTTTCGGACGAGAGGGCATAATCCCAGTTCCACCCGTACAGCTTGGGCTGGGTGACCAGGGTGTGGAGGCTCGAGCTGAAGGTGAGCGTCGCCGTCACCGTCATAACGGCTATAACGGCTCCGGCCAGGACCGACCGGGAGGGCACCGCAGTGCGGCCGCGGCCCGGTTCGAGCGCGAAGTGGAGGCCGACGACGGCAGGCAACGGCAGCCCGAGGGCGGCGGCGTGGCGCACCAATTTGGACGGAGGGACAGAAGTGCCCGCCACGGGCCGGCGGGGGGTTGCCCGCCAAGCCATTACGGCGGTCGCCGCGCCCAACCCGCCGGCGAGCACGCCCAGGCCCGCCCCGAGGACTGTCCAGTCAAATGCGAGCACCGCCGGGTGCCAAACGGCCCGCACCGGACCGAGCGGCGAGAGCGGTGAAAGGGCAACTGCCACGACGCCTGCGACGACAGAACCGGCCACGACTGCAATGGCGGGCCCGGCAAATGCGTCGATGAAATTGGCGAGGGGGCTCGCTCCCAGTGCCCGGGAGACCTGGCGTTCATCCTCGGTCGCCCGCAGCTGGCGTGATATGACCGGCAGCGCTATGCCGAGCGCGGCCAGTGCCGCTATCAGGCCGAACAAAGCCAGCGCGATCGACTCCGGCTTGAGCGCGCGCTCGACCTTGGCTTCGGTGATCGTGGTGAGGTTGAAATTGCCCACTGCCCCCGGAGGCAGGGCCCGCAGCAGCGCCTGCTCGGCCGAGGCAATGTTGCGGTCGCCCCTGTCGAGCTGCACGCCGTACCAGGTGCCATTGGTCGATTTGTCGGGGACCAACCTCGTGAAGGCCGGTGTATAGACGACGTTGGTGGGGAGCCGGTCTGTGTCGTCTTCGACGACCTCGTTGTTGAACTGGACGATCCCGGTGAGCTTCATCTCGAACCGGCGCCAGGGCGGCACGCGTGCCGTGCCGAAGCCCGGGAGGTCCGCCTGTTGTGCAATGTAAAGGCCTACCGGCACGACCTCCCCGAGACGGACGCCCATCAGCCGCGCCCCGAGAGCGGTCGTCATGAACTCGTCGACATCGTTCGGGTCCGGGACGCGTCCGCGCAACGCCGTGACGCGGTCCATGTCGAAATAAAGGCCGTTACTAGCGGCGAAATTGAGGTCGCTGTCGGCCAATGCGAGGTTGGGTGCCCCGTTTGGTTCCAATGGCACAGCGAAAACGCCGACCCAGCTCTCGACTTTCTTGACTCCCGGGAGGCGGGCAATGGCAGCTGCCAGGCGTGGTGAGTAGAGCGTGGCGGCCTGGTTGCCGCCGGACCCGTAGGTCGACAGCGTCAGGTTGGAGGCGTTTGTGCTCGCCAGGAAGCTCGGGTAGGCGGACTGCGTGCGCCTGGCGGCGACGATCGAGCCCATTGCGATCCCGCCGACGAGGCCGACGAGCAGCACAATCGTCAGGTAGTCGCGCCGGCGGCCGGCAAAGGTCCGGCGGAGCTTGTAACTGGCGAACGCCAGGTCTTCGTCGCTCAACAAGGCTTTGCGCCGGGGGGCCGGCACCGGTGGCTCGGCGGTACCGGGCTCGGTACCGTGAGCGGCGGGCTCCGCTAAGGTCACGGCTCAACTCTGTCGCAGCCGGTGGGCCCGGACCAGGGTGCCAGCCCCACGCGGCAGGGGCGCCTCCCTTACCTCGGGGGACGCACCAGCACGACCTCTCAGCTGGCTTGCTCCGCCCCCTCGAGTTCCTCGATACGCCGGGTGCGGCTGCGGTAAAAGACCAACGGCGGCTCGGAGCGGTCGTCCCACAAGCTGTGCACGCGGAGGAGCACGATGTCATGGTCTCCGGCAGGCCATTGCCGCTCGACGCTGCATTCCAACCACGCGCTCCCACCGTCGAGCAGCACCGCCCCGTCCGGGGTGGCGCGCCAGTCAAGCCCGGTGAAGCGCCGCTCCCGGGGGCCACCGAGCTGGCGGCAGGCGTGGCCCTGGTTGGCGGACAAGACGCTGATCCCGAGCATCGTCGCCCGGGCCAGCTCGGGCCACGTGCTCGAGGAGCGCCCTATGCAAACGAGCACCAGGGGCGGCTCGAGCGAAACCGAAGTGAAAGAGTTGGCGGCCAGTCCCAGAGGTTCGCCGTCGACCAGGCCGGCAATCGCGGTGACGCCGGTCGGGAAACTGCCGAGGACCTCGCGCATCAACAGGGGTTCGAGCGCAGTGGCGAGGCTCATTTTGTGCCCGCCGGGCCGCAGCAAAACTTCTCGTTTTTCGGGGTGGCCATTAGCCGGGGAGACTTCGCGTTTTGCGGCGCCGGTTCTGCGGTGCGGAGCAGGCCCGCCACTGAGAAAGAACCCGTTGTGAAATCCCCGCACCGCTCGACAATTGGGCGATGAGCATACTGGCGGGCACCGAGTTTTTCAGAGCCGGACATGACCGGGGCACCGCCGGCCAAATTACCCTTACTGTCCAGGCGAAATTTGGCGTGACGCCCTTTGGCGAAGGCTTCACCAAATGGCTTTGAATTGATTTGCGAGAGCACCTCGCAATTTTAACAGGCCCAATTAGGCTCAGTTTTGTGCGCCGGACCTGTGGGCAATGCCTTCGCGAACAAGAGGTAACAGGCGCTGGCCGTAGTCGATCACGTCGTGCACCGGGTCGAACCCCTTCAGGATGAAAGTCCCAAAGCCCAGGTCGTAATAGCGCAGCATCGCCTCCGCCACCTGGCCCGGGGTCCCCACCAACGCCGTCGAGTTACCGGCCGCGCCGGTCAGGTTGGCGATCTTCATCCACAGCCGTTCGTCGAGGACGTCGTCGCGCTCGGACATCTCTATCAGCCGGAGACGCCCGACGGACGTGGTCTGGTTGGCACCGCGGTCGACCGACAGCGTCGGGTTGAGCCGCCCACCGAGACCGCCGTAGTTGCCGTCGCTGCCCGCCACTCGTTCCCTGGCCATGGCGATCCGCTCGGCGGTCTTGGCGGCAATCCACTCGGCTTTGTCCCAGGCGGCTTTCTCGGTGTCGTCGATGATGGGCCGGAACGAGATGCTGTAACGCAACCGGCGGCCGAAGCCTGCCGCCACGGCGTCGACCTCGGCTTTTCGGGCGGCTGCTGCCTCGCGGGGTTCGCCCCAAAAGGCGTAGACGTCCGCCTGGGCTGCGCCGACCTGGACAGCGGGAGGCGACGCCCCCCCGAAGAAGAGAGGGATGGCGCCGGGCCGGGTGGGTTTGACGGAGCTGAAGGCGGCTTGGTAGCGGAAGAACTCGCCTTCGTAGTCGAAGGGCTCGCCCGACTCCCAAATCCGGCGGAGGAGGCCCATGACCTCCCCGGTGCGCCGGTAGCGGGCGTCGTGGGGCACGAAGTCGCCCTCGCGCTTTTGGTCCGCCTCGTCGCCGCCCGTAATGAAGTGGACACCCACCCTGCCCCCTCCGCTCAGGTGGTCGAGCGTGGCGGCAGTGCGGGCCAGCAACATCGGTTGGACGATCCCGGGGCGGTGGGCGACGAGGACCTTGAGGTGCTCGGTCTGGTTCAAGACGGTGCCGGCCACGGCCCAACCCTCCGGCGAGACCGCTCCGTACCCGATGAGGACGCGGTCAAAGCCGGCATCTTCGTGGGCTTTGGCCAGCTCTATCAGGTAAGGCGTGTCGATGACGGGGCCGTCGGTCCAGTCCGCCACCGGCCCGTCGACGAGCGGGCCTTTTATCTCGGACGCATCCCTGGTCCCGACCATCCCGATTATCTCAACCGTCAACGCTCGTCCCTTTCGGTGCATGGCGTGGCAAGGGCCGTCCGGGGCCCCCCAGACGGTCCTCGACGGTATTGTCGGCGCGCCGGGCCGGATCCTGAGCCCTTTGAGAAGGGGAGCTCTTACACCACCCCGTGACTACGGCGTGAGTATCGTGCGTGGGGAAAATGGGGCCACAGGGAAGCCAGACGGCAGAAGGGATGAGAGCTTCGCGATGACGGCGTTCAAGATCGTGCAGACAGCGGCGCCAGCTGGAGCGGACCTCCCGATGGAGCGGGAAGGGCTGGCTGAATTTGCTGAGGGCCTGGTCAGTTACGGCAAGCTCGATACAGCCGAGAAGTTGGTCGAAGCCTGCCACGACGCGGATGCATGCCTGGTCCCGGGCCAAAACTTCAGCGCCGAGGTGATCGACCAGCTCGAGCGGTGCCGCGTCCTCGTCCGCTACGGCGTCGGTTACGACGTGATCGATGTGGATGCGGCCTCGAGGCACAACGTCCTTGTCGTCAACATCCCCGACTTCTGCCTGCCCGAGGTTGCGAACCACGCCCTCGTGCTCTTGCTTGACTGTGCCAAGAAGGTCACCCGTCAAGACCGGTGGATGCGCGCCGGCAACTGGGCCGGTGGGCGCTCACCGTTCCTGTCGCCGATGGGGCCCGTTCACGGCCAGACGGCGGGCCTGGTCGGGTTCGGCCAAATTGCGCAAGAATTCCATAGGCGGTTGAGGGTCCTCGAAATGGAGGTCGTGGCATACGACCCGTTCGTCCGGCCCGAAGTGGCGGCGGCGTTGGAGGTCGAGCTCGTCCCGCTCGACGAACTTCTCCGGCGTAGCGATTATGTATCGGTCCACGTGCCGCTCACGCCTGCGACGCGGGGGCTTATCAACGCGGAGAAGCTCGCGCTGATGAAAAGCACCGCCTATCTCATCAACACCTCGCGCGGGCCGGTGGTGGACGAGCCGGCCCTGGTAGCCGCGCTCCAAAATGGGCAAATCGCCGGTGCCGGGCTCGATGTGTTCGAGGTTGAGCCTCTTCCCCTGGACAGCCCGCTCCTCGGCTTGGAAAACGTGACGATGACCCCGCATTGCGCAAGCTTCGCGGATGACACTTTCCTCAAGATGTGGCGCCGGGTGGGGGAAGAAGCGGCGTTGGCATTACGCGGCCAGATGCCCAACACCCCTGTCAACGCAGGCATCAAGCCCAAGCTCGCCTGGCTCAGGGCGTAGTGGAAAGCCAGGTCGGGGCGGCCCACCGGATCGGTATCCTCGGCTGCGGGGCCGTGTTGCCACGCTACGCGTTCGGGCTCAAAAAATACCCGGAGCTCCAGGTGGTGCGGGTCGGCGACGTCGACGTCGCCAGGGCCGAGCAGGCCGCCGTGCGCTACGGTTACCCCGCCTTTGGCGACGAGTCGGAACTGTACGCGGACGGCAGCATCGACATCGTCGTCAACCTGACTCCACCCATCCTGCATGCCGCCACCGTGCTGCGCGCCCTGGCCGCCGGCAAGCACGTCTACGTGGAAAAGCCCTTGGCCACCACCCTTGAGGACGGCCGGCGCATCCTGGAGGCCAGTTCAGATGCTCACCGGTTAGTGGGCTCGGCACCGGACGTGTTCCTCGGTAACGCCGGCCAGACTGCACGCCGTGCCCTCGACGGCGGGGTGATCGGGGAGCCGATAGGAGCCTCCGCTTTCGTACGTCATAACAGAGTGGAGGAGGGGCACCCGGACCCGCGGTTCCTTTTCCAACCCGGCGGCGGGCCCGTCATGGACCTGGGCCCGTACTACTTCACATCCCTGGTCAACTGCCTCGGGCCGGTCAAGTCGGTCGCTGCCGCAGGGCGTATGGGGGCGCGGCAACGGAGGGTGACCGCTCCCGGCCGCCGCGTCGACGTCATCGATGTCTCGATAGCAACCCATTTTTCGGCTGTCTTGACTTTTAGGTCTGGCGTGGTCGGTACGGCGTTCATGAGCTTCGACGTGTGGGACACCGAAGTACCGTGGCTGGAGATCTACGGGACGGAGGGCACCCTTTCGTTGCCGGACCCGGACCTTCTCGATGGTGACGTGCGGGTCAAGCGCCACGAGGATGCGAAGTGGCTCGTGCTCCCACCTGTCATCTCGCCCCTGGTGACCTCGGACGAGACGGAACGCAACAGGAGAGGCTTCGGCGTCCGGGATCTGGCCAATGGCGTCGAGGGAGGTCTCCAGCGGGCGAACGGCGAGTTTGCATTTCACGTCCTCGAGGTGATGTGCGCAGTGGCCTCAGCGGGACCGGGCCCGACCGTGACCCAGATCGCAAGTAGCTGCCCCCGCCCGACGCCAGTCGATGTCGCGGTCGACGGCCCGTGTTGAAAAGTCAGGATGCCGGCTCAATGGCTAGTCGGCTGGCCTGCTTGCTTGCCATGGCGAGCCGAGGCCCCCGGACGCCTTCCCCGGCTCCCATGCGCGGCTAATCCCGGCGGGGGCGTCGGCTCCCTGCCGCTTCGGTAATTGCACCGGGCTCCTTTCGGCCGTCGCGGCAAGTGGCGCATGTCCCGATCACGTCCAAGCGGTGGTCGCTGCTCACGAAACCGTTGGAATTGGTCATGTCGTCCAGGTACCGCGCCATCGCCTTCTCGAAGGCGGGGGTCGGCGTGACGTCGATGACACCGCCGCAGCTCGTGCACAAGAGGTGGTGGTGGTGTTCGGTGATGTCCTCGGCCAGCTCGAAGCGGGAGTGATCGTCGTTGGCCGCGACACGGCGCACCACGCCCGC
>DATJMJ010000040.1:0-10699 GCA_035508795.1 Acidimicrobiales bacterium
ACCCTCGCCCGAGGTGCCCCTGCCAAACAGCCCGGCGCGGTCGCCGAGTACTGCTATACAGACGTCGGAAGCGGCGGCGGTCCTGGCTGCCTCGCCGATGCCTCCTGTGCTGCCGCCGACAACGGCGCAACCTTCGGAGAACGAGACGTCGTACCCAGAGACGTCTTCGGCGAGGCTTTCGATGACGGAGCGGATCTCGATCCCGAGAGGGAAGCCCGGGAAGTGGGCCCCGACGTGCATCGGGAACGAGTAACAACCGAGCATTGCCCGCGGCTCGGCCGCCAGCGGGCCGACCACTGAGAGCCGGGAGCCTTTTTTGAGCGGTAGCACGCCGTTATTGGCCAGCAGCACGACCGAACGCCCTGCGAGTTCCCTCGCGAGCCTGCGGCACTCGGGCTCGTCGAGCTGCCTCGTCCCCGAGCCGAGTGCCGTGGGTTCTGGCGACCAATCGGGGTCCAGGAGGCCGAGCCGGCACTTCTGCATCAATACGTTGCGCGTCGAACGCTCGACCAGCTCTGGGCTGACGCCGCCTTGTTCGAGCAAGCCCATGAGAGGCTCTCCGAACGCATTGACGCTCGGGAGCTCGACATCTATCCCGGCTTCGAGCGCGATCGCAGCGGCTTGGCCGATGTCCCCGGCGACATGGTGCAAGGTGTGGAGAAAGGCAACCGCAAAGTAGTCGGAGACGACGGTCCCCTCGAAGGCACATTCTTCGCGCAACACTCCCGTCAACAGCCCCTTATCCGCCGCCACCGGCACACCATCGATATCGGTGTAGGAGTTCATGACCGAACCGGCACCTTGGCTGAGAGCCATTTCGAAGGGCGGGAGCAGCACTTGTGCGAGCTCACGGCGGCCAAGCGAGACGGGCGCGAGGTTCCTGCCCGCACGCGAAGCCGAATAACCCACGAAATGTTTGAGTGTTGCGATAACCCCCTCCGACTGGAGCCCCCTCACATAGGCGCTACCGATCGTCCCAACGAGGAAGGGGTCCTCGCCGATTGTCTCCTCGACCCTTCCCCAACGGAGATCCCGCACCACGTCCAGCACCGGTGCCAGGCCCTGGTGGACCCCAAGCAGGCGCATCGTACGGCCGATCTGGGCGCCCATCTGCTCGACGAGGTCGGGGTCGAAGCTCGCGCCCCAGCAAAGTGGCGAAGGGTAAACCGTCGCCCTCCATGTGGCCAACCCCGTGAGGCATTCCTCGTGGACGAGCGCGGGTATCCCGAAGCGCCCGGCCTCCATCACCTGCCGCTGCACCTTCGCGAGGTGTTGGCCGCCCTCGAGCGGTTCCACTGGCGCCGTACCGTACGGACGGGTCAGCTGTCCGAGCCCGTCCTTGACCAGCTCCTCCCAGTCGGCGGCGTCGAGTGAAAACTCGTGCTGGTGAGGGGCGAGTTGACCCGACTCGTCGGTACCGAGCCACATGCTGCGCAACTGGGCAACCTTTTCCCGGAGAGACATCTTGCTCATCAGGTCGCTGACGCGTTCGGCGGGATCGCGGCTCGGGTCCCTCCAGACCTCCAGGCCCGCACCTTTGTGACGGCGTGTTTCGCTCAAGGCGCTATCTGCCACGAAAGTAACGTAGCACGCACGAATGTCTTCTGCCTGCGTTGACACTCCCTTGGTGTGGGCCTATGCTCACGGTGCCACCGGCTCAACTGGTCCGGTGAGAGGGTAAAGGGGAGAGGAAAGTGCGAAAGTTTCGTAAAAGTGTGATCCTCCTGGTCTCTGGTTGCGCCGTCGCCACACTGCTCGCGTCGGGCGCAAGCCCCGCTGTAGCTGCTTCCGCAAAGCCGGCCGCCAGCACCGCGGATGTGACATTGACCTGGTGGAACAACGCCACCACCGGCGTCCTGTTGAAGGTCTGGAACAACGCCGCAGCGGCCTTCCACAAGATGCACCCGAACGTCACCATCCAGAACGTCCCTATCGAGAACGAAGTCCTGCAGGACACCAAGATCCCGCTAGCTCTTCAGGGCAGCAACCCACCCGACATCTTCCAACAGTGGGGCGGTGGTAGCGAGGCGACACAGGTGACCTCGGGCAAGCTCATGGACATGACCATGGCCAGCGCCAGCTGGATCAAGTCGGAGGTCGGCGCCGTCGCCAGCGGCTGGGCGGTTGCCGGGAAGCAGTACGGCATCCCCTACGACCTGCACGTCGTTGGTTTCTGGTACCGCAAAGACCTCTTCGCCAAGGCAGGGATCAGCTCCCCTCCGGCGACTATCACCCAGCTCGAAGCGGACGTCACGAAGCTGCGGGCGGCAAACATCCAGCCGATCTCCGTCGGCAGCAAAGACAGGTGGCCGGACGCGTTCTGGTGGGAGTACTTTGCTCTCCGGGAATGCTCGCTCTCCACTTTGAAGACCGCGATGAGGACCATCAACCTCAATTACCCGTGCTTCGTGAAGGCGGGCCAGGATCTGACGGCGTTCATCAAGACGAACCCCTTCAACACCGGTTACCTTGCTACCCCGGCTCAGACCGGTGCCGGTAGCTCGGCCGGTTTGGTGGCAAACGGCACCGCCGCGATGGAGCTCCAGGGCGACTGGGACCCAGGAGTGATGCAACCGCTCACCACCAACAAGAACCTCTTCAACGAGCTCGGCTTTTTCCCGTTCCCGAGCGTGAGCGGGGGCGCGGGCAACCCGACGACCGTCCTCGGCGGCGGTGACGGGTTCTCCTGCAGCACGAAGTCAACCATGTACTGCCCGCTCTTCCTCAAGTACCTCGACAGCAAGAATGTCCAGGTGGGCGTTGCAGGAGCCGCCGTCGGCCTCCCCGTCAACTCCGCAGCCGTTACCGCCATCCCGGTGGCGGCAGAGAAGGAAGCCATCGCCGACTACAAGAACGCCGCCTACTTGCAGACCTATTTCGATATAGCCTTCCCGACCAACGTCGGCCAAGCCCTCGACAGTGCGATCGCCGATTACTTCGCCGGGCAGGGTTCGCCCCAGTCCATCATCCAAGCGGTCGCGCAGGCAGCAAAGACTAAGTGAGCCCTGCGGCGAGCCACCCAGCACGCCCCACTGACAGTGTGGCTGCAGGCTCGCCCCGAGTAGCCCCGCTCGCCGGCCGCACCACAACGGTGCGGCCGGCGCCGCGTCCGCGGTCGCGCAACATCCGCAAAAAGGTCGAGTTGGCCTTGCTGATCGGGCCAGCCCTCGTGCTCTTCGTCGGGTTCGTCCTCGTCCCCATCTTCATCGCCGCCCAGTACAGCCTCTACAACTGGAGCGGGATGACGGCCTTGAGCGACTTCATAGGCTTGCACAACTACCGGGCGGCTCTCGACGACCCGGTCTTCCGGGGCGCGGTACTGCACAACTTCATTTATGCAGCGCTCTCGGTCGTCTTCCAGCTCCCGATAGCACTCGGCACGGCATTACTGCTGAACCGCAAGCTTCGCGGTCAACGTATCTTCAGGTTGCTCACCTTCGCACCCTACGTACTGTCCGAGGCAACGACGGCGGTCATCTGGCTGCTCATGCTCCAGCCAGGCGGGTTCGTCGACCAGCTGATGCAGGACATCGGCCTCGGGGGGCTCGTCCAGACCTGGCTCGCCAACTTGCACCTCGTCCTCTACACGCTTTTCGTCGTGATCACCTGGAAGTACATCGGGTTCGGGATCATCCTGTTCCTGGCGGGCCTGCAGGGTGTCCCCCAGGAACTGAAGGAGGCTGCAGCGCTCGACGGTGCCAGCCCGGCACAGTCGACCCGCCACGTCACCGTCCCGCTCCTCGGCCCGACGATCCGCATCTGGGTTTTCCTTGCCGTGATCGGTTCGTTGCAGCTCTTCGACCTCGTCTGGATCATGACGGAGGGAGGCCCGGCCAACGCGTCGACGACCATGATCACCTACCTGATATACAACGGGTTCGACAGTGCCGAGTTCGGCTACGGGAGTGCCGTGGCGGTCATCCTGTTCATGATCTGCTTTGTTTTTGCGCTCATTTACCAGCGCTTCGCATTGCGCCGTGACACCGCCGGCGCCCTGACTTCGATCGTGGGGTGAGCCTGTCGTGAGTGTTGTGCCGTTACGGGCGCCGACGCCGGCGGGACCGGTGCGGGCGAGCAGTGCGGAGGGCCCTCGGGGCCCCCGCTGGTCCCTCGGGACCCCGTTCAGCTACATGGCTGCCTTCGTGATCGCAGGGGTCACGGTCGTACCCATCCTCTATGTCGTGGTAAGCGGTTTTCGCACAGAGGCTGCGATCAACACGACTCCTGTGGCGTGGCCCCACCCTTGGACCACCAGCAATTACAGCAGCATCCTCGGTTCGAGCGCTTTCTGGCACTACGTCGGCAACAGCCTGTTCATCGCGGTTGTCGCCACGGGCCTGTCGGTCGGGCTCGGTTCGTTGGCTTCGTTCGCGCTTGCCAGGTACTCGTTCAAGGGGCGCGAGGCCCTGTTCGGCTTGTTCATGGTCGGTCTGCTGTTCCCTGCGGGCGTTGCGAGCCTCCCGCTCTACCTCTGGTTGCGCAAGCTGGGGCTACTCGAAAACCTCATGGGTGTCGCCCTCCCCGAGGCGGCTTTCTCGCTCCCGTACACGATCTTCATCCTGCGGCCGTTCCTCCGGGCCGTGCCCGGAGAACTCGAAGACGCCGCGGTTGTTGACGGGGCGACCCGGATCAGGTTTTTCCGCACTGTGCTCGTGCCACTCTCGAGACCGGCGTTGATGACCGTCGCGATACTCGGCTTCATCCAGAGCTGGAACGCGTACTTGCTGCCGTTGCTGGTCTTCAACGACCAGATCCATTACACTTTGCCGCTCGGGGTTGCCTCCTTCCAGAGCACTTATTCACAAAACACGGCCGCAATCCTGGCCTTTGCCGCGCTGTCGATGGTCCCGGCGTTAGCGTTCTTCGTCCTCGCCGAGCGACGGATCGTCGGGAGCCTCACGGGCGCGCTGAAGGGCTGAGCGGGGCTCCGTCGCGGCGCTCGAGCTCGCCGCCAAGGCGACGGCGGACCGTGAGCGCGATGAGGCGACCGGGCGACCTGGCCCACCAACGGGTAGGCCCGGAGGTACCGTTACGCCGGCCCTGCCCGGCCCGGCCCGGCCCTGAGGCCTAGTGGCCCACGTGCGCCGGGTTGAGGGCTGCAATAATTTCTGCCAGAGCCCCGTCGGCGACGTCGTGCGCCAGCTGGCAGGTGCCCGCGGCATGATGGCCGCCCCCGCCGTAGTGGAGCATCAACGCCCCTACGTCGACCGGGTTCGAACGGTCGAGGATGGACTTCCCGACCGCCAGCACGGTGTTTTGTTTTTGGCGGCCCCAGATGACGTGCACGGAAACTGTCGACGAAGGGAAGAGCGCGTAGATCATGAACCTGTTGCCCGCATAAATGGTCTCCTCGTCTCTCAGGTCGAGGACGGCGACCTCGCCGAAGAGCGTCGTGCAGCGCAGCAACTGGTCACGGAACAGCCCCGCCTGTTGCCAGTAAAGGTCTACTCTTTCGGCGACGTCGGGCAAGCGCAGGACGTCGTCGACGTCGTGGTTGACGCAGTAGTCGATCAGTTTCATCATGAGCTCGTAGTTGGATACGCGGAAGTCATGGAAGCGCCCGAGCCCAGTACGGGGGTCCATGATGAAGTTGAGCAGGACCCACCCGGCAGGCTCGGTGATGTCCGAGATATCGAACTGGGCTGAGTCCGCTTTGTCGGCGGCCTCGACCAGTTCCGGGGAGACCCTCGCGAACCTGGCCGCCCCGCCGAGGTAGCCGTACACCACCCTCGCCGCCGAGGGTGCCTCCGGGTCCATGACGTAGTTGGAGACCTGCGCCCCTCCGGTCCTCAGTACCTCGCTGGCGTGGTGGTCGAACACGAGGTGCGCCTCAGGGCGGTAGGGGAGGTTGGTCGTAATGTCGGTCGGCCGGATCTCCACATTGCCGTCCTGGACGTCCTTGGGGTGGACCAGAGCGATCTCGTCCACGAGCCCCGCCTCCTTCAGCAGCATCGCGCACACGAGGCCGTCGAAGTCGCTACGTGTAACTAACCGGTGCATCATTCCTCCTCAGCTCCGCCGGTCCGGCGGCCACAGAGTGGGATCGGCAGTTCTGGCACCAATATCAAGTCCCGGTTGGCGTGAGCCGATGCAATGCTTGGCCGGCGCCCGGTGCCCGGTGCCGACGCAGCCCCAGAGGGGACGATGGCAGACCTTGCTCCCGACAGCAACGCCAGCACGCCCGAGGACCGTCTGGCGTTCACGACGCGGTACGAGGGTAGGCAGGGTTCGAATGGCTCTGGCTCCTGGCCGGGTGCCACCATCTCCCACGGCGAAGCGCTCCAGAGCGGGACCGATCGGAGCGAGGCGGTGTGGCCCGGACAAGCCCCCGCCTGGCCGGGACGGCAAAATGCCTGGGCGCCGCAGCCGGCATGGGTGACCCCTTTCCCGGCCGGGCAGGCGCGGCGGTTGCACCCCGCCGCAATCGCCGTGGCCGTGGTGGCCGCCGTACTTGTCGTCCTCGTCATGTTCGCCGTGGCCATACCGACCTTCCTGGCGGCCCGGTCGGTAAGTGGGGCGGCCTGGTTCAATGGCGGAGCCCCGTCGGGCTGGGTGCCGACGACCGTCAACGGGCTTGCCAGCGACGAGGTCCTCGAAGCTGCCTGGAAAACGCCGGGGGCGACCGTCGACGGTTTCTATCCCTGCGTCTACGTGGTCCGGGTCGAGATGGCCGGGAGCGCCGGGGTGAGCACCGGCACGTGGTTCGCCGGGCTCGCCTCCGAGGCCGCCTCGCGTGGGTGGCAGTCCCAGCAGGTGGTGCTCTCGGACGGCGCTCCCGCCCTTTCGGTCTACATCGCTTGGGGCGCGGGCGAGGACCGCACGGCCAGCAACATCCCGATCAGCGAGTACGAGCTTTATGCGAGGCATGGCACCGGGTATTACCGCGTCACTTTCATGACGCCCGTCCAGGGGTACACATCAGAAATAACGGGTGTCCAGAACGAAATCGACCAGTTCAGAGGCGATCCCGTCGGAGCGTCGAACCTAGGGTGAGCCCGGCGGCCACGGATGGGCACGCTGGGCAAACTAGAGCCCTGGTTGCGCGGGCCGCTCACGACGGCATTGGACGCCGCCCAACCGGGCCACCTTCCCGGAGGGCCTACTATCGCCAGTGTGGGCGAAGACAGCCCTGAGCTCCCGCTGGTCGGCCGCGTGGCGCGGGTGACCGTGCCGATACCCGCCGGCGGGCCGGGTGAGGTCGTCCTCTCCATCCGGGGTGGTACGGAACGTTTCGCCGCCTGGTGCGACGAAGTCGTCACGGCGCATTTGTCGTCCCCGTGAAACAAAAAGCGCGCCTTCTTTCTCTGGCGCTGAGAGAGGCAGAACTGCTCGAGGAGTGCGTCACCACGCAGGGCATTCCCCTCAAGGTGAGGGCGGTCGCCGTGTTCAAGATCGGCGACGACCCGGTGTCGATCGCCAATGCCGCACGGCGCTTCTTGGCCGAACAAAACCGCATGGAAGAACTGTGCGGCCGGATCTTTGCGGGCCACCTGAGGTCGATCGTGGGGAGCCTGACGGTAGAAGAGATAATCCGCGAGCGCGACAAGGTGGCTCAAGAGGTTAAGGACGGTAGCCATCCCGAAATGGAGAAGTTGGGGATCGTGGTGGACGGGCTGCAGATCCAGGAAATAGAGGACCCGACCGGGTACATCGCCAACCTCGCAGCGCCTCATGCTGCTGCTGTCGCGTCGGCGGCCCGTATCGCGGCGGCCGAACGCGACCAGGAGGCGGCAGAAAAAGAACAGAAGGCGGCCCGCGCCAAGGCACAGTTCGCTCAGGAGACGGCGGTATTGCAGGCCAACATCCAGGCGAACGTCCAGGAGACCGAGGCAAAGGCTGCACAGGCCGGCCCTCTGGCCGACGCCAAGGCACAACAAGACGTCATAGCAGAGCAGACCGCGCTCGCCGAGCGTGAAGCAGCCCTGACCGACAAGAAGCTCGAGTCACAGGTCCGACGACCCGCCGATGCCGAGGCTTACAAGCAACGCACTCTCGCAGAGGCGGCCCGGGACGCCATGATGCACAACACCGAAGGTGAGGCCTTTCGCCAACGTAAGTTGGCCGAGGCGAGCCGGGACACGACGTTGCTCAACACCGAAGCAGAGGCGGCCCGCAAGCGCGAGCTCGCCAAGGCCGATGCCGAGGCGCAGCGCGCGACGGCGCACGGGGCGGCCGATGCCCACAAGGCTGAGGCCGATGCCGACGCGTTTGCGCAACGCACGATCGCTTCAGCCGAGGCGGATGCCATCAACGCCCGGGCAGCTGCACTTTCGGGGGACAACCAGCCGCTGATCGCCGCGAACAAGCTCGTCGAGATGCTGCCGGCGCTCGTCACAGCGGCGGCCGGGGGGATCTCGGGGTCGAACCTCACCATCCTCAACGGTTCGCAGGGGGTCAACGAGATGGCCGTCGGCCTGGCCGCCCAGGGCTTGTCGATCCTCGAGGCACTGCGGCACAGCATGGCCCGGCCGGCAGCACCGGCAACCAATGGGCAGGCCGCCACTACGGCGAAAGACGATGGGGGCGCCAGCGGGGTGTGGCAGGGCCAGCCCTAAGCGGGGCCCGCCTTCGGGGGACCGCGTGTGGCCACCAGCACCGCTCGCCGATCAAGCAGACAAGAGCGGGGAGGGGCATTTGCCAGGCTTCGGGACCGCTCCTCTCGGGGTAACTCTGGCAACGTATGGCGGCTAGGGAATGAGCCTGTACCAGGTCGGGGCGACCCCCTCTCAAGGGGGCGAGAGCGGAGCACGCTAGGTACCGCGTAGTAACCGGCGCACTTGGCCGAGCAGTGGCCAGGATTCGGACCAGGGCAGGACATTGCTGACGAGGCAGAAACGGACTGCACCCGCGTCAACGTAGCGAGCGAGCTCGTCGGCCACCTGCCCGGGGGTGCCGCCGATGGCCAGTTCTTCTGCACGCTGCGTAGGCACGCCGTAAAGCTCCTGCATGGCAGAGGCGCTCTGGGCAACAAGCTCGGTAGAAGGAGCGCTGCCGGCGGCGATGTGGAGCACGAGGCCGGCGGGAGGGCACGGGCGGTTGCGCTCTTCCGCCAGCTGGCGTAAATGGCCCAAAGACGCCCGGAACTCATCGGGTGTCTGAAAACCTGACAACCAACCGTCCCCGAACCGGGCGGCACGCCGGAGTGCCGCCGGGGAAGTCCCCCCGACCCATACTGGAGGGACGGGCAGCGAGGTGCCGAGCAGCAGAGCTTGACGGCTTACGGGCGCACCCACACCTTCGCCCTCGCTCTCACCCTTGCGCGCCGCGGCCAGGACGCTCAGGAACTCGTCGGTCCGCTCACGCTGGCCCTCGCGCGTGAAACCTGCGAGGCCGTACTCCTGCTCACCGGCGGCCCCGAGCGCTACTCCGAGTTGAAGGCGGCCACGGGCAACGAGCTGCAATGTGGCGACCTGCCTGAGCGCCCAGGTGAGGTTGCGCAGCGAGGGTACGAACACTGCTGAGCCGACTTCGATCGTCTCCGTCGCGGCCGCGGCCGCGGCCAGAACGCATGCAAGGTCGAGTACCGCAGCATCCCCGTGGGCGAGATGGTCCTCAGCCCAGATGCAGTCGAGTCCCGCCGTCTCGGCTTCCCGGGCCAAGCCGGGTATGTCGGGTAGCGCCATGCCCGCGGGTAACGGGCTCGGTACCACCACACCAACGTTGACCATTGGGCCCATCCTTCCGGCCGCTGCGTCGCCACGCTTTGGCCGTCCCAGCCTGTCACGAGGGTGCGACGATGCAAATAGGTGGCACGTGCGGCCGGCAGCACGCTCCTCTGCGGGCTCCTGGCGGCGACCTCCCGGCCATGTGCCAGTGGCAGGTACCCGCCGTCTGGCCGACCAAGTCAACCGAGAGTGGGTCGACCGCTATTACACGTTCAAGCGCGCCCGGGCATAAGCACGATGTCCAGCACCGCGCTCACGGTTGTGCTCGTGCTCGTTCTCGTTGGCCCGAACGGTCCAAAAAATGCTTGGGTAAACGAAGCGGCTCAGGTGGATGGGAGGGGTTGGAGCAGCCGGCGGACATGCTGTTTGCGTCCCAGGCTGGTGGGGCTCGTGGCAGGGCGTATGTATTCGGTGCCTTCTGGCCAACGCGCCACGTGCTGCCCGTGGGTCTTGGGGTCGTACCCGATCTGCGTTACATCAAAGATATCCACTGCAAACAGGGTGAATTGGCCGACGACTGGTTGCCAACCGAGTTGAGCGGCAACCTTGGACGCGTAGCGCTCGTGCACGGCGGGATCGGTGACCAGGCGGGCCCTCCCCCGGACCTTGATCTCTATCGCCGGTTCGGGCCCGGTGATAATGCTGTTGAGGGAGATCCGCGGATCCCGCGACAGGTCGAGAGCCTTGGTCGATGTGCGCATCATCGATAACCAGAGATCGCCGTCCATTACCAGGGGCTCGACGCCGCTGATGCGAGCTGTCCCGTCGCGTCTCGCGGTCCCGATGAGCAGGACACCCGGCCCGATCAGCTTCTCTTCCGCGAGAGCGGCAAGCGTGGGCTCTTGAGCGGCCAAATCCGACCAGCGGAGTGTTGGCCCGCCCTCTAGCCCCGTGACTGTGCCGTTGTTTGGGTCGCTCGGCATGAGCTTCAGCGTAGGGACCGGCAAGGACGGTCACCTGACGTCGTCGCCCCGTCGCTTTGTGCCTGGGAAATCACGGGGGCGCGCACAGAACTCTTAAGAGTGATCCGCAAC
>DATJMJ010000041.1:0-7818 GCA_035508795.1 Acidimicrobiales bacterium
CGTTCTTTTTCGCGTGAGCGAGCGGCGCTGCCACGGTCGGCCGTCCCCTCACGCCCGACGCGCTACTTGACAGCGACCCCGATCTCGGTCAGCCCCTTGAGCTCTTTCTTGAGGTCGTTGATCTCGTCACGCAGCCGTGCCGCGTACTCGAACCGGAGGTCGGCGGCGGCTTCGTGCATCTCGTCTTCGAGGGCGGCGACGAGCCGGCTGAGGTCGGCCTTGGGCATGTTCGCGAGCTCGGGGAACGCGCGGTCGTGCCGCCTGCCGCGCCGGTCGCCCCCGGGCAATGGCGAGGTCGCCGTGCCGTCACGCCGGTCCCCGCCGCGCCCCAGCATTACGAGGATGTCGCTCACGGCGCGCCGGACGGTCTGCGGGTTGATGCCGTGCTCGGCGTTGTACTCCTGCTGGAGGAGACGGCGGCGATGGGTCTCCGAGATTGCCCGGCGCATCGAGTCGGTCATCTCGTCGGCGTACATGACGACCGAACCATCGACGTTGCGCGCCGCCCGCCCGATCGTCTGGATGAGCGACGTCTCCGAACGGAGGAAGCCCTCTTTGTCGGCGTCGAGGATGGCAACGAGGGATACCTCGGGAAGGTCGATGCCCTCCCGGAGCAGGTTGATGCCCACCAGTACGTCGAACTCCCCGAGCCGGAGGTCGCGCAGGATCTCGATCCGCTCGAGCGTCTCGATATTGGAGTGCAGGTAGCGGACCTTGAGGCCCTGCTCGAGCAAGTAGTCGGTCAGGTCCTCGGCCATCTTTTTGGTGAGCGTCGTGACGAGCACACGCCCTCCCGCAGCCGTCCGCTTGGCGATCTCGGCGATGAGGTCGTCGATCTGGCCCTTGGTCGGCCGGACCACGACCTCGGGGTCGATCAGGCCCGTCGGCCGAACGATCTGCTCGACGACCTGGCTCGACTCGGAGATCTCGTAGGCGGAGGGCGTGGCCGAGAGGAAGATGCACTGGTTGACCCGCTGCATGAACTCCTCGTACCGCAACGGCCGGTTGTCGGCGGCTGAAGGGAGCCGGAAGCCGTGCTCTATCAGCGTCTCTTTTCGTGAGCGGTCACCGTGGTACTGGCCGTGCAGTTGGGGGACGGCGACATGGGACTCGTCGATGACGAGGAGGTAGTCCTTGGGGAAGAAGTCGAGCAGCGTGTGGGGCGGCTGGCCGGCGGAACGCCCGTCGATGTGACGGCTGTAGTTTTCGATGCCCGAACAGCTACCAACTTCGGCCAACATTTCCAGGTCGTAGGAGGTCCGCATCCGCAGGCGCTGCGCTTCGAGGAGCTTGCCCTCCTTCTCGAACCAGGCAAGCCTCTCCTGTAGCTCCTTCTCGATGCCCCCGATGGCCACCCGCATGCGCTCCTCGCCTGCGACGTAATGGGTGGCCGGGAAGACGACGACCTCTGACAGCTCGCCTAGTAGCTCGCCCGTGAGGGGGTCGACCCGGGTTATCCGCTCGATCTCGTCCCCGAACAGCTCCACCCGCAGGATGTGCTCCTCGTAGGCCGGGTGCAGCTCGATCGTGTCGCCCCTGACCCGGAACTTGCCACGCACGAGGTTGGCGTCGTTGCGCTCGTACTGCATGTCGACGAGACGCCCCAGGATCGCCCGCTGGTCCTGATCGGTGCCGACCCGGAGCGACAAGATGCGCTGCGAGTACTCCTCGGGCGAGCCGAGGCCGTAGATGCACGACACCGAGGCCACCACGATCACGTCGCGCCTTGTCAGGAGCGCGGAGGTGGCGGAGTGGCGCAAGCGGTCGATCTCGTCGTTGATCGAGCTGTCCTTCTCGATGTAGGTGTCGCTCGAGGGGATGTACGCCTCGGGCTGGTAATAGTCGTAGTAGCTGACGAAGTACTCGACCCGGTTGTCCGGGAAAACCTCTCGCATCTCGTTGGCGAACTGCGCGGCGAGCGATTTGTTTGGCTCGATCACGAGCGTCGGGCGCTGGACCTTCTCGATCGTCCAGGCAACCGTGGCGCTCTTGCCGCTCCCGGTTATGCCGAGCAGCGTCTGGAACCGGTCACCGCGCTCGACGCCTGCTGCCAGGGCTTCTATCGCATTTGGCTGGTCTCCAGCCGGCGACCACTCCGAAACAACCCTGAAAGGAGGCATGACAGCTCATGGTACCGGCACCCTCTGACGGGCTGGTGGGGGGCTACGGCTAAGCTGACCGCCGGGCGATGGAGCTCGTCGCAACCGCACGCCCGCGCTGATGGCTCCTACAGAAAAGGAGAGCATAACGGTGCGTGCCATCTGGGTTGGCGGGGCTGGGCCCGGGGAGCGGTGGCACGCTCGTGCACCGGGCAGCACCCCCTTCCACGGCCCAGTGACGGCGAGCAAGCGAGAGGAGCTGCTTTGACACAAGGAGATGGCGCCTTGCCGGCCCAGACCTGGTTCACGGAGGGATGGACAGTACGGGCGACCGCCGGCCCGGTCCCCGAGGGCGTCAAGGACCGGCGCGTGATCGCCACCGTCCCCGGGTGCGTGAGCACTGACCTGCTTGCGGCCGGCCTTCTCCCTGACCCTTATATCGGGGAAAACGAGGCGCTCCATGCCTGGGTCGGCCGGAGCGGCTGGTGCTACCAAACGACGTTCGCCGCTCGGGCACCAGGCCCAGGCGAACGTGCCGATCTAGTCTGCCTCGGCCTCGACACCGTGGCGACCGTGCGGCTCAACGGGCGTGTGGTCGCTCAGACGGCCAATATGCACCGGAGCTACCGCTTCGACGTCCGCGACGTGCTGGCCGAGGGGCAAAACGAGCTGACCATCGAGTTCGAGGCGCCGGTCGATGCCGCTGAACGGATGAGCAACGAGCTCGGGGCGAGGCCGGACAACAGCGCTCACCCTTTCAACGCGATCCGCAAAATGGCCTGCAACTATGGCTGGGATTGGGGCCCTGACCTCGCCACGGCAGGCATTTGGCGGCCGATCGGCCTTCACCGTTGGCGCCAGGCAAGGATCGTCTCGGTCCGGCCGGTCGTCTCCGTCGAGGTCGGTGGCGACGGGGTAGCAGGTGACCCTCGCGCTGCCGATGCGTCTGCTCCCCGGTGGGCGCGGGGTCTTGTCGAGGTCCATGTCGACCTGGAAAGGGGCCCGGGCGACGACGCCGAGCTCGCGCTCGAGCTCGAGGCGTCCGTTGGGGGCCAGAGCGTCACCTGCGTGGTACCGCCGGGCGACGACAAGGCCGTACTGTCTCTTGCCGCCGGGCAGGTCGAGCTGTGGTGGCCCGCCGGGTACGGGCGCCAACCCCTTTACGACCTGGAGGTCACGCTTCGGCCCGCCACCGGCACCGCCGCGGCCGGGGGACCGGTTGGAGGCGCCGGCACAGTACTCGACCAGTGGAAGGGCCGTATTGGCTTTCGCTCGGTAGAGCTCGACACGCGGCCAGATGAGCGGGGTGCCCGGCTCGGTTTCGTCGTCAACGGGCGTGCGGTCCAGGTGCGGGGTGCCAACTGGATCCCCGACGACTGCTTCGTCACGAGGGTCGGGCGGGACCGCTACCGCGCGCGCCTCGAACAAGCAAAGCAGGCCAACATAAACCTGCTCCGGGTTTGGGGCGGGGGCATATACGAAAGCGAGGACTTCTATTCCTCCGCCGACGAAGTTGGCTTACTGGTATGGCAGGACTTCATGCTCGCATGTGCGGCATACGCCGAGGAGGACCCGCTCCGGAGCGAGATCGTGGCCGAGGCGCGCGAGGCTGTGACTCGCCTGTGCCGCCACCCGAGCCTGGCCGCTTGGAGCGGCAGCAACGAGAACATATGGGGCCATGAGGACTGGGGCTGGAAGGAGGTCCTCGGCGACAAGACCTGGGGTGCGGCCTATTACTACGAGATCTTCCCGGCGATAGTCGGAGAGCTGGACCCCGGCAGACCCTACATGGCGGGCAGCCCGTGGTCGCTCGGCTACGACGCCCATCCCAACGACGCCCGCTTCGGCAGCATGCACGTGTGGGACGTCTGGAACCGCAAGGACTACGTCGCCTACAGGGAGCACCAGCCGCAGTTCGTCGCCGAGTTCGGGTTCCAGGGCCCGCCAATGTGGCCAACTCTTTCGCGAGCGTTGACGGCACGTCCCTTCCGGCTCGAGAGCCCGGAGTTGGCAGTTCACCAAAAGGCGGCGGACGGGATGGAGAAATTGGCCCGGTCGCTCGACGCCCATTTTGCGGCGCCGCGCTCGTTCGAGGACTGGTGGTGGGCGACCGCCCTCAACCAGGCTCGGGCAGTCGCTCTTGGCGTCGAGTACTGGCGGTCGCTGGTCCCCCCTTGCAGGGGCACGATCGTCTGGCAGCTGAACGATTGTTGGCCTGTGATCTCCTGGTCGCTCGTAGACGGTGACGGCCGTCGCAAGCCGGTGTGGTACGCGCTCCGGCGCTCCTATGCCGACCGGTTGCTGACGGTGCAGCCTGGTTGGGACGCCCCCGACGCGCAAGCGCTCGCCCGTGGAGGCCCCCTGGTGGTGGTTGCCGTCAACGACGGCGCCGACAACTGGTCTACCACTTTCGAGGTAACTCGCCAGGATTTCTTCGGCAACGTCAAGGCCGCTCAGACGCTCCGGCTGAGCGCGGGCCCCGGCGAGAGAGCCTCGTCGACCATCGACCAGGACGTAGCAACGAGCGAGGATCCAGCGCGCGAGGTCCTTGTCGTGACCGGCGAGGATGGTCAAAGGGCGATGTGGTTTTATGCCCCGGACAAGGACCTTGCCCTCCCGGAGCACGCGCTCGACTTGAAGGTCGAAGCCGCGGGCGATGGTTACGACGTCGCCGTCTCCGCCTCCTCCCTGCAACGGGATGTGGCACTTTTGGCCGACGTGGTCGACCCGGGCGCTTCGGTGGACGAGATGGTTTTCACCTTGCTGGCGGGGGAGAGCAGGCGGTTGCACGTTTGCTCCGCGCAGCGCCTTAGCCCGGAGTCATTGTCGCAACCCTCGGTCCTGCGGAGCGCTAACCAGCTCTGTTACCCGTAGAGCCGGCGCGGCTCGGCACGGCGCGGGCTAGCGGGCCTGACGTCCCTCCGCTACAGCGAGCAGGTAAGCCCAGAGTTCGTCGACGCGTGCGTCGAGTTCCTCGAGCCCCGAGGTGTTGAGGAACACCCGGTCGGCAAGAGATCTGCGTTCGGCCTCGGTCGGTTGGGCGGCGAGCCGGGCGCGGGCGTCGTCCTCGGGCAAACCCCTTTGCACGACACGGCGGACCGCCTCGGAAACCGGGGTTTCCACAAGTACCACCAAGTCCACACCGTACTGCCGGCGGCGGTCGGAGTCGAGGAGGGGCAGTTCGAGGACGGCCACCTGAGCACCGGAGGCTCGGGCGTCCGCGACCAGTCTGGCCATTTCCTCCCGTATGAGCGGGTGGGTCATCTCCTCGAGCGCCTGGCGTTCGCGGTCGTCGGAGAAAACGATCCTGGCGAGGGCCCTCCTGTCGAGGCCGCCGTCGGGGGCCGAGACTGCGGAGCCGAAGTGCCGTATGACATTTGCTTCGCCCGCAGTGCCACGCGCGGTTACCTGGCGGGCGATCACGTCGGCGTCCACCACCACCGCCCCGCGGGCGGCGAGGGCGCGCCCTACGGTCGATTTGCCTGCCCCCAGCGAGCCCGTCAGGGCTACGACCAGCACGGGCGTACCCTAGTTGACCGGGGAGGCAGCCGGTGGCCCGCGGGGTTAGGCTCCCCGTTATGGCCATGACCGACGACCGCCTGCAAAAGGCGGCGAAGAGCCACCTCTGGATGCACTTCACAAGGCTCGCCGGTTATGCCGAGCACGACGTACCGGTCATCGCTAAGGGCGAAGGCCCATGGGTCTGGGACTCCAAAGGAAAGCGTTACCTCGACGGGCTCTCGGGGCTATATGTCGTGCAGGTGGGCCACGGGCGCCGGGACCTCGCCGAGGCCGGTGCTCGCCAGGGTGCCGAGCTGGCGTATTTCCCTTTGTGGAGCTATGCCCACCCGGCCGCCATCGAGCTCGCTGAACGCCTGTCGGCCCTCGCACCGGGCGACATAAACCGCGTCTTTTTCACCACCGGAGGCAGCGAAGCGGTTGAGTCCGCATGGAAACTTGCCCGGCAGTATTTCAAGGCGATAGGGCAGCCGCAGCGGACGAAGGCCATCTCGCGTGACATTTCTTATCACGGCGTGACGATGGGAGCGTTGTCGATCACCGGGTACGAGGCGATAAAAGCGCCCTTCGAGCCTTTAGTGCCGGGGACTTCTCATGTACCCAACACCAACTTCTACCGGGCCCCCGTGCACGCCGACGACGTCGAAGCCTTTGGAGTATGGGCAGCCGAGCAGATCGCCGAGCGGATCGAGGCCGAGGGGCCCGAGACCGTTGCCGCCGTTTTCCTCGAACCGGTGCAAAACAGTGGAGGCTGTTTCGTGCCCCCGCCCGGCTATTTCCGGCGGGTACGCGAGATTTGCGACCAGTACGGCGTCCTGCTCGTTTCGGACGAAGTGATATGCGCATTTGGCCGGCTCGGTTATTACTTCGGTGCCGAGCGTTACGGGTACGAGCCGGACATGATCACTGTGGCCAAGGGGATGACCTCCGGCTACTCGCCAATAGGGGCGCTCCTCGCAAGTGAAAAACTCGTCGAGCCCTTCCTGCACGGGACGGCTTCGTTCGCACATGGGATCACTTTCGGCGGGCACCCCGTGTCGTCAGCAGTCGCTCTGGCAAACCTTGACGTCTTCGAAGACGAAGGCGTCCTCAGCAACGTTCGGGACCGCGAGGCAGCCTTCTTGGCGACCCTGCGGACGCTCGAGGATCTCCCGATCGTCGGCGATATCCGGGGGGCCGGTTACTTCTACGGGATCGAGCTCGTCAAGGACAAGGCCACGCGTGCGACCTTTGACGCCGAAGAAAGCGAGCACCTGTTGCGCGGCTTTTTGTCGCCCAAGTTGTTCGAGGCAGGCCTCGTGTGCCGGACCGACGACAGGGGGGACCCGGTGATCCAGCTCGCGCCCCCATTAATTTGCCAGCAGGAGCATTTCGACTTCATGACCGAAGTGATCCGGGACGTCCTCGGCCAGGCGATGGAGCGGATGTAAGGGCGGACCTGGCGGGAGGTACCGGGGGCCGCTAGCTCTCGGGGTGGTTGCCCGGGGTGGCGGCGGCCCGTTGCGACGAGCCGGGGGGCGCCGCCTCTTCGCCGGCGTCGGCCGTTGACGCCGCTTCGGCGGCCCGCACATTGTTGTCGTGAAGGGTCGCTTCGCCAGCGTGGTCTCCGGCCCCGGCCCCGGCCCCGGCCGTGGGCGCGGGAGCTGGGGCTGGGGCTGGGGGTTCGGCCTGAGCTGAAGTCGGCGTGCTTTGAAGTGCCTGAGCAGCCGGCTGGGCGGTTTGCACCGCTTCGGCGGGCGCGCCCTGATGAGAGGAGGGGGCCGCAGCACCGGGCCCTTCGCTCGTCGCGCCGTGGCCGGGCTGAGGCGTTGCCGGTGCGGGCCCCTCGGGTGTGCCGGCTTCGTCGACCCCCGAGTGTGCGGTTGGCGACGGCGCCGTGTCGTGCTGGGCCTGCTCTGCGAGGTAACCGGCCCACGCCGCCTGGGCTTCGGACTCCGGCTCGAACGCGGTGTAACCGCCGGCCCCGATGTAGTTGCCGTGCTCGTCGTAGGCGTGCTCGCCGAAAGCTTCCCTGTACTCGGCGGCAACCTCGCCACCCTCGGCTGCCTGCTTGATCGAAAGGCTGATCCGGCGGCGCGCGAGGTCGATGTCGATGATCTTCACCCAGAGCTCTTCGCCGGGAGTGACGACCTGCTCGGGCTGGTCCACGTGGTGGACAGCCATCTCCGAGATGTGCACGAGGCCCTCGATCCCGTCGCCC
>DATJMJ010000042.1:0-39531 GCA_035508795.1 Acidimicrobiales bacterium
TGAGGAAGGCTGTCCCTAGTACGAGAGGACCGGGACGGACGCAGCTCTCGTGTGCCAGTTGTCCTGCCAAGGGCACCGCTGGTTTGCGACCTGCGGAAGGGATAAGCGCTGAAAGCATATAAGCGCGAAGCTCGTTCCAAGATGAAGTCTCCGTCAGGCTTGACCTGGAGAGGCCCCTGGTAGATGACCAGGTTGATAGGCCGGAGGTGTAAGCACAGCAATGTGTTCAGCCGACCGGTACTAATCGGCCAAAGGCTTGGGGTTCATCCCCGCTCGTGCTCGCTATGGAACGCTCAAGGAGCGACGGCCGCAAAAGGCCGCTCCGCAACTGAATAGAGCAAGGTTCCCGGTGACCATAGTGGTGGGGCCACACCCGTTCCCATCCCGAACACGGAAGTTAAGACCACCAACGCCGATGGTACTTGGGGGGCAACCCCCTGGGAGAGTAGGACGTCGCCGGGATATTTTTGGCAGAGCCCGTGCCGAGGCGGATGGCACGGGCTTTTTCGCGTAGAGCTTCCTTGCCGCCACTCAACTCGGGACAGCCGCGCGACGAGCTGGTCACAGCCCGCGGAGACTTGGCGTCTTTTTATAGGCTCCAAGCATGCCCTCCAACGAGGGAGGACGCTTCGGGCTCCCACCGTTCCATGTCGCGCGCCCGCGACTGGTTTCGGAACTCGCGCCAGCGACTGTAGGGGTCATCGAGGCCGCTGCCGGTTACGGCAAGTCCGTCCTCGTGTCCGAGCTACGTACCTCGCTGGGTATCGCCAATGCCTGGCTGACGCTCGGGCCACCCGACAACGAGCCGCAGCTCTTGGCCGCTTCGATGGCTCGTGCCTTCCGGTCTGCAAACCTCTCCGACCTGGCTGCGGTGCTCGCTGTGGCGTCCGCGCCGGACTGGTCCGAACGGTTCCTTGATGCCCTGAGCAGGGCCGAGACGCCACTGCTGCTCGTACTCGACGACGTCCATTGGCTCACCGAAAGCGAAGCCTGTGCCGCGGTGCTCCGCCTGGCGCGTGGCTTCGTACCTCCCCACCACGTGGTCCTGACGGCCAGGCGGCTCCCCGCTGCCCTCGGGCAATTACGTGACGTCCCGGGCGCCACGTGGGTCGGGGCCGAGGACCTCTCGTTCAATTCGGGTGAAACCGCGACGCTCGCCGCCAGCCTGCTGGGCCGGCCGGTTTCGCCGGACGAGGTCGGTGCGCTGCTCACCAGTACCGGGGGCTGGGGGGGCGCATTGGTACTTGCGGTCCGGGCGATGCAGAGCGGCGCGGCCTACGAGCTCGTGCCCACGGCAAGCCTCGGCCCGCACGGCACGATCGCATCTTTGATGGGGCCGCTCATCGAAGTCCTCAGCCCCCGAGAGCGAGACGCCCTCATCCAGCTGGCGCACCTGCCCTATTTCTCGCCGCAGCTTGCCGAGGCGATAAGCGGGGCGGCCGATTTCTTCCAACGCGCTGTGCTTGCGGGAGCCCCGGTGCTGCGAACTGGTGCGGGCAGATGGCAAATGGCGGGGCCGGTGACCGGTTACCTCGCCAGCCTCGCGCCCCTGACCCGCCGTAGCGCCGAGGAGGCATCGTCTTCGTACAGCCGGGAAGGCGATGTCCCTTCGGCTCTGCGCATGCTGATGACGTCGGGGTTCCGTGAACAAGCGGCCTCGCTGCTTGCCGGCCTGGCGCCCCATCAAGCCGACGAGCTCGGGTGGGCAGAGATCTCCGACGCCATAGAGCGCATGCCGCCTGGTGTTGTCCGCCGCCATCCGCGTGCGCTCCTCAACCTCGCTCGGTCGGCCGAATCGGCCTACCGGGGCGATGTGCGCCGCCGCGCACTCGACAGGGCCGCTCAGATCCTCGAAGCGGGCAATGCCAAAGATGGGCCTCTGATCCGGGAGTTCCGGGCCGAGCAGTCGCGCGACTTGCTCGCCGACGAGCGCCAGCGCGAGCGCGCCTGGGCGCTCGCCCGGGCGGTCATGGACAACTCCAGCCCACTGGAGGAGGTCGCCAGGGTGCGAGCCGTCGGCACGCTCGGGCGGTTGCGTTCTTGGTGGAGCGCAGACGGCCCTCACGACGATGCCAAGGAGTTCTTCGAGGAGGAAGTGCGCTTGGCCCAGCGTCTCAAGCAGCCGGCATGGGAGGCACGTGCTTTGGCCTCGCTCGGCATGGGCCTCCACTTCGGGCTCTGCCGTTACCGGCGCGCGCTGGAAACCCTCGACCAGGCGCTTGCGCTAATCCCGCCGCGCAACCCTTACCGGGGGTTCCTAATCAATTTCCGCCTAACCGTGCTCTGCGCGCTCGGATTGTTCGAAGAAAGCGAGGCCTCTCTCGCCGAAATGAACGAGTTGTCAGCCCTTTTCGGCGAGGACTGGCTGACGGCGTACTCCCGCTGGTCCGAGCTCGAGATTGCCGCCTACATGCGGGACAAAAGCCGAGCCATCCGCGCAGCCCAGCAGGTGCTCGAGCACAAGAGCTCCTGGTTCGACGAAAACCCGGGCACGGAGTTCCTTGCTCAGGGCGCCGAATTCCTCGATCGGGCCGGGGCCAATGGTCTCGCCGCCGACCTGCTTGCCCAGGCCAAAGAGCGGATGACGGGGTTCGAAAGGGTTGTTTGCGTCTACGAGTCGTCGGTCCTCGCCCGCTCCGGCGACCCTCACAAAGCCGAGGACTCGCTTGCGGCGACGCTTGCCAGGCCTGACCTGGACCCTCAGGAACGTTGGCCGCTCCAGCTTATGCGTGCATATGCCGCCCTGCGCAGGGGCGACGAGCGGGCCGGCCGGCTGGCGGCAGAGGCGTTCGAGTACTGCGAGAACATGGCCATCGCCGACGCACCCATGGTGCGCGAACCATCGATAACAGAAGCATTGTTACCTGCCGCGAGGGCTGCGGGTTCTACTGCAGCAGTGGCCATCGCTGCGGGCGCTGCAAGGGTTTCGCTCAGCGTGCTCGGAGGTTTCGACCTGCGGCGCGGGGTACGGCGGCTCCACCCGCCCCCAGGGCTGCCTACAGAAACGATCTGCGTGGTCGCCGCGGCAGGCGGGCGAGTCCGCGCGGAGCAGCTCATAGAAAGTTTGTGGCCTGCGGTGGGCCCCGACGCCGGCCGCAACCGGCTGAAAAACATCCTGAGCCGGCTCCGCGTGTTCATCGGCGATGTCCTTGTCCGCAGCGGCCAGATGGTCGTCATTGCGCCAGGTTCGACCATCGACGCGGTGCTTTTTGAGAGCGAAGCGCGCTTGGCGCTCAAGGCCCGCGCCAACGGGGACCATCTTCAGGCGGCGGCGTTGGCGCGATCGGCCGTCGACCGTTACCGCGGCGACCTCGCTCCGGCCTTCGCCTACTCCGCATGGGCTGCCGAACCACGAGAACGAGCACGTTTGCTTTATCTCGAGCTCCTGGACTTGCTTGTCGCCCACGCCGAAGCGACGGGCGAGGTGGACGAAGCCGCAAGGCTGGTGCAACGCGCGATACAAGCCGAGCCGTACGACGAGGACCGGTACGTGAAGCTGGCGCGGCTGTTCACATCTCAGGGCCGCACGGGTTCGGCCCATGCTGTGCTGAGGCGCGCCGGCACAGTCCTGGAGAGCCTGGGGTTGTCGGGTATACAAGCTCCTGGCCCGTCCGGCTTGTACCCCGAACGCTCGGCCGCGACCAACTCGATGAGTGGGGGTGACCACGCAAGGAGCGTTTAACCTTCGTAGGACCGCCGAGCCTTACGGTCACGACCATGACCTTGTCCTTCGTCCTCAGGTTGGTGCCCTCCGCCTTGTCGGAGGGGCGAATTGCCGGGCAGGCGCAGGCCGTCGAAAACGGCGAAACCGCTCAGCTGAGAAATGCCGACGAGCTGATCGCATTTCTTTTGGCCGCAGGCCACAAGGAGCCCCTTGGGACGCCCGACCTCGGGCTGCCCGGCCCGGCGGCCCAATTGGACGACCCCGATGGCTCGCCGGGCGAAATGCTGGTCGCGAGGCTCAGCCCGGCAGAGGCGTCCATCGTGAGGCTCGTCGCCGAAGGTTGCTCAAACAAGCAGATTGCCGCCCAGCTCGTCGTGAGCCTGAAGACCGTCGAATACCACCTTTCCAACCTCTACAGAAGGCTCGGTTTCACCTCTCGGGTCAAATTGGCGCAGCTGGCGAGTTTGGCCGCTTGAAGTCCGCGCCCGGAAAGGGCCGCTTCGGGCGTTCGGTACACTCGTTGCATGGCCGCGTCGAGTGGTAGGCACGCTGACGCGCGCCGCAATTACGATCAAGTAAAGCCGTTCAAGGCATCCACGGGTCGGAAAGGCCCGGCTGCGCGTACTGGCGCAGCAAGCTTTGGGGACGTTGGCTCGGGACGGCCCCGTCCGGCGGGGGCGCAGCCAGCCCGACGCCAGGCCGCCGGAGCCGCCTCCGCTCGGGCGCAGCGCGACCCTGGCCGTCGCTGGGCCGAGGCGCGCGAGGCTCCCCACAGGCCGGAGCAGTCCGCCGCTCCCCGGGACCGCAGCGCGCGGCTGACACCGAGCCGAGGCGCCTCGTCTGAGCGGGATCGACGTAAACCCGGCGGGTACGACGACCGTCGTCCGAGCTTTCGGGAGGAGGGCTACGGGACGGCCCGTCCCGTTGCGGCCAACGGCACAGGCCGTTCGCGCTCTGGCGAGAGCGCCCCGGCTCCTCCCGACCGTACACGGGCCCCCGCCACGGGAGGTCGCCCCCGGGCCGGCCAGCCCGGCAGCACCGGCCAGCCAGCCCGCACAAGTCAGTTTGGTCGAACCGCCCCGCCTGCGCGTAGCGGTTATCCGGACCGTCTCGGAGGCGCCCGCCGCTCCGCTCCGCCGAGCCGGTTCGGTGGGACGGGCCGCTCTTCGGGTTCGGCCCGCCCCGCTCGGCCCGACGGCCCTCGCTGGTCCTCCGACCCGGACAGGCCCCGCCGACCCGCTCGGCCCGACGCCCCGCGCTGGTCCTCCGACCCGGACAGGCCCCGCCGCCCCGCTCGCTCGGAGGAGCTTTCCGGGACCGGGCCGCAGTGGGGGCGACCGTCCGGGGGCAACGGGAGGGCGCCAGGTCCGCCGCCCCGAGCACGCCGCCCGGACGATGGCGGTTATCCCGGGGCAGGCGGGGACGGCAGGCGCAGCCAGACAGGACGCGCCAGCAGTACTCGGACTACGTCGCAGGGACCTCCGTTTTTCGGCCGCTCAGACAATTCCCGTGACGCCGGCGCCCGGGGGAGGGGCAGGGATGGTTTTGCCGCCGGACCATTTGGTGACCGGCGGCGCCCGACGGTGCCTAGGGAGGCAGACCGATGGGCTACAACCACGGGTAGGCCGGGGAACTCGAGCGGCAGGCGAGGATCCCTGGACGCCCGGCCGCGCCCCTGGGTGGCGCGACCCGAACCGAAGGCATTCCCGGCGAAGTGGGGGAGCGTCACGAGGCACGGCACGAGGGAGTTGTGGTACGAGGGCGAAAGAGCGCCCGACGGGGCCGGCTCGTCGCGAGGCAGGCCGGGCGCCCCCCGGCGGGACCGCGGCGCGAGCTCCGAGCCGGCGTCGCCGGCACCTTTCACACGGCGGGCCCCCCAGGCGCGCCTCGGCACAGGCGCCGAACCAGGCCGAGCGCCCAAGCGCTACTTGGTCGAGCGCCGCGAGCCGAGCGGCCCAGGCGAGGACGACCATTTGGTGGCTGTGCCGGAGGCCGGTCTCCCCGCCCGCGGCCGCCCGGCCGCAAGCAAATCGTCCGGCTCGCGCGACGCCGGTAGGCCCACAAGGCCCGCTGGTCCGCGCCAACCAAGGGCCACTGCGAAGAAAAAGGCCGGTGCGGTCTCGCGTGCAAGGGTCGCTCGCGACGAGATCCTCCACGAACCGCGGGCAAACGAGCGGCTCCAAGACGCAGCCCGCGCCTACGCCTCCGACCGTTACCAGGATGCCCTCAAACTGCTCAGGAAACTCGCCGCTCTGGCACCCGGGTCGCCCGCAGTGCGTGAGCTCCTCGGCCTTACGCTCTACCGTCTCGGGAAGTGGTCGGCGGCGGTGCGCGAGCTCGAAGCGCACCACCTTCTTTCGGGTAGTTACGACCAATACCCGGTGATCGCAGACTCCTACAGGGCTCTGCACCGGTACGAGGACGCCGAACAGGTTTGGGCTGAATTGCGTGAGGCGTCGCCCAGCGCCGAGGTGGTGGCGGAAGGCCGCCTCGTCGCAGCGGGTGCACTGGCGGACCGCGGAGACTTCAACGGTGCCGTGCGGTTGCTCGAAAGTTCCCTTCGGGCTTCGAAGCCAAAGCCACTGCACCTGCGCCAGTGGTACGCGCTTGCCGACCTCTACGAGAGGGCGGGGGAGCTGCCACGGGCTCGCGACCTGTTCGGCCGTATCGCGTCCGTGGACCCTGACGCCTACGACGTGCGTCAACGCCTCGTCGCTCTCGCCTGAAGCGCTCCATAGCGGCCCGCGCCTCAGGCTCGGGCCGCCGCCTGTGCCGCAAGGTCTTCCAGCAGCTGAGCTACCCCGTCCTCGGAGTTGGGCGGGACCACCCGCTCGACCATGGCAAGCACCTCGGGTATGGCGTTGGCCGGTGCTGCGGCTCGCCCGGCCCATGCGAGGACCGGTAGGTCGTTGTAGTTGTCGCCGACCGCAAGCACTTCGGCGACCGAAATCCCGAGGCGGTCGCAGATGCGCTGGGTCGCGTACGCCTTGGATATGCCGGGCGCCCCTATTTCGACCCAGTCGAGACCGGACGAAGTGACCCTGCCTTCTTCGGCCAGGTCGATCTCGAGGGCGGCGCGCAGTTGGGGCGCGCTCCACCCGGGCCTGCGCACGAGCAGCTTCATGCAGGTCGAGCCAACAGCCTGCGCTATGTCGTCGACCATCCGGCGCGACTCGTCCCAGCTCCAATCACCTTCGAGGAACCCTGCTTCGTAAGAGAAATGTTCCATTTCGTCCAGGGCAAAAACAGCCTCCGGGTAAGCGTTGCGCACGAGCCCTACAAAACCTTTGCAGACGTCCGCCGCGATGGCAGACAGCTCGATCACCTCCATCGTCGAGACGTCGACGACCGCCGCTCCGTTGGCGCAGACACCCAGTGGCCCGAGGCCGGCGTAGGCCGCGACCTCCCAGGTAACCCGTGGCGGGCGCCCGGTGACCGGCACAACGTGGACGCCGGCGCCCTGGGCAGCCCTGACCGCTTCGACCGTCCGGTCGCTCACGCTGCCGTCCGGGCGGAGCAGGGTGCCGTCGAGGTCCGTCGCCACCATCCGTACCGGCGGCCCGTCACCTGGGGCTAGGGAGCCCACCGCCGGAACGGCCACTGGTCGAGGTTACCAACGGTGCGCCAGGCGGGAGCGTTGCTGTTGCCGCAACCACGTGCGGGTCGGGACTTTCGCCCCGGGCCGGGCCAACCAGGGCCACGGTAAACTCGGCCACGTACCCACTTTGCCGAACCTAGGAGCGACCGCGATGGACATTCACCAGCTGTTGGGAGACGATACCGAACCGCTTCTCACCTACGAGTGCAAGGGCATCCACCGCGACGAGCTTGTGCTCCCCGGGCCCGACTTCGTGGACCGCGTGATGTCGCTTACCGACAGGCCCATCCCGGTGCTGCGCAATTTCGGCCTGTTGCTCAACACGGGCCGGCTCGGCGGGACCGGCTACATCTCGATACTCCCGGTCGACCAGGGGATCGAGCACTCGGCGGCGGCCAGCTTCGCGCCCAACCCGATCTACTTCGACCCCAAAAACATCGTCGAGCTGGCCATCGAGGCGGGTTGCAACGCCGTGGCCACCACGCTCGGTGTCCTCGGTGCGGTCGGGCGGCGCTACGCGCACAGGATCCCGTTCATCGCAAAGCTCAACCACAACGAGTTGCTGACCTACCCCAATGCTTATGACCAGGTCATGTTCGGGTCGCCCCAAGAGGCGTTCGACCTCGGTGCCGTCGGTGTGGGAGCGACCGTCTACTGGGGGGCCGAGGAGTCCCGCCGCGAGATGATGGAGGTCGAGCAGGCCTTCGAGGAAGCGCACGCGCTCGGCATGTTCACCGTGCTTTGGTGCTACGTCCGCAACAACGCCTTCAAGAAAGACGGCGTCAACTATGAGGTCTCCGCCGACCTCACCGGCCAGGCCAACCACCTCGGGGTTACCATCCACGCTGACATCATCAAGCAGAAGTTGCCCGAAAACAACGGCGGGTTTACTGCGATCGGCTTCGGCAAGACCTCCAAGCTCGTCTACAGCGACTACACGACCGACAACCCGATCGACCTGGCCCGCTGGCAGGTTGTCAACACCTACATGGGGCGTATCCCGCTCATCAACAGCGGGGGCGAGTCCGCTGGGGCGGCCGACATGTCCGACGCGGTCCGTACCGCGGTGATAAACAAGCGGGCCGGTGGTGCAGGGCTCATCATGGGGCGCAAGGCCTTCCAGCGCCCGATGCAGGAGGGCGTCGGCCTGATCAACGCCGTGCAGGACGTCTACGCCGACCCGGCCATAACGATCGCCTGACCAGCCGTCCCATGTGCCCGGGGCCCCCGCCCGCCAGTTAGACTGAGAGGTTGCAACAACTCGTTTTAGGGGGCCAAGGTGGAAGGCAGAGCGACCCCGGCGATGCCGGAAAGCAGGACAAAGATCCTCGACCGGGTGGTCATACGGTTCGCGGGGGACTCGGGCGACGGGATGCAGCTGGCTGGCGACCGTTTTACGACCAGTTCGGCCATTTTCGGCAACGACCTGTCCACGTTGCCCGACTTCCCGGCCGAGATCAGGGCTCCGGCCGGCACCGTGGCAGGGGTTTCTGCGTTCCAGATCCATATTTCCGACCACGACATTTTCACGCCGGGCGACCACCCCAACGTCCTCGTGGCGATGAACCCGGCGGCGCTCAAGGCGCACCTGCCCGATCTCGAGCCGGGGGCGGCAATCCTTTTGAACAGCGACGCGTTCGACGAGCGGTCGCTGCAGAAGGCGGGCTATGACGCCGACCCGCGCTCGAGCGGGGGCCTCGACGCCTTCAAGGTGTACGAGGTGCCGATGACGTCGCTCACGATGGAGGCCGTCAAGCCGAGCGGTACAAAGGCACGCGACGCCGAAAGGTCCAAAAACTTCTTCGCTCTCGGGCTCGTCAGCTGGATGTACAGCCGCCCGATCGAGCCGACGCTCGACTGGGTCAACAAGCGCTTCGCCGTCAACGACATGGTGCGCGAAGCCAACACGATGGCTTTCAAGGCGGGCTGGAACTTCGGCGAGACCGCCGAGATCTTCGAGTCGAGCTACGAGGTGAAGCCTGCCCATCTCCCATCGGGCACGTACACCAACATCTCGGGCAACACGGCCCTTGCATGGGGGATCGTGGCTGCGGGCCACCTTGCAAAACTGCCTGTTTTCCTTGGTAGCTACCCGATCACCCCGGCCTCGGACGTGCTGCACGAGCTGTCGAAGCACAAAAACTTCGGTGTGCGGACCTTCCAGGCCGAAGACGAGATCGCCGGCGTCAATGCGGCGCTCGGGGCGGCGTACTCCGGCTCGCTCGGCGTCACGACCACCAGCGGGCCGGGCCTCGACCTGAAGGCGGAGACCATCGGCCTCGCCATTTCGCTCGAGCTGCCGCTCCTCGTCATCGACATCCAGCGGGGTGGCCCATCGACCGGGTTACCCACGAAGACCGAGCAGGCGGACCTCCTCCAGGCGGTGTACGGGCGCCATGGCGAAGCCCCGTTGCCGGTACTGGCGCCGCGCACGCCCGGCGATTGCTTCTACACCGCCATCGAGGCGGCACGGCTCGCCCTCAAGTACCGCACCCCGGTGATCTTGCTCTCGGACGGTTACCTCGCCAACGGCGCCGAGCCGTGGCCCATCCCAGATGTCGCCCAACTGCCTGACATATCAGCCGATTTCCAGTTCGCCACCGCCCCAAACAAAGTGCTCCCCGACGGGACCGAGGCTTTCTGGCCCTACTTGCGCGACCCCGAGACGCTCGCCCGCCCCTGGGCCCTTCCGGGAACGCCCGGGCTGATGCACCGCATCGGCGGGCTCGAAAAAGCCGATGGGACCGGCAATGTGTCCTACGACCCTGTCAACCACGACTTGATGGTCCGCCTGAGGGCGCAAAAAGTCGCCGGGATCGCTCACGATATCCCTCTCGTCGAGGTGGACGACCCGGACGGGCTCGGTGCGGCGGACCTGCTCGTGCTCGGGTGGGGTTCGACCTACGGCGCCATCCAGGCCGCGGTTCAGGCGGTCCGTTCGACCGGGCAGCGGGTCGCCCATGCCCACCTGCGCTACCTCAACCCGTTCCCGCCAAACCTCGGGCAAATAGTGACTGCCTACCGGTCGGTCCTCGTCCCGGAGGTAAACCTCGGCCAGTTGCGCAGGATGGTAAGGGCTGAGTTCCTCGTGGACGCGCAGGGGCTCAACAAGGTCGACGGCCTGCCGTTCCGTCGAGTCGACATACAGCTGGCGATAGTTTCCCAATTGCAGGTTGCCGGCGACGGGCCTCTGGCCGGCGCTGCGAATGGCGGCAAAGAGAGCAAAGGGGAAGGTAAATGACCGACGTCGCCGCACCCACTACGACGCGCAAGGACTGGACGAGCGACCAGGAGGTCCGCTGGTGCCCCGGGTGCGGTGACTACTCGATCCTGACTGCGGTGCAACTCCTCATGCCCGACCTCGGGGCGAAAAGGGAAGACACTGTGTTCGTTTCGGGCATCGGTTGTTCGAGCCGCTTCCCGTACTACATGAACACTTACGGCATCCACTCGATCCACGGGCGGGCCCCCGCCCTTGCGACCGGGCTCGCTGTCGCAAGGCCCGACCTCCACGTGTGGGTGATCACAGGTGACGGAGATGCCCTCTCCATTGGCGGCAACCACCTGCTGCACGCCCTCCGCCGCAACGTCAACCTCACGATCATCCTCTTCAACAACCAGATTTACGGCCTGACAAAGGGCCAGTACTCACCGACCTCCGAGCCGGGCAAGGTGACCAAGTCGACCCCGTTCGGCTCTCTCGACTACCCCTACAACCCGGTTTCGCTCGCCCTCGGCGCCGAGGCGTCCTTCGTGGCCCGCACCCACGACATGGACCGCAAGCATATGACGGAGACGTTCCGGCGGGCCTACGAGCACAAGGGGACCGCCTTTGTCGAGGTGTACCAAAACTGCAACGTTTTCAACGACGGCGCCTTCGAGGCCATCACGGCAAAGGACAACCGGCCGGCGATGCTCGTGCCCCTCCAACACGGTGAGCCTGTCCGCTTCGGGCCCGCCGGCGAAAAGGGCGTGGTGATCAACAGCCACGGCAGCGCCGTAATTGTCGACGTCGCCGACGTCGGGGAGGACAACCTGCTCGTCCACGACGAGTCACGCGCCGACCCGAGCCTGGCGTTCGCGCTTTCCCGGTTGGCAGGGGGCCCGACCTCGCCAACGCCTATTGGGGTTTTCAGAGCCATCGAGCGACCCGATTACGGGTCACTAGTCCAGGACCAGCTGGTAGCTGCCGCCGCCCGCAAAGGGCCGGGTGACCTCGATGCCCTCCTGCACTCGGGTACGACCTGGACGGTCAATTAGAGCGTCGGGGCCATCCGGCGGCTGTGCCGCCGCTAACTACTAGGCGGCAACCCGGTCCTCGAGCCGCTCGCCACAACGCAGGCAGCTTTGTTCGCGGAAGTCCGGTTTGGCGTACGCGTAGAAGTCCGGGTCGTCCCACGGCTTGGCCCGCAGGACTTCGGGGTCGAATTCCTGGTGCCCTATCACGAGACATATAAAACGCTTCATATTGCGCATTATAGGTCTTCTATCGTCAAAACAGTTTGGATTCCTTAGACCTATCGTTTTTGGGCATATCGCGTTCCAGGCCGAGCGATGGGCGGCTCTACAGTCGTGGTGTGAGCGGGCCACCCGACGATTTTCTCGACACCCTCACGAGGTCGATGAGCACGCAATCGGACCCGAGCGCCTCCGAGGGGCTGCTCGAGGACGGGGGTCGTGACGAATGGGGCACCAACGCGAGAGGGCGCTCCGCCCGGCTCCGTCCGCGCCTCCGCCTCCGACCCCGCCTCCGTCCCCGGCTCCCGCTCTCGCTCGTGCTAGGTGCCGGGGCACTCGTCCTGGCCGTGCTGGTTGCTTTTCTCGGCACGGACGTGGCCGGTGGGCAGAGCCTGGGAGGCGATTTCGCCGGTAAGTACGTGATAGTCGACGGTGCTGCGCTCACCACGTCGCGTGAGATCCCCGTTGACATGTCGCAGCCGGTGCGTACCTGGCTCGTACCCGGTGGCCCCGTCGCGGCACGAGCGGAGCTCTCCATCCTGGTTGCCGGCCTCACGGTTTATTCTGCGAGCGCCCCGTTCGGGCCGGCTCCTGTCGGGCCCGAGCACGTTGCCCTGGTCGACGTGAGCCTTGCCCAGTACGTCCTCGCCGGCCCGCTCACGTTCGAGCTGACGCTGAGAGGTGCCGCCGGACATGGTGCCAGTGGCAACGTCGTCGGGTACTGGCGCTTCGTTGGCCGCGCCACCGAGCCGAGCGTGCTCAGCCTTGCCGGCGTTGTCGTGATAGTGCTCGGCCTTTTCTCGCTGGCCTGCGCCGCTGAGTGCGCCAAGTCGCTCCGGGGTCGCCGTCGCCGCCTGCGTGAGAGTGCCGGAGCCTCACTCTCGCTTGGCACGTTCGCCCTTAGCCTGACCGGGGTTGCGTGGCTGGCGGCCGGCCACCAACCTGGGTTGGTGGCTGTTGGCCTTGCAGCTGCCCTCGGGGTTGTGTCGGGCGCATGCCTGGTGGACGCGTATTACAGGCGGTCCCCAACGGTCGTCGTCCCATCGGCCGTCAGCGGCAATTAACCTGCCGTTCACGCGTACTGCGGACGGGTATAACATCCTCGAAGCGAAACCGCCTGCCCCCGGGCGAAGACTCGGAGGCGACGGCTGGGGGGCGCGTTGGCCGAGCGACAAGCTCAGCCTTCAGGCAGCGGGCCAGGGGCGTGCTGGCCCGCTCGCCGCTAACCGCTTCACGTCCCAAGGGCTCAGTAGAGTTACCTAGTGCCTGCTAACCCGCAAACGCCGCCAATTGCCATAGACGACGCAGCCCCGCCCGACAGGGCTCTGGTGGTCACGGCACACCCCGACGACGTCGATTTTGGAGCGGCCGGGACGGTTGCGTCCTGGGTGAAAGCCGGTACCGAAGTCACCTATTGCATCGCTACCGATGGGGACGCGGGAGGCTCCGACCTCTCGGTCAGCCGCAGCGAGATGGCCCGCCTACGGCGCGAGGAGCAAAGGGCTGCGGCTGCCGAGCTAGGCGTCAATGAAGTTGTCTTCCTCGGGTTCCCCGACGGCCGGTTGAGCTCCGCGTCGGAGCTGGACCTCCGGCGTGAGGTGAGCCGTGCGGTCCGCCAGTTCCGGCCGCAACGCCTGCTTTGCCAGTCCCCCGACCGCAACTGGGCGCGCATTGGCGCAAGCCACCCGGACCACCTCCTGGTTGGCGCGGCCGCCGTCTGCGCCGCCTACCCCGACGCCAGGAACCCGTTCGCCCATCCCGAGCTTCTTGCCGAGGGCCTGCAACCCCACGCGGTGAGCGAGCTTTGGTTGATGGCCCCGCCCGAGCCCAACCGTGCAGTCGATATAACGCAATTTTTCGATGCGAAGATACGTGCGCTCCGCAAGCACGTGACCCAGGTAGCTCACGCGGCCGGCATCGAGGAGCGGGTGCGCGGCTGGGTGTCGGCGAGCGCCGCTGCTGCAGGCATGCCCGAGGGAAAACTTGCCGAGTTGTTCCAAGTAGTGGCCATGCCGCCGACCTCCTGACCAGGAGCAGAGCTCGGTGCGCATCGCAACGTGGAACGTCAATTCGCTCAAGGTCCGGATGGACCGCGTGACCGAGTGGCTCGGGTACGCCCAGCCCGACGTCCTATGCCTCCAGGAGACGAAGCTCTCCGATATGGCCTTTCCTCACATGGCTTTTTCGGCCCTCGGTTACGAGAGCGTGCACCACGGTTCCGGTCAGTGGAACGGTGTTGCCATCTTGTCGAAGGTCGGCCTGGACGACCCCGTGATGGGCTTTTGCGACGGCGAAGAGGCGGACCAGGACACCCGTCTCATCACTGCCCATTGCGGGGACTTGACAGTTGCGAGCGTGTACGTCCCCAACGGGCGCGCGGTGGGTTCCGAGCATTACGAGTACAAGTTGCAGTGGCTCCGCCGCTTGCGCAGCCACCTTGATGCTGTCGCCAAGCCCTCCGACCCTGTCGTGGTGTCGGGCGATTTCAATATTGCGCCCGAGGACATAGACGTCTGGGACCCGGCCGCCTTCGCCGGTTCCACGCACGTCACCCCCGAGGAACGCCAAGCCCTAAAAGAGCTCGAGTCTTGGGGCCTTGTCGACGCGTTCCGGGCAAAATGGCCCGACCCCGAGCTGTACAGCTATTGGGACTACCGCGCCGGGGATTTCCATGAGCACCGGGGTATGCGGATCGACCTGGTCCTCCTGAGCCACGTGCTCGCTGGCAAAGTTTCCTGGGCACTGGTGGACCGCAACGCCCGCAAAGGAAAGCTGCCATCGGACCACGCGCCTGTCTTTGTAGACGTGGCCGCCTAAGGCAACCACGCGGGGCGATTTTTGTCAGTGCCTGCTGCGCACCAGCGTTACGCGCCGTGCCCGAGCATGCCCGCCCGCAAAGGCCTGGGCACCGACGCGTGCTCGGCTCCCGCCTAGCAGCAGAGATGACGGCCAGCTGGGCAGGAGCGCCGGGCCCTCCTCTTGCCACTCCCAGGGGAGCGGCAACGCCGCCGACCCGCTCCCACGCAGAGGGCGTGGCTTGCGCGGGTTGCGGGAACCCGAGGTCCCACCACGACCGCGGTAAACGATGAGGCCGCTGATCGGGTCGGGGACACCGTCGAGGGCCGCCTGGACAACCGGTAGCGCTCGCCAGTCATCCCACGCCTTGGCGTCGGCGAACTCGAGCTCGAGGACGACCCCCCAGCTGTGATGATGCCAGGACCAGTCCTTCGCGCCGGAGGACAGAGCTGACTCCAAAAGCGCATCGCCGTGGACGCTCGCCCAAAGAGCCGCCGAAGAGGCGCCGTCGAACACCTCAATTGAGTACCACTCCGACATGTCCCTCAATTGTACCGCCGCACTCTGAGCGCGGCCAAATAACGTTCCCGGTTCGCGGATTTCCGGTTTGACCACTTTCATCGGTCACGCCACCACAAAGCGTAGTGGCAACCCTTCACGCGTTCAAGACTTGGCCCTTCGGCCCGCGAACAACCTCGAGGATCGCGGGGCCGTAGCGAGCCACCTTCACCGGGCCCAACCCGGGCACGCAAAGCAGCTCTTCGGGGGTCGAAGGCCTCCTGACAGCGAGGGCGTCAATAGTGGCGTCGTGCAGCAAGACGTGAGGTGGCACGCCCGAAGCGCGGGCAAGGCGGCGGCGCCAATCGCGGAGCCGCTCTGCAGCCGCTCGCGCAATGGCGACCTCGGGACCGTCGGTCTCGCAGTCATCGTCGGGTTGTCCGGGCCGTCCCAGCCCCCAAGGTGGCTCGGCCTTGCGGCGTCCCGTGCGAGATAGCCGTTTGCGGGCAGAGGCGAGGAAGTCGAACACAGCGGCGTCGCCCTGCGGGACGGAGGCGCCGGAGACCGCCCCGGTGGCCGGCGAGACGTGGTCCGGTCCGCACTCGCCGTCAGCAGGGACTGCGCAGTGAGGCGCCAGCACCGGGAGCCAAGGGCTCGGCTCGCGCCGCAGGGCGACCCCATTGCCGGCGCGTCTCCCCCTCGACCAAGAACAGTGGAGCTCCTCTTCGGCCCTGGTCAGGGCGACGTAGAGCAAGCGGCGCTCCTCAGCGAGGGCGCCCGGGCTCGTCGCATAGCCGATCGGGACAAGCCCGGCCTCGAGGCCGCACACCCAAACGGCACGCCACTGGAGCCCTTTTGCCCGGTGGAAGCTGCACACCGTCACTTCGCCGTCCGTGGGACGGGCGCCCTCGCGGGTAATTGCAACTCGCGACGGGGCGGACGTCGCAGGACCATCGGGATGCGCTTCCTGGTCGTCCGGCGCGGCCACAGCCTGTGCCACCTGAGCGGTCGCCCATCCGTCTTCGCCGTCCTCCACCGGCGCGAGCGCCCTGAAGGGGACGCCTGCGCTCGCAAGTGCTCTCGCGACAACGGCAACCTGTGCATTCGTCCTTGCCAGCACGGCCATGTCCGCCCAGGAAGCGCGTTGGCCGCCGGCACACTCTTTGAGCTGCGTCGCGATACCTGCAGCCTCGGACACTTCGGACGGGAAGGAGCGCAGTGTCGGCAGCGGGCCGTCGGGACGGCTCGAACGCAGGCGCTCGCTCGATTGGCGGCCGAGGACAGCGGCGGCGGCCGCCACTACCTGTGGAGTCGACCGGTGGTTGTCGTCGAGGTGGACGACCTCGGCGCTCGGCCAGCGTGCGGCGAAATCGGTCAGGAAACTGGGGTCGGCACCGTTCCACCCGTATATCGCCTGGTGCGGGTCACCAACGACGAACAGGTCCTCGTTGTCACCGAGCACCGAAAGGAGCACCTGTGCTTGCAGCGGGTTGAGGTCCTGCAGCTCGTCGACGAAGACGTGCCGCCATTTCCACCTTTGGGCGGCTGCGAAGCGGCTGTCCGAACAAAGGGCGTCTGCATAGCGCTCGAGCAGGTCGTCAAAATCTACGAGCCGGCGGCGCTGCTTTTCGTCCTCGTAGCGCGAGTACAGCGCCGCGATCGCGCCTGCGTCCGCCGGCAGGGCCCTGTTGGCAAGGTGTGCGGCCTCTGCGAACTGGCCGGGGCTGATCATCCGAGCCTTGGCCCACTCGACCTGAGCGGCCAGGTCGGCGACGCTCACGCCGTCCAACCCGGGCCGCCCTGAGACAAGCTCGCCGATGAGGCGCCCCTTGCGCTGGAGCACCCCCGGCTCGGGCGTACGGCGGTCCGCCCACCAGCGGCGAAGTTGCGCCAGCGCAGCCGAGTGGAAAGTGCCAGCGGTCACCTCCTCGGGCAATCCCAGCCGCCCCAGCCTCTCACGCAGCTCGCCACCCGCCTTGCGGGTAAAGGTGATGGCCAGGGCGTGGCCGGCCTTGGCCGAACCCGTCGCCACGCGGAACGCGATCCGCCTCGTAAGGACACGTGTCTTCCCCGCACCGGCCGAAGCGAGGACGCAAACTGTTGTGGAGGTAGTTGCGACAGCCTGCCTCTGGCTCGACGTGAGCCCGTCGAGGAGCATCTCGGCACCGGTGGCACCGGCGCTAGTCACAACCATGTAATTCAGGTTACCCGCCGGGCCCGACCGTCACCCAGCTACCACCCGGCCTTACCAAGGTTGCCAGCTCAGGGTCATATAGCCTGGCAGCGCTCATGGCGCTCAGCACCTTCGCCGACGGCCGCTTCTGGGGCACGCGCTACGGCGTCGGCACGCCCTGGGTGCTCGCGCTCCACGGCTGGTGCCGGGACCACCACGATTTCGACGGCGTGCTCGAGGGCCTCGACGCCATCGCCGTCGACCTCCCTGGGTTCGGCGTGGCACCGGAGCCACCTGCGCCTTGGTCGACCGAAGAGTACGGCCGGGAGCTCTTGCCGGTGCTCCGCGAGCTCGACCCAGCCGGAGCCGTCGTACTCGGCCACAGCTTCGGCGGCCGGGTTGCCGTCCACCTGGCGGCCCTCTCAGCCGGGCGCGGTGCTGCGACGGAGCCGAGTGCAGGTGCGGGTGCAGGTGCGGGTACGGGGCCCGGGCCGGAGGCGGGGCTGCCGCCGGTCGGCGCACCCGGCACCCCATTCGGCACCCCACTTACCGCGCCACCCTGCGACCCACCGGTGCGGGCGCTGGTCCTCACTGGCGCCCCCATCGCCCCGGCGCCGGGCCAAGTGCCCTCGGGGCCCCCGTTGGCCTACAAAGTCGTGAAGTGGCTTCACCGCGCCGGCTTGGCCGACGAGCGACGCATGGAGAAGTGGCGCCAAAAGTCCGGGTCGGACGATTACCGCCGCGCCACCCCGCTGATGAGAGGCGTGCTCGTGAAGGCCGTCGGCGAGACCCGGGCGGAGGGCTATACGGCGGCCCTGCGCGATTGGGCAACAAACGGAAGACCCCTCGAGCTCGTATGGGGCGAGAACGACACCGCTGCGTCACTTGACGGCGTCCTCGCTCTGCTTGCCCGGCCGCCGGCCATTGGCTCGCGGGTGACGCTGGTGCCCGGCGCGGGCCACCTGATCGGCCCTCGGACGGCCACGGCTCTGAGGGAGGCCCTGGGAAGGGCTTCGCTCCTCCCGGCGCCCAAGGAGGGCGCGCCGCCATCCCCATGAGCAACGACGCCCTTGACGCAGTTGCCCTGGCGCTTTGTTGCCTTGCGTTGGCGGCGTCGTTTATCCGTTGGCTGCGCGTCGCGCAGCGGGAGCACTACCTCGCCGGGACGGTCTCCCGGTTTGCCTTCCGCTGGTGGGCGTCCGGCGTTGCCAACCGCGTACTGCTGCTAATTGGCGTCGCTGCGGCCGTTTTGTCCGCCTGGCGGGCCCTGGCCGCCCTCGGCACTGTCGTAGTAACTGGCGGCGGCCCGATCGGGCTCGGCCTGCGCGGCCGCACGTCCAAGCTCAACTGGACGCCCAGGCTCCGGCGGCTGGCGGCGACGGGCACGGTCATTTTTGTAATAGCTGTTGCTGTACCTGCCTTTTTTGGGCTGCATCCGGCGGTCACGGCGGCCGCCCTCTCGGCCCTGGCCGCTCCTGTTGTCGTGGACCTGGCGCTCGCCATCGCCCGGCCGGTCGAGGGTCGCCTGCTCGCGCCGTATGTCGAGCGCGCCCGCCGGCGCCTGGTCTCGCTGGGCCCCCGAGTCGTCGCCATCACCGGCTCGTACGGGAAGACGACGACCAAGGGCTACATCGCCCACCTGCTTTCTGGCACCTTCTCGGTCGTGGCCACCCCAGCCAGTTTCAACAACACCGCCGGCTTGGCGCGGGCGGTCAACGAGCACCTCTCGGCCGGCACTCAGGTTTTTGTCGCAGAAATGGGTACTTACGGCCCTGGCGAAATCAGCGAGATGTGCCGCTGGGCAACGCCGGAAGTGGCGGTGATCACCGCCATCGGGCCCGTCCATTTGGAACGGATGAAGACACTGGAGCGCATAGCCGAGGCAAAAGCCGAGATCCTCGGCGAAGCTGGCACCGCCATATTGAACGTCGACTACCCCCTCCTCGAACAGCTGGCGGACAAGGCCGAAGAAGAAGGCAAAACAGTCTGGCGTTGCTCGTCGGGCGGCTCAACGGCGGACGTACGGGCGATCGCTGATGGTGGCGGCTTGCGCGTCGTCGCGAAATACCTCGGGGCAGAAATGGACGTAGTGGTCCCCGGACTGCCGGGCGCCGAGCCGGGTAACGTCGCCTGTGCGGTCGCCGTCGCGCTTGCGCTCGGGGTCCCGCCCGAGGTCGTCGCCGGCCGTGTGGCCATGCTCCCGGGCGCTCCCCACAGGCGGAGCATCGAGATAGCGAGCAACGGCTCGACTGTCATCGACGACACTTATAACTCCAACCCCGCCGGCGCAAAATCCGCCTTGTCCCTGCTTGCGACGCTCGGAAGTGCAGGAGGCAAAGGCAAAAGGGTCGTCGTCACACCCGGCATGGTCGAGCTGGGGCCGATCCAAGCGCGTGAAAACGCCAATTTCGTGGCGAGCGCAGCTTCGGTGGCGGACCTTCTCGTGATCGTCGGGCGGACCAACGCAAAAGCGCTCGAGGCCGGGGCTCGTGCCGGGAACCTGGCTACCAGGAGGTCACGCAACCGTGCCGCCGCGGTCGCCTTTTTATCTGGAGAGCTGGGCGACGGCGACGCCGTGCTCTTCGAGAACGACCTGCCCGACCATTACCCCTGACGCTCGATGCGTGCCGGGCCCGGCGCACGGCGCCGCCCACCTCTGAGCACGTGCGCGGCAGAGGAAGTCTTGCGCGGGGTTGGCCCACAGGGCCGGTGTTGCGTGCCTTTGGGTGGCCGACCCGATCGGGCCGGAGGTGGCAAGCCGTGGCCCGGGAGGGATGGGCCGTCGTTTGCGGCGGTAGGGATATCGTTGGCCAGTGAGCAGCGGACGAGTGGGAGTGCTTTTCGGAGGGCCTTCTCCCGAGCACGACGTCAGCATCCTGACCGGGCTCCAGGCGGCGCGCACGCTGCTCGCCAGCCGGCCGGACGGGGTGGAAGCGGTCTATTGGACCAAGGGGGAGCAGTTCGTCTCGGTCGACCCCTCGCTCGAAGCTCCGGCCTTCCTCGACGGGCCCCCTAGAGGCGCCCGCGAGCTCCGGCTCCTGGCTCAACCCGGGGGAGGCTTCTTCTTGGCCCGTTCCGGGGTGCTCGGTGGTGGCAAGGAGCGCCGGGTGGACCTCGACGTCGTGGTCAACTGCTGCCACGGCGGGCCGGGCGAAGACGGGACCATCCAGGCGGCGCTCGACTTGGCAGGTCTGCCTTACACCGGGCCAACCGCCGCCGCCGCCGCTGTCGGCATGGACAAGCTCGCTTTCGGGGGTGTCGTAAAGGGAGCAGGGCTCCCGTCCTTACCGCGCGTCCTGGTGCAGCCAGGCGCGGAGGCCCCGAGATGGGAAGGGCCGCCGAGCCCTTACATACTGAAACCACGCTTCGGCGGCTCGTCGATAGGCATCGAGGTGATCGACAACTGGGCAGACGTCCTGCGCTACGTCCAGTTGGGCGGGCCGCACACGGTACGCGGGACGATCGCCGAGCCGTACCACTCCGATGCTTACGACGTCAACGTCGCGCTCAGGGCGTACCCTGCCCTCAGCCTGTCGCTTTTCGAGCGGGCACTGCGGAGCGATGCCTCGAGCCCGATCCTCTCCTACGCAGACAAGTACCTCGGTGGCGAGGGGATGGTGAGCGCCCCTCGTGAGCTGCCGGCCCAGCTGGCACCAGGGCTCGAAAAGGAGCTCCGGGAGGCGGCGACTTCTGTCGCGGTGCTCACCGGGGCCCGTGGCGTATGGCGGCTCGATTTCCTCGTCGGCTCCCAACCAGGGCAGTGGTGGGTCAACGAAGTCAACACGGTCCCGGGCTCTTTGGCCAAGTACTTATGGTCGGGCGACGCCGCCATCGATTTCCCGGTACTGCTCGGCGACATGATCGAAGAAGCGGTCAAACGGCCGAGCGCAACGTGGGCTTCAACCGGTGCCGACGGGACAGCGTTGCGCTCGGCGGCCTCGATCGCCAGCAAACTGGGCTGACCGGGTCACTGCGAAAGGTTCACGCGATGGGCTTCTCGAACAAGATGCTCAACCCGGGCGAGGAGGTGGTGGTCGACGTCAGGCCACATTGGAAGTTCCTCTTTATGCCGGCCATCGCCGTTGCGGTCGTTGTCGCCGGTTGTGTTGCGGCGCTTGTGGAGGACGTGCCGCAGTGGGCGCTCATAGCGCTCGGGGCTCTCCTCGTCGTCTGCCTCCTCTGGCTTGCCGGCCGGTACCTCAAGTGGACGACCACGTCCTTCGTCGTCACCAACGAGCGGCTTGTGCTGCGAAGGGGCGTGCTGAAGCGCTTCGGCCGCGAAATCCTGCTCGACAGGCTTACCGATATCTCCTGCAACCAAACGCTCTCGGACCGGGTCCTGCGTTGTGGCGACGTCCTGCTCGAGTCTCCGGGCCGCGACAGCCCGGAGGTCTTCCCAGATCTGCCGCACCCGGTCGCGATACAAAACGAGATCTACCGGCTGATCAGCATGCGCCGGGGCGGCCCTCCGATCGCAGGTGCAGGCGGTTGGCCGCACGCACAGGCGTCCCCCCCGCCTGGGGCCCCGGCTACGGTGATCGCCGACGAGGGCCTCGGTGGCCCGGCTCAGCCCGTTGCTACCCCGGCTGCGCCGACGGTCGCCGAACAGTTGAGCCAGCTCGACGACCTCCGCCGCCGGGGCGTGATCAGCAGGCGTGAGTTCGCCGCTAAGAAGGCCGAGCTTCTCTCACGGATGTAGCCCGTGCGCCGCGGTCGATGCGCTCGGACCTTCGGGTCGCGGAGCCGTAGTGCTTTCGCCTTCACTTCGCCCGGCGCCGGGTGTCGGGCGGCGCTGCGCGCGCAGAAGTCATGAGAGTGATTTGCCGAGGGGCGCTCTCGTGACATTGGTGCGCGAAAACTGGGGGTTTTGCTCATTAGAGCGGCCTCCGGCGGTTCGCTCTCGTGAGTTCTGTGCGCGGGGAGGGGCCTGCGTTGTGCCCGCCTAACGATGGAAATGGAAGGGGAGAAAGCGAGGCGCTTGCCCTCATAGAACGCCTCCTCGGGAGCCCGCCCCCTCCCCCGGGCGAGACGTGGTTCGGGGACGACGCCGCTGTCCTGTCCGTCCCAGGCTCTCCGTACCGGCTCTTGCTGGCCACCGACAGCGTGGTCGCCGGGATAGACGCCGACCTCGAGCTAACGGGGCTCGCCGACCTCGGGTGGAAGGCACTCGCAGTCAACCTGAGTGACATCGCCGCAATGGGCGGCCGGCCGGGCAGGGCCGTGGTCAGCGTCGTCGGCCTTGGCGCGAGCGAGCTCGAGCAACTTTACGAGGGGCTCCTCGAGGCCTCCTCGCGCTACGCCTGCCCCGTCGTGGGCGGCGACCTGAGCTCAGGCAGTGAGGTAGTCGTCACCGTGGCCGTCACCGGCTGGTCGGACGGGCCGCCCGTGTTCCGCTCGGGCGCGAGAGCGGGCGACAGGATCTGGGTCAGCGGACCGCTTGGCGCTGCTGCCGCCGGCCTCCGCTTACTAAGGGGGGCGAGAGGAGAGGGCACTGCGCCGGGCACAGGCACTGCCCCGGGCAGAAGCGCGGGCAAGGGCGCGAGCGCGGGCCCGGGCCCGCAGAGCCGCACCACCCCTGCCGGCCCGTCGAGCCTCGTGATGGCTCACGCGCGCCCGGCGCCCGCCATACGAGAGGGGATCGTCGCCCGCGAGGCCGGGGCCACCGCCATGATCGATGTATCGGACGGCTTCGCGATCGACGTGCTGAGGCTCGCCGACGCCTCGGGCACAGGGCTCGAATTGGACGAAAGGTTCCTCCCCGTAGCCCCTGGTGCGACTCTGGATGAAGCGCTCGGCGGCGGCGACGACTATGTGCTTATTTTCACAGGGCCACCCGGAGTGGAAATGGCGGAGGCCTTCGCCGCAGCGGGCCTGCCCGAGCCCCGCTGCATAGGCAGCTGCACCCCTGGTGGTTCCCCTAGGGCGCTCTCGGGACGGCCTCTTTCCGCCTGGGGCTGGCAACACCACCTCTGACAAGGGGTTCAACAGCCCGACAAGTTACAAAAGGTCTCGCCGGCCGGGTCGTCAGCGCGTCTCATCCTTATCTCGGCGGCCACTGAGAGGCGCCTCGGTACCGTAGGTTTCTTCTGGATTCTCCGTAGTTACTCAAGCACGCTCCGTGACGGACCGACGTTGGAGGGGAGCCCTCTAGTTGGGGGCCCCGGAACAAGGAGGAGACCGGCAGAGTGCGCGAGGGAATTCCCACTGTGTTGCAGCCCAGCTCACAGGTAGCGCGCGGGGCAGAAAGGCCCCTTGCGAGGACACCTGGTTTAGCCGTAGCGCGCCGTCCACTCGGACCTGGAGTGGTCAATTTGGGCGGCCAAGGCGCAGACCAGGCCCAAGGGGCCAGGAGAGAAGAAGCCAACGGTGTGAGCCAGGTCGGCCAAGCGTTCGCCGACCTGCTCCTGGTTGGGTCGACGGCGGCACGCTGCCCATTGGCGCTGCTGACCGTCGTCCGCGGCGACGCCTGGAGCACGTTGTCGTTCGGGGCCGAACGCGAGGCCCTCGAAGACCCCGAGCTCTTTGCGATCATTGCGAGCCGGAGGGAGCCGGTCGAGGTAACCGACCCGGCAAGCAACCCCGCTCTCGCCCACAGCCGCCTCGCCAGGTCGAGCCTCGGCGTTCGTTGGCTGTTGGGCGTCCCGCTGATAGGTCCTTCCGGCGAAGTGAACGCCATCTTCGCTGTCCTCGACACCGAACCACGTGAACTTTCGCGGCGCGAACGTGCGGCAATGGTCGCGATCGGGCGCCTGCTCGCCTCGACTCTGTCCGCACACCGGGGGCCAGACCACCTGTCCCCTCACCCGGGGCCGACCGACCAGGTCAACGGCACCAAGCAGCCAGCTGACGGGCATTCCCTCCTCCGCAGCCACGAGGTAGCGGCCTTGTTCGACGTAACCGAGCGGACCGTGATCAACTGGGCAGCCTCGGGCAAGCTCGCCTGCCTGCGCACGGTCGGCGGGCACCTCCGTTTCAGGAGCGAGGACGTCATGTCCCTCCTCGAGGCCAACACTCTGAGGCGCCCCCAGGGCGCTCTCTGATCGCCCCGGACCGGGCGCCCTCAGCGGCCCGGGCGCCCTCGAACAGCCTGGGCCGGCGAAAAGAGCGCAGGGCCTCTTACGCGGGCCTGCTCAACCGCGGCAGCGTTACCTGTCGATAGATGAGCAAGCCCACCGAGCGGTGGCTCGAGCGATGGAGGCGCGACATGGTGAACCGGTGTAGAGATGGGAGGAAGCACGGGGCGCGCCTTGGGAGCTCGGCTTTCCTCCGGGTGGCGTCCTGCCTGGTGATGGCAGCTCCGCTCCCGCTGGTTGCCCAAGGCACGGCGCAAGCCGGTGCCGCCGGGTGGTCTCGCGGCGGGCTCACGTTGGCGAGCGAACCGGTCCTCGCGGGCAGCGAGCTGCTCGTGCTCGACGTGGGCCCGCAAAAGGAACTGCAACTCGCTGCTTTCGACCCGCGGAACGGGAGCCCCGTCTGGAAACTGCCTTCGGCGGTGTCGGGGGTCACGGCAGGCGAGGCTTATGGCCCCGCGGTGATCGGGTCGACCGCGCTAAACATGGCGCCCGCGGGTGCCGCCACCGATCCCGCCGTCTTCCTCCAGGGAGTCGACGCCGCCACCGGCGCTGTCCGTTGGACGTCGGGCAACCCGATGATCGTAAGCGACGCTCCTTCGCCATGCCCCGGCGGTGGGGACTTCTGCGTGCCGGTGTGGTCGAACACCGGCACCACGAGCTCATTGTTGGTCGTGAACCCGGCCAACGGGCACATCGTGACGTCGGTAGCCGGCCCCAATAGGGTCATCGGGGCCCCGGAGACCGAGGCGGTCACGGCAGAAAGCGCAAGCTTCATGTACCAGACCTACGCGTCAGTCCCAACCGTCATGCAGGTCGGCCCGGGCGGGCACGCCCTATGGCACTCAACTGTGGCTGCCCTTTTCGGCAGCAGCCAGTTCAACCCGGATTATGGCTGGGACTTCGTTGTAAAAAACGGCATTGATATCGGGACCATTTCACGTGCGCCGTCGGGCAACGAGATAAATCTCGGCCTGGACGAGTCGATCGCCGTATCTGCGCGCACGGGAAGGGTCCTGTGGCGTACCGGCGGGGATTACCTGTGCGGAGGGACCCTGCAGTTCCTGGCCAGCGACGTCGCCTGCAAGTGGTCCGGCGTCGCGACGGAAGGTTCGTCTGCCCCGTTCCAACACTTGACGCTGGACCTCGAGGGGGTGAGCGAAGCGACGGGAGCGGTCACCTGGTCCGTGCCCGCCACAGACCCTGCGACCCTCGCCCTGGGCAACGACCTCGCCTTTTCCGATTCGACCCATGTCGTAGTGAGGAGCCCCGGCGGTAAGGACACCTTGCTCGACACGGCCAACGGTGAACAACACGACGCAGCACCCGGGCAAATCTTCTGGTGCCAGGACATGCCCACCTTCAAGGTACCTGCGGCCGCTGGGACACCCGGTGGAGGGCAGCGGTCCGCTCAGCCGGTGTTCAACGGTTGCTCTGCCTCAGGCAAGACCGTCGGTGGTCACCCGAGCACGGGCTGGGGAGTGGTCGGTGTCGAGGCGGATGGGCTTGTTATCTGGCCGACGCCGAGCGGGCTGCGCGCAGTGCCTGCCGACTGACTTTCCTAGCGGGCGGCCTTTACGACCTTGCCTGCGCGTATGCACGAGGTGCACACGTTGACCCTCCGCGCCGTGCCGTTGACCATGGCGCGGACACGCTGGACGTTCGGGTACCAGCGCCGCTTGGTCCGGTGGTGCGAGTAACTGACGCTCATACCGACGGACGGGTGCTTCCCGCAAACCTCACAGACGCCTGCCATAGGCCAGCCAGGATATCAGCCCGGGGGGCGCGGCCACTAAGGGGCAGGTCAGAGCGGTACCCATCCGCCCGCCGGCCTCCCGCGCGACCAAGCCGGGACGCAACACAGTCGCCGTCAGGCCGAGCGAGTACCCTGACCACGCAGAGGCACAGCGCCTGCGGCCGGGAGGAGCGCCGGGGAGCGCGCCGGAGGAGCGCACGACTAGAGCGATGGGATTGGAGACGTTTTCGGCTGCTGACCTCGCCCGTGTCGTCCGGGTCTATGCGGGCGCGCTCAAGGAGCACAGAGCGGCCCTCAACCGCCTCAATGTCTACCCGGTGCCCGATGGTGACACCGGTACCAACATGAGCCTGACCCTCGACGCCGTGAGGAGCGAGCTAGACGAAGCGGTCGGCGGCCGGCCGGGGGGCCCCGACATGGAGACGGTCGCCAAGTCGCTCAGCCATGGCTCGCTCATGGGGGCGCGAGGCAATTCGGGCGTGATCCTGTCGCAGATCCTGCGGGGCATGGCGAGCGGCTTCCGCGACGCCCCGGCCCCGGCTTCGCTCCCCGGTCTGCACAGCGCTGGCCAGGGCATCCCGGGCGTCGCGGGGCGAGGCGATGAAACCGGTAGCCAAAACGCACAGCTCGGCCCGGGCGCGATGGCCGACGCCTTTGCCAGGGCGAGCGAAGGGGCGTACGCCGCGGTGAGCAACCCTGTCGAGGGCACGATCCTCACGGTCGCGCGCGGGGCGGCGCGCGGTGCCGGGGACGCCCTGTCTGCCGACAGCGGTGCCAACCTGTCTCAGGTCCTGTCTGCGGCGAGGCAGTCGGCGGCCGACGCGTTGGCGGGCACGACCGACCAGTTGCCCGAGCTCAAGGCTGCGGGGGTTGTGGACGCTGGCGGGGCCGGCCTGCTGCTGCTTTTCGACAGCTTCCTCAACGTGGCCGACGGGTGGGAGGTGCAACCTCCGCCCCTGCCAGCGGGCGTCGCCTTCTTACCCAGCCGTGAAGGCCTGGCCTTGCCAGGGCCCGCTCAGCGCGGGGAGCTTGCCGGGGGTGCTGCCCGGGCGCCCGGGAGCCGCCAGGGCGCGACCGGCGACGTGGGCGACCTTCGCTACGAGGTGATGTTCTTCCTCGAGGCGCCCGACGACTCCGTGCCGGCGTTCCGCAGTGTCTGGGGGGGCTACGGGGGGTCGATAGTGATCGTCGGTGGCGACGGGATCTACAACTGCCACATCCACACCGACGACATCGGAGGTGCGATCGAGGCGGCGATCGAGATCGGCCACCCCCGCCAGATCCGCGTCACCGACCTATCGGAGCAGGTAGAGGAAGAACGTTGGGTGCGCGAGGCCGCCGCCTCTCAGCAGGAGGTCCCTCCGGTCGCGGTCAACTGTGCAGTTGTGGCTGTTTGTTCTGGCGAAGGGGTGAAGCGCATCTTCCGCTCCCTTGGTGCCAACCAGATCGTTTCTGGCGGCCAGTCTGCCAACCCCTCCACGGCCGAGCTGCTCGATGCGGTCGCCGCCGCAAATGCGGACCAGGTCGTCGTGCTCCCCAACAACCCGAACGTGATCGCGGTCGCCGAGCAAGCGGCTGCCCACGCGACCAAAAAGGTGGCCGTCGTACCGACGGGGGGCATCCCGGAGGGTTTCGCCGCGCTGCTCGCCTACGACCCCGAGGCAGACTTGGAGACCAACGCTGCCAACATGGCCCTCGCGGCCTCCCGGGTCGTCTCGGGCGAGGTGGCCCAGGCGTCCCGGGACGCGGAGACCCCCGCCGGACGTGTCCACGAGGGCGATTGGCTCGCGCTGTCGCGCGATGGGGTCAAAGCAGTCGCACCCGCCCCTTCGACCGCAGCGGATGCGGCGATCGCCTTGTTGGCGGACCTCGTCCCCGAAGGGGCGGAGTACGAAATAGTCACCGTGATCGAGGGCGAGGGCGCTCATCCTTCGGACACGCGCCGGATAATCGAGTGGCTGACCGAGAACAGGCCCGGTGTCGGGACGGAAGTGCACCACGGCGGCCAGCCTGTCTACCCCTACCTGTTCAGCATCGAGTGAGCCCCGCACCTGCCGGCCATCGTCGGCACGGCACCGAGCCCGCTTGCCAGGGCAGGCCAGGCGCATGAAGACTCTCGCCGAACTGGCGGCTGCCCCGCTCACCACCCTGCGTTGCGCGGGACGGCCACTGCGCTCGCCCTCTTCCTCCAAAGCCCGCAAGCTGCGCTCCGATGCACTGGAGGAGATGGGGATCTCCAACCTTGCCGACCTTCTCACTCATTACCCGCGCCGCTACCTCGACCGCACCACGCAGCTACCGATCGCCGAGCTGACCGAAGGCGAGGACGCCACTGTCCTCGCAGTCGTCCGCAGGGCGCAGCGAGTCCCTTCGAGGCGAGGGTCGCGCCCGGTCGTGACGGTGGACGTCTGGGACGGCACCAGTTACCTGAAACTGTCGTTTTTCAACCAGGTCTGGCGGGCCAGCCAGCTGCGTGAGGGCCTCGAGGTGGCGGTGTCCGGGAAGGTCACCAAGTTCAGGGGCCGTCACCAGATGGCCAACCCGTCGGTCGAAATCGTCGACGGTGACTGGGTGGGCAAGGTCGTCCCCATCTACCCACAGTCGGAGAAGGCGGGGATAACTTCCATGGAGATCAGTGACTGTGTCGCCGAGGCGCTCCGATGGGCAGGCGAGGTCGAGGACCCAGTGCCCGAACAAGCATTGAAAGAGCACAATTTCGCACCTCGCGACTGGTCGATGTGGCACGTGCACAAACCGGGCTCCGTGAAGGACAAGGAGCTTGCCCGCCGCCGCCTGGGCTTCGACGAGCTCCTACGCCTACAGCTCGTCCTCGTGATGCGCAAGCGCGCCCTGGAGCGTGAGTCGCGCGGCATCCCGCATGTCGTCGGCTCACCGCTGCTGGCACGCTTTTGCGAGGGCCTGCCATTTCCCTTGACCAATGCGCAAAAAAGGGCGATCAGCGAGATCGAGTACGACCTCGCAAAGCCAGTCCCGATGCACCGGCTCCTCCAGGGCGACGTCGGGGCCGGTAAAACGCTTGTGGCGCTGTGGTGTTTGCTGACGGCGGTTGCAGGCGGCCACCAGGGCGCCCTCATGGCTCCGACCGAAGTCCTCGCCGAGCAGCACCACATGTCGCTTACCAACATGCTTTCGGGCTTGGTGGTACCGGACGGCGGGTCGCTCTGGGGGGAAAGGCAGGTCCGCGTCGAGCTGTTGACCAACCGCACGACTGGCGCCGAGCGCTCCCGCCTTCTGGCCGGGCTTGCCAACGGCGAAGTCGACCTCGTCGTCGGGACCCACGCCCTTCTGACCGAGTCAGTGCGTTTCGGCGACCTCGGCATGGTCGTCATCGACGAGCAGCACCGCTTCGGGGTCGAACAGAGGGCGGCCCTCAAGGCAAAAGCCGAGGGGATTGTGCCCGACGTCCTCGTGATGACCGCCACGCCGATCCCAAGGACCGCTGCTATGACCGTGTACGGGGACCTCGACACTACGGTGCTCGACGAACTCCCACCGGGCCGCACGCCGGTCACGACTGTTTGGGCTCGCGGGCCGCTCGACGTCGAGGCCGCCTGGGGGACAGTGCGGGCGGAGGTCAAAAAAGGCCGGCAGGCCTACGTAGTTTGCCCACTCGTGGAAGAGTCCGAACGTGTCCAGGCGGCCTCGGCGAGCGAGGAACTGGCCCGTCTCGCTTCCGGTCCGCTGGCAGGCGTGCGGCTCGGCTTGCTCCACGGGCAGCTGCCGGCGCGCGAAAAGGAAGAGGTGATGGCCGATTTTCGCTCGGGCAAGATCCCCGTGCTGGTCGCTACGACCGTGATAGAGGTGGGCGTAGACGTGCCGAACGCCACAGTCATGGTGATAGAGGACGCCGGCCGCTTCGGCATCGCCCAACTCCACCAGTTGAGGGGACGGGTGGGCAGGGGTGCCGAGCGCTCCTATTGCTACCTGCTCTCCGATGCCCCGACGCCCGAGGGCGAGGCGCGCCTTGCTGCTCTCGAGCGGACCAATGACGGGTTCGAGCTCGCCGAGGTCGACCTGGACCTGCGCGGCGAGGGGACGATACTCGGCACCCGCCAAAAAGGCGTAAACGACCTCAAGCTCGCCTCCCTGCGAAGGCACCGCAAGTACGTCACCCTTGCGCGCGAGGTCGCCTTCGAGATCGTCGACGAGGACCCCAACCTGGCGGACCATCCGGCTCTGGCTAACGAACTGCGCGCAATGGTGGACGATGATGACCGTGAGTACCTTTTCAAAAACTGAGCGCCCCTTGGCCCGGCGGGCCGGCCGGCCTTGAGGGTCATTGCCGGCGAAAAGGGCGGCCGGCGCCTCTTGGCCCCCGAGGGGCGTGGTACGAGGCCGACCGCCGACCGGGTGCGAGAGGCCGTTTTTTCGCTCCTCGAGAGCGAGATGGATCTCGACGGCACCCATGTCTGGGATCTCTTCGCCGGCAGCGGCGCGCTGGGGATCGAGGCTTTGTCGCGGGGTGCAGCGCACGCCACCTTCGTCGACCAGGCGAGGACGGCTATCTCGGCGACGCGGGCCAACCTCGCCCGCCTCGGCTACGGGCCCGACCGGGCCGAAGTCGTCTGCGCCGACGTCCTGCGCTGGGCGCACGGCCTGGACGAAGGCCCGGCGCCAGAGCCCTCGCACCACAAGGTCGGGCTCGTGCTGGCGGACCCGCCATATGCCTGGCAGGCGTGGCCTGCGCTCCTCGAGGGGCTTTCCAAGTGGGGCCCTGTGGTGCTCATGGAATCGTCGCAGGCGCCCGAGTTGCCCCCGCCATGGCAAAGCGCAAAGGTAAAACGGTACGGAGGCACTCTCGTCACCTTGGCGCGTTGCAAAGTACACGGACAAGGATAAGGCACATGGCACATGGCTACGGTTGGCGGGACGCCACGAGCGGCGGAGCGTCGGCCCGCGACAGTTCCCGGCTCTTCGGGGGCTTTTTGAGCGGCCAATGAGGACGGTACTTTTCCCCGGTTCGTTCGACCCGTTCCACAACGGGCATCTCGAAATAGTCGAGGCTGCCAGCCGCCTATTCCAGCGCGTCGTGATCACGCCCGTGCGAAACCCGCAAAAGGCGCCGGCGATGTTCAGCCTCGAAGAGCGACGATCTATGATCGCCGCTTCGGTAACGCATTTGGCCAATGTCGAGGTGAGCAGTTACGAAGCCCCCATGTTGGTTGTCGACGTGGCGAGGGCGGTGGGGGCCGAAGTGATCGTGAAAGGGCTCAGGGTATCTTCGGACGCCGAAGCCGAGCTTCAGCAGGCCCAGATGAACAAGGCAGTCTCGGGCATGGAGACAGTGCTGGTGCCCTGCTCGTCGGTTTATTCTTTTATTGCGTCCAGGTGGCTACGTGACTTCATGACATACGGAGGAGCCGACCGGGTGGGGGCCATGGTCCCTGCCCCGGTGTTCGCCGCCATCAAGGAGAAATTTGCCTTATGAGCGCGCCCGTTAACCCCGCGGCTGGTGCTCCCGAAACAGAGGCGCTCATCCAGCGTGTGGCCGGGATGATCGCCGGGGCGCGCGCCCTGCCGCTGTCGTCCTCGGTCAAGCTCGACAACAAGGAGGAGGTCCTTGAGCTGCTGCGCGAAGCGAGCGAGCGGCTGCCCGAGGAACTGCGGCAAGCACGCTGGATGCTGAAGGAACGCGAGGAGTTCCTCGCCGCCACCCAGCGAAGGGCGGACGAGCTCGTCGAGGCGGCGCGCTCCGAAGCCCAGCGCCTCGTCCAGCGCACCGAGATCCTGAAAGAGGCGCAGTCCCAGGCGCGCCGGACGGTCGAAGAAGCTCGCGACGAGGCGCGCCGGCTCCGGCTGGAAGCGGAGGACTACGCAGACCAGCGGCTCGCCCAGTTCGAGATCGTGCTCGAGCGCACCTTGAAGACGGTCGCGGCCGGGCGCCAAAAACTCGCCGGGATCCCCGACCGCGAAGACGAACGAACGAGCCAGGGCGCCGGGCAGGGAACCGGTGGGGGAGTGCCGGGGGTACCGAGCGGCGGGACCGTGGGCATCGTCGGCGGCTTCCCGGCAGGCTCGCCAAGGCCCTCCGGCTCGGTCGTCGGGAGGGCTACCTTTGGCCGCCCCCCGGTTGTCCCTGGCCGGTCCGGCGGTGTGACAGTGGGCCCGTTCAGTGCCGTTGCGCCTGGCGGGGCCGCCGGCGAGAAGGGCGACGACGGCCAAGCAGGCGAGGAGTCCATCTTCGACCAGGACTCGGTCGAGTAGCGGCTGGCTGGTCAGCCCTCTCGCTGAGCTGCGAAATCAACGTCGTCGCTGGCGACGGTCCCTGCGGTGCGCCCGGGGGCACCCTGGTAGGTCCAGTAGAGGTTGGTGTGGGCGATGACCTGGCCCGGTGGCGGCGCTCCCCACTGCGAGAGGTCCTCGGTCGTGTGGGCGTCCTTCACGAGGAGGGCGTCGTAGCCGCGTGTGAAAGCACCGTGCAGGGTGGAGCGGACGCACATGTCGGTTTGCGCCCCGACGACCACCAGCCGCCCTGCCCCCAACCCCGCAAGGACCGCCTCGAGGTCGGTGGCCTCGAAAGAGTCGCCATAGTTTTTCTCCACCCGGGCCTCCCTCTCGTCCGGAGCCAGCTCTGGCACTATCTGCCACTCGTGGCTCCCCTTGGGGAGCCCCTCGTCGGAATGCTGGACCCAGACCACCGGCACCCCGGCGCCGCGTGCCTTGCCCACGACCTTCGCAATGTTCGCAATGACCTTGTCCCGCTCGTAACCCTTCGCGACGACGCCGTTCTGCACGTCGATCACGAGGAGCGCCGTGTTGGGCCGGTCCGCAAGAGTGGTCATTGGGGGCCGACGGGCTGGAGGACGTCTTCGAGGCGCGCCACCAGCTTCTCGTCCACGGCGTGGCGAGCCACTTTGATCGCGTTGACGATGGCCCGGGCGCTCGAAGAGCCATGGCTGATGACGCAGACGCCGTTTACACCGAGCAGGATGGCTCCCCCGTAGGTGTCGGGGTCGATCTGGGCGGCCAGAGGCATGAGCGCCGGCATCACGGCTCGCGCCGCCTCCTTGACCTCCTCGGTGCTCGTCAGCGCTCCGAGCACCGCGCCGCTCACGGCCCTTACGGCTCCCTCGAGGGTCTTCAGGACGACGTTGCCCGTGAAGCCGTCGGTGACCACGACGTCGACGCGCTCGGTCATCACATCGCGGCCTTCGACGTTGCCTATGAAGTGGACCTGCGGCCCGGCCGCACCTCCTTCGAGCAGCTCGTGGGCCTCCTTTACGAGGGCGTTGCCCTTGCTCGCCTCTTCCCCGATTGATAACAGCCCGACTCTCGGGTTGGCGGTCCCGAAGCGCTCGGTCGAGAGGGCAGAACCCATCTGGGCGAACTGCACGAGCATGTGAGGGGTGCACTCGACGTTGGCCCCCGAGTCGAGCAGGAGCGTCTGGGCGGCGGCCCCGGGGACGGGTATCACGGTGGCGATGGCAGGCCGCGAGGCGCCTTTCAGCCTCCCCATCCGGAGCAGCGCGCTCGCCATGGCCGCCCCGGTGTTGCCCGCGCTGACCATCGCCGAGGCCCGGCCGTCCCGCACGGCCTCGGCGCAACGCACGACCGATGAGCCCCGCTTGGTACGGACCGCCCGCCCGGGATCCTCGTCCATGTCCACGACCTCGTAGGCGGGTTCGACCTGGATCCCGGGCTGGCCCTCCGCGTCCTTCAAGCACTTTGGGTCCCCGATGAGCAGGACGGGGATCTCGAGCTCGCGCGCTGCCTGGAGCGCGCCTGCCACGATCTCGGCGGGTGCCTTGTCCCCGCCCATGGCGTCGACGGCCACGGGCAGGCCGTCAACAACCTTGTTCATAGCTGAGCGCCGGGCCCTACCCTACGTCGACTGCCTGGCGGCCCTTGTACCAACCGCAGTTGGAGCACACCGTATGGGGGACCTTCGCCTGGCGGCATTGGGGGCAGATGCTGCGGGCCGGTGCCGACAGGGGCCATGCGCTCGCGCGCCGGCTGCGTGACTTTGATTTCGAGGTCTTCTTCTTCGGTACGGCCACAGGGCTGCGATCTTACACTCTCACCGGCCGGGGCCGGTCGGGCGGTCGGCGGCCTCGCTCACCTTCAGCACGTCGAGCGCCGACCAGCGGGGGTCGGGCACCACGACGGCGCACTCACACGACGAGACGTTGCGGTCAGTGCCGCACACGGGGCAGATCCCCTGGCACTCCTGCCTGCAAAGTGGCAGGAGGGGAAGACCGGCGAAGAGGGAGTCGAGGACCACCTCCCGCAGGTTGACGTGGTCATCGCCCATGGGGTAGGTCCCTTCGTCGGGACCGCCGCCGCGTCGGAAAATCTCCTTCACATCGGCCACAACCTCTCCTCCGACGCTGCGCAGGCAGCGCCGGCACTCACCTTCCCAGCGCGACCGCGCCGTCCCCGATACGGCCAAGCCGCCGTCGAACGGTTCGAGCAGGACGTCGGCCTCGGCGTCCTGCCCTGCCGGGATCCTGCTGTCCACGTCGGCTACCAGGGCCTCCAGGAGAGGGCCCCGCCGCACAACGTGCTTGGGCCCCCGCCAGTCGCGCAGTTCGCCGAGCCCCACGTCGAAGGGGTCATGTGCCATCTCCTCCATTGTGGCGCCGGCCGGCCCGATGGCAGCGCCCGGGCGCCCTCCCAGGCGGGGGGCGGCCGCAGGCCCGCGGGCGGCTGGGTGGTACTTTGAACCGGATGCCTTCTGGGACAGGACGACAACAGCCGAACCTCGGCCGGCCACAGGTTCTCGATTTGGTGCGCAGCTCCCTGGCTGAGATCCTCGAGGTCAGCCCCGAGGCGATAGGCGAGGCGGCTTCTTTCGGTGACCTCGGCGCTGACTCCCTCGCGCTCATCGAGCTCGTGGAGGCATTGGAGAAGGACCTGGGGACCGACTTCGCCGGCTTCAGGATCGAGGACGAGGACCTCGAGGACCTGAAGACGGTCCGCGACGCCGTGGACTACGTGTGCGCCAAGTTGGGGAGCCCGTCCTAGACCGCCCGCGCCGGGCCGCCGACGCCGGCTGCGGGCTCCGTTCCTCGGCAAAAGTGGGGCTGGAGCCACCGTGCTCATGAGCCCTGACGACCAACGTCGCGCCGATGAAGGCGGGGCCTCCGACGAGCGTGAAACCTCTGCCGCAAGGCTCGCGCAGCACCTCGGTTGGCAGGTGCGGGACCCTCAGCTCTTTTCGCAAGCGCTCGCGCACCGCTCGTGGTGCGCCGAAAACCCCGGGCGCGAGCCGAACGAGCGGCTCGAGTTCCTGGGGGACGCGGTGCTCGGGCTGTCCGTGACGGACTACCTGTACCGCCGGCACCCCGGCCTCCCCGAGGGGGAGCTGGCCAAGACTCGGGCGTCGGTTGTCAACTCCGCCTCCTTGGCGGCCACGGCGAGGGAGCTCCAGCTGGGCCAATGCCTCCTGCTCGGCAAGGGGGAAAGCTCCTCGGGCGGGCGGGACAAGCCGTCCATCCTGGCGGACGCCATGGAGGCCGTGATCGGCGCGGTCTACCTCGATGCCGGCTACGAGGTCGCAGACCGGGTCGTGATGCAGCTTTTCGGCGAACGCCTCCGTGAAGCCGCCCGCGGGCCGGGCGAGGAGGATTACAAGACCCGGCTGCAGGAACTTTCGGCCCAGAGGTTCGACCAGCTCCCCCTTTACCAGGTGAGCGACACTGGCCCGGACCACGCCAAGGTCTTCCGGGCCGAGGTTTACGTCGCCGGCCGCTTGGCCGGGCGCGGGGAGGGCCGCTCCAAAAAGCAAGCAGAACAAATGGCTGCCAGGGATGCCTGGTCCTGCTTGCAAGCTGACGACGAGACCGCTCAGGCTGGCGCCCCCGGCACGCCGGGGCCCTAGGTCGCGGCCCGCCCGAGGTCCACCAGGTGCCCGAGCTCCCCGAAGTCGAGACTGTCAGGCGGGACTTGTCGCGCCGCTACGTGGGCGACAGGTTGGAGCACCTGGAGGTCACCGGTAAAAGGACGGTGCGCAGGCACGCGCCAGGACGGCTGGCGACGCTGGAGGGCCACGTCCTGCGCAACATTGGCCGTCACGGCAAGTACCTGCTCTTCGAGTGGGACGACGGCCGGGTGCTGGTCGCGCACCTCCGCATGAGCGGGCAGCTCCTGGCCGCGACCGGCGAGCCGGCAGCCCACACGCACGCGGTGTTTTCTTTCGTCAAAGCAGGTGAGCTCCACTTCGTCGACCCGCGCACGTTTGGGGAGTTCTTCCTTGGCGACCGCGCGGGGGAGGGGCCCGAGGTCGCGCAGCTCGCCCACCTCGGCCCGGATGCGCTGGAGGTGAAAACGTCCTATCTCGCAAAGGCTTTTGCCGGCCGGCGCGCCCCCGTCAAATCGCTTCTGGTCGACCAGAGGGTCCTTGCCGGGATCGGCAACATTTACGCCGACGAGATCCTTTACGAGGCGAAGGTACGCCCCGACCGGCCGGCCGGGAAGCTCACGCGCGAGGAGGTCGGCCGCCTGGCGAGGTCGGTCCGCTCGGTCCTCGGGGCCGCGGTGAAGGCGCGAGGCTCGACGTTGAGGGACAAGCGCTACACCGACGTGAGCGGCGCCGCCGGCAACTACCAGCTTCAGCACCGTGCCTACGGGCGGGCCGGCCAGAGTTGCCTGCGTTGCGGCGCACCGGTCGAGCGGGCGCGTATAGGGGCGAAGAGCGCCTACTTCTGCCCAAATTGCCAGCGCTGAGCCGCGCCGGCCGAGGTCCGGCGGTGGCCCGGCGCGCTCGGCGGCCAAGGACCACCCAACGACGGGGCCCTGTGTAGCTTTGGGAGCATGTGCCGCAACATCACGACCTTGCGCGGCCTCGACCCCGCGGCTACAGCCGCTGAGATCGAAGCAGCCGCCCGCCAGTACGTAAGAAAAGTGAGCGGGGTCCGCGCTCCCACGGCGCAAGCCGAGGTTGCCTTCGAGGCCGCCGTGCGCCGCGTGAGCGAGGCGACCACCGACCTGCTTGCCGGCCTGCCGCCACGCCGCCAACCGCCCCCGACGCTTCCGCCTCTGCGCCGGCTGCGAACCTCGGCGAGCGCATAACAACCTTTCCAAAAGGCGGCTCTGCTAGGTTCGGATCCCGTTGCCAACTACACCTGTGGCCCTGTCGCAACATCCCGCTGACGACGCTTTGGCCGGCCTGCTCGTGGACCAACCTGCCCTGCTTGTGGACATCGCTGTCTTCGACGGGGTGGACGACCTCGACGTCGTAGGCCCGCTCGAGGTGCTCCGCCGGGCGCAGGCCCTCGGTGCGGGCTTGACGACCCGCCTTTGCACCCGTGAAGAAGTCCCTTACGTGACAGGGGCTTTTGGGCTCGCGTTCCGTCCGGACGCCGTGTTCGAGCCCGGCCAGGCAACGGTGGTCGTCGTCCCGGGTGGCGGCTGGGTCGCCCGGGCGCCGGTCGGTGCCTGGGCGGAGGTAAACAGGAGGGAGTGGCCGCGTTTGATCGGGGAGGCCTTCGCCAAGGGTTCGGTCGTGGCCGGTGTGTGCACAGGGGCGATGTTGCTCGCGCATGCAGGCATTATCGGCACCAGCCGTGCGACGACCCATCACGACGCGCTGGCAGATCTCGCTGCTCTTGGGGGCGAAGTGGTGCACGAACGTGTCGTGGACGAGGGCCAGTTGCTCACGAGCGGAGGGGTGACGAGCGGCATCGACCTCGCTTTGTGGCTTGTCCGCCGCTTTTTCGACGGTGAGCTCGCAGAAGTCGTGGCCGAGGGCCTCGAGTACGCGTGGACGGGCCCGTTGTCCGCAGCTGCCAGTGGCTGACCAGGCTGTGGGCTGCCCGTTGGGGCCGTGGCAGGCACGGTCGAAGTTTTCCCGAATAATCCCGGCTAATTTTGGCGGAACGTGTTCCTGAAGTCGCTTACCCTGAGGGGTTTCAAGTCTTTTGCCGAGACCTCAAACCTCGAGTTCGAGCCCGGCGTAACGGTCGTTGTCGGCCCCAACGGGTCGGGCAAGTCCAACATCGTCGACGCGGTCGCCTGGGTGCTGGGGGCGCAGGGGCCACGGTCGTTGCGTTCGGGCAAGATGGAAGACGTCATATTTGCGGGCACTTCCAAGCGCCCGGCGCTCGGGCGGGCAGAAGTATCGCTGATAATTGACAATTCGGCCGGCCTGCTGCCGATCGACTTCTCCGAGGTCCGCATCACGCGGGCGCTTTGGCGCAGCGGCGAGTCCGAGTACTCGATAAACGGCGCGCCATGCCGGCTTCTCGACGTGCAGGATCTCCTTTCCGACACGGGGGTCGGGCGCCAGCAGCACACCATCATCTCGCAATCCCAGCTCGACGCGATCCTGTCGGCCCGGGCCGAGGACAGGCGCGCCGTGATCGAGGAGGCGGCGGGTGTTTCCAAGCACCGCAGGCGCAAGGAAAAAGCGGAGCGACGGCTCGAAGCTACCGAAAGCGCGCTTGTCCGTGCACAGGATTTATTGCGCGAGGTGCGCCGCCAGTTAAGGCCGCTCCAGCGTCAAGCCGAGGCCGCGCGCCGCCACGCCGGCCTTGTCGAAGAGCTCGGCGCCCTCCGGCGGTACCTGCACGGGCGCGAGTTGGAAGCTCTCAGGTCGCGCCTTGCCGCCTCTGGTTCGGCCCGGGCCCAACTGTCGGTAGACGAAGGCAACGCCCTTGCGCTCGTTGCCCGCCTGGACACCGATGTATCGGGGTGGGAGGCTGCCTTGGACGCAAAGCGCCGGGAGGCCGACGTCGTCGACCTGGGCGAGCTTGTGCCAAGCGCCGAAGGCCTCAGGGCGCGGGCATCGGGCCTTGTGGCACTCCTCAACGAGCGCTTGCGGCGTGCCGAGCGAGACCGGGACGCCTCTGTGGACCAAGACGTCGTAGCCACGCTCGAGGCAGAGGCGGCCTCCCTGGGGCGGCAATTGGAAGCAACCGAGACCGAGGCGGCCGAGCTCTTGCCCCTCGAGGCTGAGGTAGCGCTTGCCGAAAGGGCGCTCGCTCAGGAGACGGCGCAGTTGGAGGCCGATTTTGCCGGCCAGGGTGAAGAGGTCGCCGGGCCTGCCGAGGCCGCGGCCGCGGCTGCGAAGAGAGCGGGCGAAGTCAGGGCCCGGACCGAGGCGCTGCGAAGGGCCGCTTCGCACGCCGCTGCCGAGGTTGCCCGGCTGGACGAGCGCGCAGCGGCCCTCGCCGCCAGGTGCTCCCGGCTCGAAGCGGAGGAGTCTCAATCGGCCGGCCTCCTCGAAGGTGCCGAGGCGGCGCGATCCGCCCTGACGGACGCGGCAGCGGAGTGCTCCGCCCGCCTCTCGGAGGCAGAAGCTGAGGCGGCGGCGGCCGAAGAGCGGTGCAGGCAGGCAGAGCAGCGCCGCCACAGCACTGCCGCCAGAGCAGATGCCTTGGCGCAGGCGCTGGACGAGGCAAGAGCTCGCGCAGGGGCCCGGCGCCTCGGTGAGGTAGCCGGCTTCGTCGGAGCCCTCCTCGATCTGGTGGAGGTCGACGAAGGTCTCGAGCTCGCCTTCGAAGCTGCCGCCGGCGAAGCGCTTTCGGCCGTTCTCATGGAGGACGAAGCGGCTGCCCA